>NZ_JBYIVZ010000006.1:0-287108 GCF_057710365.1 Streptomyces sp. bgisy027
GGCCATGGTCGGCGGGTACAGGACCGTGGCCTTTCGGACGCCGTCATCCCTCTTGCTTTCCCTGAAGGGGGAAAACACACCCCCCCCCCCCCCCCTCCCCCCCCCCCCCCCCCCCCCCCCCCCCCCCCCCCCCCCCCCCCCCCCCCCCCCCTCTCCCCCCCCCCCCTCCCCCCCCCCCCCCCCCCCCCCCCCCCCCCCCCCCCCCCCCCCCCCCCCCCCCCCGGGACCCGCGCGCGCACGAAAGGCATTGGACAGGGGGCGCTGGCCAGAACTTTCGACGCAAGGGGTGCAATGAACGTGACCACTACTGACGTTACGCGAGTCGCCGCCTATCGGGAGGTGACCGACAAGAACGGACGCGTCTACCGCGTCGGCGAGACAGACGTCGACATCATGGGACGCAAGCGCAAGTGGATGGTGATCCTGCCCTGGGTCGGCATGATGGGCATCTCCTCCGCCGAATACGCGTTCGCGTCCGCCGAGGACACGCTCCACACCGCGCACCACTGGGCCAGTGCGCACATCTTCTGGATGATGACGGTCTGGGTGTTCTTCCAGGCCGCGGTGGCCTTCCCCGCGGGCAAGCTGCGCGAGTCCGGCAAGCTGCCGGCCCGTTTCGCGATGATGCTCGGTGCAGCGGGCACCTTCCTGGGCTACCTCTCGCTGGCCTACGCACCACATGTCGTGGTCGCCTACATCGGCTTCAGCATGTTCAGCGGCATGGGCGCCGGCATGGTCTACGCCACCTGCGTCAACATGGTCGGCAAGTGGTATCCGGAGCGCAAGGGCGGCAAGACCGGCTTCGTCAACGGCGGTTTCGCCTACGGTTCGGTGCCCTTCGTCTTCCTCTTCACCGGCTACATGGACCTGACCAACTTCCGCTGGGTGCTGGTCTCGGTCGGTGTCCTCCTCGCCCTGATGGTGGGGGCGGCCGGCTTCTTCTTCAAGGACCCGCCGAAGAACTGGTGGCCTGCGGACGTCGACCCGCTCAACCCTCCGAAGGACCCGCGCGCGGCCCGCTCGCTGCGGATGAACCCGCCCGCGGTGCGCCAGTACACCCCGATGGAGGCCTGGAAGACCGGCCGGGTCGCGCTGATGTGGTTCTGCCTGGCGTGCACGTCCGGCGTGAACATCTTCGGCATCGCGTTCCAGGTGGACATCGGCGAGGAGGCCGGCTTCGCGGGCGGCATCGTCGCCACGGCCATGTCGCTGAAGGCCGTCGTCAACGGCACCGGCCGCGGCGTGATCGGCTGGCTGTCCGACCTGTACGGCCGCAAGCGGTGCCTGCTCGCCGTCTGCGTCATCCTGGGCCTCGCCCAGTACGGCATCCTCTGGTCGGCCGAGAGCAAGCACCTGACGTTCTTCCTGATCTTCTCGGCGATCTCCGGCTTCGGCGGCGGCGCCATCTTCCCGATGTTCGCGGCTCTCACCGCCGACTACTTCGGTGAGAACAACAACGCGTCCAACTACGGCATGGTCTACAGCGCCAAGCTGGTCTCCGGTCTCGGCGCGGGCATGGGCGCCGTGGTCGTCAGCGCCTGGGGGCACTCCGGCGCCTTCATCCTGGCCGGCTCCATCTCGCTGTTCGCCGGCTGCATGGCCCTGTTCCTCACTCCCCCGGGACGCGACAAGAACACGCGCGGTATCGCACCCAATCCCCAACCTCTCGGCGAGGACATGGCCTGACATGACGGCAGATCCGTACGCAGCAAACGGCTCGTCCGCACCATCCGACGCCGCACACCGTCCCTACCGCGAGGTGACCGACTCACGAGGTCGCGTCTACCGCGTCGGCGAGACCGACCGCGACATCCTCGGCCACTCCCGCAAGATCATGGTGTATCTCCCGTGGATCGCCATGATGGCCATCAGCGTCTTCGAATACGCGTACGGCTCCGCGGAGGACACCCTGTCCCACGCGCACGGCTGGACGCAGAGCAACACCTTCTGGATCCTGAGCGTGTGGGTGTTCTTCCAGGCCGGCATCGCCTTCCCCGCGGGCTGGCTCCGCGAGAAGGGCATCCTGACGGCCCGCTCCGCCATGTACATCGGCTCCGGCATGTGTCTGCTGGGATTCCTCGCCCTGTCGCACATGGACAACGTCTGGCTGGCGATCCTCGGCTTCGGCGTCATCGGCGGCATCGGCGCGGGCCTGGTCTACGCGACCTGCATCAACATGGTCGGCAAGTGGTTCCCCGAGCGGCGCGGCGCCCGGACCGGGTTCGTCAACGGCGGGTTCGCGTACGGATCGCTGCCGTTCATCTTCATCTTCAACTACGGGTTCGACACCGCGAACTACCACCGGGTGCTGGACCTCGTCGGCTGCTACATCATGATCGTCGTGTTCGGATGCGCGTTCTTCTTCAAGGACCCGCCGAAGAACTGGTGGCCCGCGGACATCGATCCCCTGTCGTACGCGGGCAGCGAGAAGAGCGCGACGAGCCTGGCCAAGAACCCTCCGGCGGTGAGGCAGTACACGCCGCGGGAGGCCATCAAAACGGGCATGCTGCCACTGATGTGGCTGTCCGTGGTGCTGACCGCCGGGGTGTCGATCTTCGGTATCTCCTTCCAGGTCGACTACGCCAAGGAGGTGGGCTTCGGCCCGCTGGTCGCGGCGTCGTCGATGGGCGTGATGGCGGTCATCAACGGCATCGGCCGCGGTGTCGTGGGCTGGCTGTCGGACCGGTGGGGCCGTAAGCCGACCCTGGTGTTCGTGATCGTCGTGCTGGGTCTCGCCCAGTTCGGCGTGATCTGGGCCGGAGACCTCAGGAGCGAGTGGCTGTTCCTGTTCTTCGCGTTCCTCTCCGGATTCGGCGGCGGCGCCTTCTACCCCTTGTTCGCGGCGCTCACCCCGGACTACTTCGGGGAGAACTTCAACGCGACCAACTACGGTCTCGTCTACAGCGGCAAGCTGATCAGCGGCCTGTTCGGCGGCGGTCTGGGCGCCATGGTCGTCGCGGCCTGGGGCTACGACGGCGCCTACGCGCTGGCCGGCGGCGTGTCGATCGTGGCGGCGGCCATCGCACTGCTGCTGCGCCAGCCGGGGCGCACGGTGGTGCCGAGTCCCGCACGCTGACGAGTCGTTCACATGAGGAGGCCCTCCCCGACTCCGGGGAGGGCCTCCTCATCGTGGTACGGCCGTCAGCACTTCTCCCGCAGCGAGTGCAGGTGCTCGCTGGAGCGGCGGGCGAACGTGAAGGACTCGGTCGGGTTGTCGTGCTCCGCCTGCCAGTGGTGGTCGGTGTGCCGGCCGCGCAGCCGGGTCACGGCGGAGATGAACTTCTTGTAGTCGATGTCGCCGTCGCCGACGTCGACCATGCGGTAGCCGTACGTGTCGGACGGGTCGCTCACCCCGTCCTTCACGTGGAAGAGCGGGTAGCGGTGTGGATGCCTCAGGACGTAGTTCAGCGGCTCGAAGGGGGCGGGTGAGCCGTCGGGGCGCCTGGAGAAGCGGAACTGGCCCGAGTAGGCCCAGTAGATGTCCATCTCCAGGAAGACGAGGTCGGGGTCGGTCTCGGCGAGCAGCACATCGTAGAGACGGACCTTGGGGTTGTCGGTGGCGAAGGAGAACTCCTCGGAGTGGTTGTGCTGGTAGAACTTCATGCCGCGCGCCCTGGCCGCCGCACCGTAGGTGTTGAACTCCTCGGCGGCGCGCTTCCAGGCGTCGACGGTGGAGCCGTAGCGGAACGGCCCGGACGCGGTGCCTATGTGCTTCAGGCCGAGGGCCTGGGCGTCGTCCAGGACCTTGGTGAGGTTCTGGGCGAAGGTGTACGCGTTCGGGTCGGCGGAGTAGTAGCCGACGTGGCTGCCGATCGGGTTCAGGCCGTGGTTCCTGGCCAGCCGCTTGAGCTGGGCGAGGGTGATCGGGCCGGCCGAGCCCTGGGTGTATCCGGCGAACTCCACCTCGTCGTAGCCGTACTTCTCCAGTTCGGCGAAGACGGGCGCGAAGCCGAGGGTGGAGACCTTGTCCCGCAGACTGTAGAGCTGGATGCCGAGGCGCCCGGGCGGCAGGACGGGACGGCCGCGGCCGCCGCCGTGGGAGGCCGCGGCGGTGGCGGGGGTGGTGGCCGCACCCACCAGAGCGGCGGCCGTGGCGCCCGCCGCCACGCCGAGCATGCCTCGTCTGCTGAGTCGGTGGGTGAGTTCGGGGTCCGTCTGGGAAAAGCGGCTCATGCCTGGAACTCCTTGTGATCGAAGGCCGTTGTCAGTGGTGAGTGCTTCACTGGTGATCAGTCGGAAGTGACGGGCCGGTGAGACCGGCGAGTTGGAGCAGGAGTGACTTCACGTCGGTGGCCGCGACACGGTCGCCGACAGCGCGGGGGGTGGAGCAGATGAGGAGCGGACCGTCGTCGTCGCTCGTGGGAAGGCGGCCGTGGCTGCCGCGAATAGGTGACGGATCCAGGGGCACGACCGCCATGCGGTAGCGCATGCCGAGTTTCTTGCGGGCGAGCGCGGTCGCGGCCTTGACCTTGACGTAGGGGTCGAGGGGATCCATGAAGAGTTCGACCGGGTCGTAGCCGGGTTTGCGGTGGATCTCGACCAGTCGCGCGAAGTCGGGAGCGCGTGCGTCGTCGAGCCAGTAGTAGTACGTGAACCAGGCGTCCGGCTCCGCCACGGCGATCAGTTCGCCGGAGCGCGGATGGTCGAGATGGTGGGTCTTCTTGCCCTCGTCGTCGAGGAGTTGCTCGATACCGGGCAGTCCGTCGAGCGCTTCCCTGGTCGCGTCGAGGTCTTCCGGCCGGCGCACGTAGACGTGGGCGATCTGGTGGTCGGCGACGGCGAAGGCGCGTGACGCCATCGGGTCGAGGTACTCCATGCCGTCCTGCGTGTGCACTTCCAGCAGTCCGGCGCGCCGCAGGGCCCGGTTGATGTCGACCGGCCGGTCCGCGCGGGTGATGCCGTACTCGGACAGCGCCACCACGGTACGGCCCTCTGCCCGCGCGTCGTCCAGGAGCGGGGCCATGGCCGCGTCGAGGTCGGCGGCGGCCTTGAGCGAGCGCGGGTCGTCGGGGCCGAAGCGCTGCAAGTCGTAGTCGAGATGCGGGAGGTAACAGAGTGTCAGGTCGGGGTGCCGGGTGCGGATGATGTGGCGGGTGGCGTCGATGATCCAGCGGCTGGAGGCGAGGTCCGCGCCGGGGCCCCAGAAGTGGAAGAGCGGGAAGGTGCCCAGCTTCTCGGTGAGTTCGTCGTGCAGGGCGGGTGGCCGGGTGTAGCAGTCGGGTTCCTTGCGGCCGTCGGAGTAGTAGATCGGACGGGGGGTGACAGTGATGTCGGTGTCGGCGCCCATGGCGTACCACCAGCAGATGTTGGCGACGCTGTAGCCGGGGTGGGCACGCCGGGCGGCGTCCCAGAGCTTGTCGCCGGTGACCAGGCCGTTGTGCTGGCGCCACAGGAGTACGTCGCCGAGGTCGCGGAAGTACCAGCCGTTGCCGACGATGCCGTGCTCCGACGGATGGGTGCCGGTGAGGAACGTGGACTGGGCGGCGCAGGTGACGGCGGGCAGGACGGTGCCGAGGGACGCCTGTGAGCCGGACTCGGCGAGCGTCTTGAGGCGGGGCATGTGGTCGAGGAGACGGGGGGTGAGGCCGACGACGTCCAGGACAAGGAGGGGGGTGGGTCGGCCGGTGACGGTGGCGCCCGTGCCGGTTGCGCCGCGGGTCGCCGGGGCTGCCGGTTCCGGTGGCTCGATCATGGCAGCTCCTTGAGGCCGAGGTCGGTCAGCAGGTCGCGGGCGAGGGTGAGTTCGGCAGCGATGCCCTCGGCCAGCTGGCTTCGGGCGCGGGGGCGCAGCTCGGCCGGGAGGGCCTGCCAGGTGTAGGTCTCGACCTCCAGGTGCCGGGTGAGCGGGTGCGGGCCGCCGACCAGCCGGGCCAGGGCGCCCTTGAGGACGTCGAGCGTGGAGGTGAGGGGCGCGGCGGGGGCCGCGTGGAGCGGGACGTGGAAGTGGGCGCGCCATGGGGAGGCGTCGGGGAGTGTCTCGCCGTCGAGGGCCTGGCCGAGGTCGTCGGTGCCGCGCAGGCCGGCGGCGGTGGCGGTGCGGGTCTGGTGCAGGAAGCGGGGTTCGTCGAAGGCGGCGAGGGCCTCGCGGACCTCGGGGAGGTGCGGGTGCTCGGCGTGCAGTGCGGCCGACAGCTGGGACTTGACGACGGGGACGCCGGCTTCGGTGAGCGCGTCCAGGGCAGGCAGCGGATCTTCGAAGGAGGTGGCGAGGTGACAGGTGTCGACACAGATACCGATGCGGTCGTGTCCGATCGCGGCGATCGGGGCGAGGGCGTCGCCGGTGGTCTCGACGATGCAGCCGGGCTCGGGTTCGAGGCCGACGCGGATGTCGCGGCCGGTCAGCTCCGCGAGGGCGTCGAGGCGTTCGGCGAGGGTGCGCAGGGCGACGCGGGCCGTGCCGGCGCGGTGGTCGTCGTAGGCGGTGCGCCAGGCGAGGGGCAGGGTGGAGATGCTGCCCTCGGTGACGTCGTCCGGGAGGAGACCGGCGAGGACCCGGGCCAGGGCGGTGGTGTGTTCGAGGCGTTCGGGGTCGGCCCAGTCCGGCTTGTAGACGCGGTACTTGACCTCTTCGGCGCCGAATCCTTCGTACGGGAAGCCGTTGAGGGTGACGACCTCGAGACCGCGCCGGTCGAGTTCGGTGCGCAGGCCGCGCAGGGCGGACGGGTCGGTGACGAGGGCGTGAGCGGCGTCCTTGGCGAGCCACAGGCCGATGCCGAGGCGGTCACGGCCGAGCCGCCGGCGGACGGGCTCGCAGTGGTCACGGAGTTGGGCGAGGACGCCGTCGAGGGTCTCGGCCGGGTGCACGTTGGTGCAGTAGGCGAGGTGGACGGTGGAGCCGTCGGGGTGGCGGAAACGCACGGCTCACGCTCCCGGGGCCGGCGCCGCGGGATCGTCCCCCTGTCCCGGCGCTCTGCCCGGCCCTTTGTCGAGGTCCTTCGGGGCGCCACGGAGGATGGAGTTGCCCTCGTGGGTCGCGTCCGGGGCGGCGACGTCGAGGGCAAGGCGGCCGCTGAGTCCGTAGAAGGCGACGGGGTTGCGCCACAGAACCCGGTCGACGTCGTCCTCGTCGAAGCCTTCCGCGAGCATCAGGTCGGCGACCTTGCGGGTCTTCAGGGGGTCGCTCCTGCCCCAGTCGGCGGCGGAGTTCACCAGCACCTGCTCGGGCCCGTACTCGCGCAGGATCGCGACCATCCGTTCCTCGTCCATCTTGGTGTCGGGATAGACGGAGAAGCCGAGCCAGCACCCGCTGTCCTTGGCTTCCTTGACGGTGGTCTCGTTGAGGTGGTCGACCAGGACGTGGTCCGCGGGCAGGGCGGACTCCCGGACGACGTCGAGGGTGCGGCGCAGGCCCGCCAGCTTGTCGCGGTGCGGGGTGTGGACGAGCGCCGGCAGTTCGTGGGCGGCGGCGAGCTGGAGCTGGGTGGCGAGGGCGGTGTCCTCGGCGGGGGTCATCGAGTCGTAGCCGATCTCACCGACGGCGACGACCTGGTCCTTGACGAGATAGCGGGGCAGTTCGTCGAGGACGGGGACGCAGCGCGGGTCGTTCGCCTCCTTGGGGTTGAGGGCGAGCGTGCAGTGGTGGGCGATGCCGTGCTGTGCGGCGCGGAAGGGCTCCCAGCCGAGGAGGGAGTCGAAGTAGTCGAGGAAGGAGGCGGGAGAGGTGCGGGGCTGGCCGAGCCAGAAGGAGGGCTCGACGACGGCACGGACGCCGGCGGCGTGCATCGCCTCGTAGTCGTCGGTCGTGCGCGACGTCATGTGGATGTGGGGGTCGAAGAGGCGCATCAGGACTCCTTGCCGTCGGTGCCGCGGCTGCCGCGCTGGGCGGCGGGCGCGGGTGGGGTGGCCGTGGGGTCGGTCAAGGTCAGGACGCGGTACAGGTCTTCGGGCACGGAGCGGCCCGCGGCGGTGCGTTCGGCGGCGTAGTCGCCGAGCATGCGGGCGAGTTCGGCGTCGCGGTGCGCGCGGCGGTCCAGGTCGGCCACGGTCTCGACGTGGACGCCGGTGAACAGGCACTTCAGGACGGCGTGCCGCCATTGGTGGGAGTCCAGGTGCCGGGCGGCGTACGGGCCGACGGCGGCGGCGAGGAGCCGGGTGTCGTTGGTGCGCAGGGCGTCCTCGACGAGCGGGAGGGCCTGCGGGCCGGAGACGAGGTGGGGCAATGCTTGCAGGACGGCGCGGCGTTCGGCTCCGGTGCCCTGGAAGTAGACCCGGCTGAGGGCGTCGGTGTCGGCGCGGGCCGCGTGCAGGATGAGGACGCGGGCGGCGTCGGCGTGGTCCGGGCCGCAGCGCCGGCCGGCCTCGGCGATGCGCAGCTCCCACACGGAGATGGGGCCGTGGGTGCCGGGGTTGGCGGCGGCCTCTTCGATGGCTCGGTGGAGCCAGCTGCGGGCGGCGGCGTGGAGGCGGGCGGCGAGGTGGGCGCGTAGTTCGGTGGGCGGGGTGAGGGCGAGGGGTTTGTCGTCCTCGGGGGCTGCCTGCGGCTCGGCTTCCGTGTGGCGCCGCCCGGTGTCCGAGGGACCTTCGCCGTCCGCCTGTCTCTCGGCGGGCGGCCGGCCCTCGGTGTCCGCGTCCGGGGTGGCCGGGCTGGTGCGGGGGTGGGTCATGCGGTGCTCCCTTCGGGGGTGGCGGAGGGATCGCCATGAGATGGGACGAGTACGGGTGTGCTGGTGGCCGCGGCCTCGGCGCTGCGGAGGAACGGGAGGGAGTGCTCGGCGAAGTGGGGGCCCGCGTGGGAGTGGCGGGGCAGTTCGACGACGGTGAGGCCCTGGTAGCCGGTGGCGGCGAGGGCGGCGAGGACGGGTGGGAAGTCGATCTCGCCGTCCCCGAAAGGGAGGTGTTCATGGATGCCGCGGCGCATGTCCTCGATCTGGACGTGGCGCAGATAAGGGGCGGCGGCTCGTATGCAGTCGGCCGGGGAGAGGGGTTCGAGGCACTGGCAGTGGCCGATGTCGAGGGTGAGCCCGAGGTGTTCCGGGTCGCCGAGTGTGCGGCGGAGCCGGTCGAAGTCGGCGAGGCTCCCGAGGAGGTGACCGGGCTCGGGTTCGACGGCGAGGGGGACGCCGGCGGTGGTGGCGGCCTCCAGGACCGGGGTGAGTGCGTCGGTCAGGTGCTGCCAGGCGGTGTTCGGGTCCGTTCCCGGCGGGGTGATGCCACTGAAGCAGTGCACGGCGTGGGCGCCGAGGTCGGCGGCAACCCGGACGGCACGGATCAGCAGGTCGACGCGGCGGGCTCGGTCGTCCGGGTCGGGGTCCAGCAGGGAGGGGCCGTGCTTGCGGCGCGGGTCGAGCACATAGCGGGCGCCCGTCTCCACCGTGACCTCCAGACCGAGCGCGTCCAGCCGCTGTGCGAGGCGGTGGGTGCGGGCGGCCAGGTCCGGGGCGAGCGGGTCCAGATGCATGTGGTCGAGGGTCAGGCCGACGCCGTCGTAGCCGAGGTCGGCGAGCAGGGCGAGGGCGTCGTCGAGGCGGAGGTCGGCAAGGCCGTTGGTGCCGTAGCCGAAGCGGAGGGGGGTCACGGCCGGTGCCTGGGCGACGGGGGCGGGGGCGAGGGCGGGGGCGGTTTCGGCGCTGGTGACAGCGCCCTTGTCCGTGCCAGCACCCGTGCCCATGTCAGCACCCGTGCCCATGTCAGTGCCCGTGCCGGTGCCGGTGCCGGTGCCCTGATAGTCGCCGTCGGCTCGCGCATCCGCCTCGGCAGAGGCACCCGGCACGCTCGTCGTCCGGCTCATGTGACGCTCACCTTCCTTCCGAACCGTCGGCCGAGCGGGGCGAGTCCCGCGATGAGCAGGGCGGTGAGGCCGGCTCCGGAGCGGGCGGACAGTGCGGCCTGGAGCGGGATCGTGGCCCGGATGCCGCCCCCGACGGCTCGTTGGGTGAGCGGAGGTGAGGGGTTGAGGGTGGCGTGGAAGTAGGGGCGGGCGGCGGTCGCGGCGTAGGCGGCGGTGAGGGCCGTGGTCAGGGCTCGGGCGGACGACCGGGCGGAGTCGGCGGACCGGCTCGGGGTGGTCCGCCGGGCGTGGTCGGGCCCGGGTCGTCCGCGGCCGGCGGCGGACTCGGCGGTGGCAGGAAGGAGGCCCGAGGTGACCTGCCGGCTGGGGGCGGTCGTCTCCCCAGGGGCGCCGTCCAGCCCCGTGCCCGAGGGGTTGTCCGGCGGGAAGCCGGCCGGGCGGTGGGCCAGCAGGCGGCTCAGCAGGGCCGTCGCCGTCAGGGCCGCGAGCGGTGCCAGGGGTGAGCCGCCCTTCGTCTCCTGGCGGGACACCATGGTGACCGCGAGGGTGTGGGTGCCGAGCAGGGCCGCTGACGGGAGTGCCGCGCGGGTGCGGCCCGTGGTGGCCGCGGCGCCGAGGAGGAGGTCCAGGGCACGTGCCGTGGCCATGGCTGCGGGGCCGCACGGGGTGTGCTTGAGGGCGAGGTCGTAGGCCCAGACGGTGGCCGCGAGGGGCACGGCGATCGTGAGAGCGGGGCGGCCGGCGCGAGCGGCGAGGGTCACGCCGGCACCGGTCAGGGCACAGGCCGCGGTGAAGGCGGCTGCGGGGTGGACACGGCCGGAAGGGAGGGGGCGGTGGGGGCGCTCGGCGGCGTCCTCGGCGCGGTCCGCCCAGTCGTTGAGGGCCATGCCGGCCTCGTAGAGACAGAGGGAGGAACCGATGGCGAGCAGGGTCCGGGAGTTGGGCCGGGCCCCTGCGGCGGCGGCACCGCTGAGGGCGTCGCCGGGGACGGTGAACAGGGCGGGCAGCCGGAGCAGTTCGGCCCAGGCGCGGCTACGGCTCACGAGCGGTCCCCGGCAGCGGGCTCACGCGGATCGGCGTCACGGACGGCAGGCGCCTCCGTGGACTCGCGATGACCAGCGCCCCGGACGGCATCCTCACCCCCAGCCCTCGCCCCCGCCACGCCCGACGCACCCCCCGCCGTCCGAAGCCGAACCCCCAACCCCACCAACCCCACGTACTGCTCCCCCAGGCTCGACGGGCCCTCCCCCACCGGATCCTTGAAGTAGAAGCCCAGTTCGGAGAGAGGGCCGGTCAGACCCGCTTGGTGGGCTCGGGAGGTGAGGCGGGCCAGGTCCAGTACCAGGGGGGCCGCGAGGGCCGAGTCGCAGCCCTGCCAGATGGTCTGGAGGATCATCCGGGTGCCGAGGAAGCCGTCGAAGGCGATGTGGTCCCAGGCGGTCTTCCAGTCGCCGAGCGCGGGGACGTCGTCGATGTGGACCTCGCCCTCGGGGACGGTGCCGAGGGTGTCGGCGAGGACGCGTTCCTTGCCGGCGTTCTTCGCCGCCGCCGCGGCCGGGTCGGCGAGGGCCGCGCCGTCGCCGCCACCGAGAAGGTTCGTGCCGGACCAGGCCCGCACGTTCAGCGCCCGCTGCGCGAACATCGGGCCCAGGACGGCCCGCAGCAGTGTCTGTCCGGTCTTGCCGTCCCGGCCGGCGTACGGCAGCCCGCTCCGCTCGGCCTCTCGCGCGGCGACGGGGTGGTGCATGCCCTCGGAGGGCGTGAAGTTGACGTAGGGGCAGCCCGCGCGCAGGGCCGCCAGCGCGTACAGGGTGCTGGCGGGCAGCGGGGCGCCGGGCCCGGCGGACGCGGGTTCCGTCGAGGCGACGTTCACCACGACCGTCCGCTCCAGCTCATGGCGTTGCGCGAAGTCGCGTATGTCGTCGGCGAAGGACGTGATCAGCTCGGCCTCGCTGCGGGTGTCTCCGGGCGTGGGGCCGCCGGGCCTGATCTCGTGGTCGGCGGCGGCGAGTTCCGCGGCGACGGCGGTGGCGACGCCCGGCGGGAGGACGCCGCCTGCGGTCAGGGTCTCGGCGCGCTTGGGCAGGGGGCAGTCGAGGGTGTCGTGGCCGCCGAAGACGAGGTCGGACAGCGCGGGCAGGCCGCTGCCGGTGAACGCCGAGGTCTCGGTCACCATGCCGGTGGGCGGATGCAGCCCCGCGGTGATGGCGGCGCACCCCGTGACGACGGTGGTGGCGACGGAACCTCGGGCTCCGATCAGCCACACTCCCACACGCGGTCGGGAGAGGGACGCGGACATGGGCAGCCTCCTGGTCGTGCGCGAGCCTCAAGGGGAGGGGTGGAGACGGCGGGCGGGGGTCCGGCGTCCCCCGCCCGCCGCCGTTCAGTCGCCCTGGACGGGCAGTTCCTTCAACTGGATGTTGCGGAAGGAGACCTGGTCGTCGGCGCCGTGGTTCTGCAGGCCGATGTAGCCGTCGGTCAGGCTCCGCTCGGGGTCCGTGTTGGTGAAGTCGTTGATCTTGACTCCGTTGAGGAACACCTGGAGGCGTTCGCCGCGGACCTTGATCTCGTAGGAGTTCCACTGGCCGGGCGGCCGCAGAACCTGGTCACGGGCCTTGATGTTCGCCGACTTGAACGAGTAGACGGAGCCCGTGGTGCGGTCGGGCGCGTCCGTGGCGTCGATCTGGATCTCGTAGCCCTTGTTCACCGCGGACCACGGGTCGTCGGAGGCCGGGAAGCCCACGAAGATCCCGGAGTTGTCGTCGCCCTGCATCTTCCAGTCGAGCTTGAGGGAGTACGACTTCAGCTCCTTGGCCTGGTACCAGAGCAGGCCCATGCCGCCCTCGGTCTCCAGGGTGCCGTCCTTGACGTTGAACTTGCCGGGACCGGCCTGCTTCCAGCCCTCCAGGGTCTGGCCGTTGAAGATCTTCCGGTAGTCCTTGCTCGGCCTGCAGTCCGCCTTCACCTGGCCGGTGGCGTACTGGAGGCCGCCGAGCAGATGGGCCCGGAAGGCCTCGTCGGCGTAGGACTCCTTGGTGTGGCCGCCGCCGGTGTAGAAGGACCGGCCGCCGCCGTAGCTCTGGCACCAGGCGATCGGGTGGTCGCCCTTCATGTTCCCGCCCTGGTAGGTGGTCTCGTCCAGGGTGGCGAGGACCTTGGCCTGCTCACGCGGGTTGGTGCGGTAGTTGTACCACTCGTCGGTGCGCTCCCAGGCGTCGCCGAGGTGCGCGGTGGACGGGTGGTCGTGGTCCTCGACGCGGACCGTGGCCTTCTGGATCGCCGGGTGCGAGTCGAAGTAGGCGCCGACGAGGCCGCCGTAGAACGACCAGTCGTACTCGGTGTCGGCGGCCGCGTGGATGCCGATGTATCCGCCGCCGCCGGCCACGTAGTTCTCGAACGCCTTCTGCTGCTCGGCGTCGAGGACGTCACCGGTGGTGGACAGGAAGGCCACCGCGTCGTACTTGGCGAGGTTGGCGGTGGTGAACTGGCGGGCCTCCTCGGTCGCGTCGACCGTGATGCCGGCCGGGCCGCCGAGCTCCTTCAGGGCCGTGATGCCGGCCGGGATGGAGTCGTGCCGGAAGCCGGCGGTCCTGGAGAAGACCAGGACCTTCTTGCCGCCCTTGAACGGCGCCTTGGAGAACTCGAAGTCGTCCACGTCGTACAGCGCGCCCTCGCCGCCCTTGAAGACCAGGTAGACCTCCGTGGTCTTCTTCGGCAGCGCCCGCAATGGCACGTCGACGTCCTGGAAGGTCTCCCAGCCACCGGTCGGCGGGATGTACGCCGAGCCGTGCAGCCGTCCGTCGGGCGAGCCGGTGCGCACCTCGATGAAGCCGCCCGCACCGCCGGAGGAGGCCCGCACGGTCATCTTCTTCTGCCCGTCGAACCGGTAGGGCGTGAAGGCGATCCAGTCGCCGTCGTCGATGTTGCCGACGGTCTTGCCGCCGTTGGCACCGGTCTTGTCGATCACCGACACACCCGACTGGGTGGTGAAGTGCTCACCCTGGCGGTGCAGTGGCTGGAGCACGGCACGCGCGGTGCCAGTCAGCGCCTCCTGGCCGTTGGCCCCGCCGTCGGTGTAGCCGGCGCCGACGACGCCGTAGATGTTGGCGTTGGGGTCGTGACCGCCGTCACCGGCGGGCGGCGTCAGGGTGCCCTCGCAGCCCATCTCGCTGGTCAGCTCGTGGGCGTGGGAGTCGTGGCCGAGGCTGTAGGCGACCTTGACCTTGGAGCAGTCGATCGTCTCCTCGGGGTCGGTGACGGTCACCTTGAACGGGACGGGCTTGCCGAATTCGGCCAGCGCGCCGTTGCCCGGGATGTCGATCCGCACCTTCGGCTCGGTGTTGCCGACGACGATCCGGACGCTGGCGTTGCCGGTGTTGCCCTCGGGGTCCCGGGCGGTGAAGGTCGCGCTGTAGGTGCCGATTTTCTTGTACTTGTGGGTGGGGGTGAGGCCCTCGCCCTTGGTGCCGTCGCCGAAGTCCCAGCTGTAGGTGAGGTCGGTCGAGTCGGCGTCCTTGGCGGAGGCCGCGAACTTGACCTTCAGGCCGGCCGCGCCGGACGTCTTGTCGGCGCTCACCTCGGCGATCGGGGAGAAGCCGTCCTCGGCGTTCTCGATCCGGTACAGCGCGGAGTGCTCGTCGCCCTGGAACCAGGAGATGCCGTAGTCGAGGACGTAGAGCGCGCCGTCGGGGCCGAACTCCATGTCCATGATCTGGGTGCCGGTCCACGGGAAGTCGTTGATCTTCGCGACGGAGCCGTCGTCGTTCTGCTCGATCCGCTTGATCCAGCGCCGGCCGAACTCACCGGCGAAGAAGTCGCCGTCGTAGGACTCGGGGAACTTCACACTGGAGTCGAGGTCGGGGTCGTAGCGGTAGACCGGGCCGCCCATCGGGGACTCGGAGCCGGTGCCGAACTCGGGCACGGAGCCGCCGTCGTAGGGGATCCAGGCGGCCTGCGCGGGCGGCAGGTCGGTGAGGCCCGTGTTGTACGGCGAGGTGTTCTTCGGCGCGGCGCAGTCGAACTTCGCGCCGGAGGTGCCGGTGGCGAAGTCGTAGTCGACGTAGGCGTCGTTGTTGCCGGTGCAGAACGGCCAGCCGAAGTTCGCGGCCTCGGTGACCTTGGCGAACTCGACCTGTCCGGCCGGGCCGCGCGCCGGCGAAGCGGCGCCGGCGTCGGGGCCGTAGTCACCCACGTACACGATGCCGGTCTTGTCGTCGACGCTCATCCGGAACGGGTTGCGGAAGCCCATCGCGTAGATCTCGGGACGCGTCTTCTCGGTGCCCGGGGCGAAGAGGTTGCCCTCCGGGACGGTGTACGAGCCGTCCTCGGCGACCTTGATGCGCAGGATCTTGCCGCGCAGGTCGTTGGTGTTGCCGGAGCTGCGGCGCGCGTCGAAGGCGGGGTTGCGGCCCTCGCGGACGTCGATCGGCGTGTAGCCGTCGGAGGCGAAGGGGTTGGTGTCGTCGCCGGTCGACAGGTACAGGTTGCCGGCCGCGTCGAAGTCGATGTCGCCGCCGACGTGGCAGCAGGTGCCGCGGGAGGCCGCGACGTCGATGACCTTCTTCTCGCTGGCGAGGTTCAGCGTGCCGTTGGCGTTCAGGACGAAGCGGGAGAGGCGGTTGACGCCGTCGAACTTCTTGAAGTCGTCGGCGGTGCCGGTCTCCGGGGCGTCGCCCGCGGGGGTGTCCAGCGGCGGGGCGTAGTAGAGGTAGATCGCCCGGTTGTTCTTGAAGTCCGGGTCGATGCCGACGCCCTGGAGGCCCTCTTCGTCGTGGCTGTAGACGTCGAGCTTGCCGGCGACCTTGGTGACGCCGCCCTGGTCGGTGAGGCGCAGTGTGCCGTCGCGCGAGGTGTGCAGGACGCTGCGGTCCGGCAGCACGGCGAGCGACATCGGCTCGCCCATCTCGGGTTCGCCCTTGGCGAGCGGTACCTGCTGGAACTGGCCTTCGGCGGCCGCCGGTTCGTCGTGTTCGGGGTGGCCGGGGTGGGCGCCGGCGACGGTCGCCGGGGTGCCCACCGCGAGGAGCAGGCCGGTGAACAGGGCGACGGCGGTGCGAAGGCTCGGGCGCCTCGGGGTGCGGGTGCTTCGGGGTCTGGTTCTGTGCACGAAGTCCCTCCGGGAACGGGGTGTGCCGTACGGGGTGGGTGCGAAGACGTGCGGTGCGGGCGCCGGGGTGCGCCGTCACCCCGGAGGTGGTTGTGCCGTGAACACTTCCCTGTGTCCTGAACGCTTGTGCGTGCGTCCTGAACACTTCAGGGACGGTAACCGCGTACGTCCGGGGCGAACACCCCTTGCGTCAGGATCTGTTGAACTTTTTCCCATCGCAGGACAAAGCGGGATTCACGCAGGCCGGAGGGGGGACCGGCGGTGACTCCGGCCCCCGTCCCCGACCTGCGCCGGGTGCGTGGTTCAGCTGTTGAACGCGGCGTCGAAGGAGGCGCTCGGCGGCTCGAAGTCGAAGGCCCTCAGCCGCGTCAGCGCCTCGGGGGCGCCCTGGAGCCGGTCCATGCCGGCGTCCTCCCACTCCACGGAGACGGGCCCCTTGTAGTCGATGGAGCGCAGCATCCGGAAGACGTCCTCCCAGGGGACGTCGCCGTGCCCGGCCGAGACGAAGTCCCAGCCGCGGCGCGGGTCGCCCCACGGCAGGTGTGAGCCGAGGCGGCCGTTGCGGCCGTCGAGGCGCTTGCGGGCCTCCTTGCAGTCGACGTGGTAGATGCGGTCGCGGAAGTCCCACAGGAACCCGACCGGGTCGAGGTCCTGCCACACGAAGTGGGAGGGGTCGAAGTTGAGGCCGAAGGCGGGGCGGTGGCCGACGGCCTCCAGGGCGCGCCGGGTCGTCCAGTAGTCGTACGCGATCTCGCTCGGGTGGACCTCGTGCGCGAACCGCACGCCCTGAGCGTCGAAGACGTCCAGGATCGGGGTCCAGCGCTCGGCGAAGTCCTCGTAGCCGCGTTCGATCATCGACTCGGGCGCGGGCGGGAACATGGCGACGAGGTGCCAGATCGCGGAGCCGGTGAAGCCGATCACGGTGTCGACGCCGAAGGCGGCCGCGGCACGCGCGGTGTCCTTCATCCGGGCCGCGGCGCGCTGCCGGACCCCCTCCGGGTCCCCGTCGCCCCACACCTCGCCCGGCAGGATGGCCTGGTGGCGCTCGTCGATGATGGCGTCACAGACCGCCTGGCCGACCAGGTGGTTGGAGATCGCCCAGCACTTGAGCCCGTACTTGTCGAGCAGGGCCTTCCTGGAGTCGATGTACGACGGGTCCGCCAGGGCCTTGTCGACCTCGAAGTGGTCGCCCCAGCAGGCGAGTTCGAGCCCGTCGTAGCCGAAGTCGCGGGCGAGCCGGCAGACCTCCTCCAGCGGCAGGTCGGCCCACTGGCCGGTGAACAGTGTGAACGTACGCGGCATTGCGCGTCAGCCTCCTCAGGCCGCTGTCGGGGTGGTTCAGACGGCGATCGGCGTGTAGACGGAGTTCTTCTCGGCGCTCTCCTCCACCGCCGCGAGCACGCGCTGCACCTGGAGCCCGTCGGTGAAGGACGGCTGCGGCCGGCGGCCCTCGGCGACGGCGTGGACCAGGTCGCGGACCTGGTGGACGAAGGTGTGCTCGTAGCCGAGGCCGTGGCCCGGCGGCCACCAGGCGTCCAGGTAGGGGTGGTCGGGTTCGGTGACGAGGATGCGGCGGAAGCCGGCGTGCGCGCCCGGTTCCCTGCCGTCGTGGTAGGAGAGCTCGTTGAGCCGCTCCAGGTCGAACGCGATCGAGCCGAGCTCCCCGTTGAGCTCGATGCGCAGCGCGTTCTTGCGGCCGGTGGCGTAGCGGGTGGCCTCGAAGGAGGCGAGGGCGCCGGACGGGAAGCGGCCGGTGAACACGGCGGCGTCGTCGACGGTGACCTGGCCGGTCCCGTTCGCGGAGACGGCCGACAGGCCGCTGGTGGGTCCGCCGGGCAGCGGCCGTTCCTTGACGAAGGTCTCCGTCATCGCGGACACCCCGCCGAGCTGCTCCCCCACCAGGTACTGGGCCAGGTCGATGATGTGCGCGCCCAGGTCGCCGAGCGCGCCCGAACCGGCCAGCTCCTTGCGCAGCCGCCAGGTCAGCGGGAACTCCGGGTCCACCAGCCAGTCCTGGAGGTACGTCACCCGTACGTGGCGCAGGGTGCCGAGGCGGCCCTCGGCGACCATGCTGCGGGCCAGCGCGGTGGCGGGCACCCGGCGGTAGTTGAAGCCGACCATCGCCAACTGGCCGCGGCCGTGCGCCTCTTCGGCAGCCGCGGCCATCGCCTCGGCCTCCTCGACGGTGTTCGCGAGGGGCTTCTCGCACAGGACGTGCTTGCCCGCGGCCAGTGCGGCGAGGGCGATCTCGGCGTGGCTGTCACCCGGGGTGCAGATGTCGACGAGGTCGATGTCGTCGCGTGCGATCAGCGCACGCCAGTCGGTCTCCGCCGACGCCCAGCCGTGGCGTTCCGCGGCCGCGTGCACGGCCGTGGCGTCCCGTCCGCAGATCGCGGTCATGACCGGGGTGCGAGGGAGGTCGAAGACACGGCCCGCGGTGCGCCAGCCCTGCGAGTGGGCGGCGCCCATGAAGGCGTAGCCGACCATGCCGACGCGCAGCGGTGGCTTGCGTGTCCCCGTGACCGGCACTCCCGCCTCGCTGGCCGTGGCCCGTGCCTCCGCCTCGGCCTCTTCGGGCTGCTGCGGCTGTCCCATGCGATGGTCCTCCTCGTCGTCGTGCCGCGGTGGGGGGTTTCGGGGCGTCCTGCGGAATCGTGCCGCCGCCTCCGGACCTCGGCGGAACCGAGGCCGGGGCCGGAACCGAAGCCGGGGCCGGAACCGAAGCCGGGGCCAGGGCCGGAACCGGAACCGAAGCCAGGACCGGAACCGAAGCCAGGACCGGAGCCGGAACCGAAGTCAGGACCGGAGCCGGAATCGAAGCCGGAACCGAAGTCAGGACCGGAGCCGGAATCGAAGCCGGAGCCAGAGCCGGAATCGGAGCCAGAGCCGAAGCCGGAACCGGAATCAAAACCGGAGCCAGGACCGGAACCGAAGTCGGAACCGGAAACGGAGCCAGGACCAGAGCCGGAACCGGAATCGGAGCCAGAGCCAGGGCCAGAGCCGAAATCGGAACAGGAGCCAGGGCTAGAGCCGAAGCCGAAGCCGAAGCCGGAGCCAGAGCCGGAATCGGAATCAGGCGGACGCCCGCCGCTCCGCGCCGAACGGCCCGCCGGGCCCCGGCCGTCCCGGCTCCCCGGACCCGGTCGCCGCCCCCGTGCCCCGGCGCCCTCGGGCCCCGGGCGGTCGGCCCGCGTCCCGGCACCGCGGCCCGGGCCGGCCCGCTCCGCCGGACGCTCCCGGCCCTGCCCGACAGGCCCCTCGGCCACGTCGGGCAGGGTGCGCCTCACTTGAAGCCGGTGGACATGTACTGGTCGACGTTCCCCTTGTCGACGACCGCCGAGTACAGCGTGATCGAGGCGGGGATCTCGAACTCGGCCATGCCGCCGACGCCCTTGCCCTGGCCCAGCGCGCGGGCCAGGTCGATGGCGGACGCGGCCATGGTCGGCGGGTACAGGACCGTGGCCTTCAGGACGCCGTCGTCCTGCTTGATGGCCTGGAAGGCGGACAGCGCGCCCGCGCCTCCGACCATCAGGAAGTCGTCGCGCCCGGCCTGCTCGATGGCGCGCAGGGCGCCCACGCCCTGGTCGTCGTCGTGGTTCCACAGGGCGTCGAACTTCGACTGGGCCTGGAGCAGCTGCGCCATCTTGGCCTGGCCGGACTCGACCGTGAACTCGGCGGCCTGGCGGGCCACCTTCTTGATGTTCGGGTAGTTCTTCAGCGCGTCGTCGAAGCCCTGGGTGCGCTGCTTGGTCAGCTCCAGGTTGTCCAGTCCGGCGAGCTCGATGACCTTGGCGTCCGCCTTGTCCTTGAGCTTCTCGCCGATGTAGTGGCCGGCGTTGAGGCCCATGCCGTAGTTGTCGCCGCCGATCCAGCAGCGGTACGCCTGCGGGGTGTTGAAGATCCGGTCGAGATTGATGACCGGGATGTTGGCGCGCATCGCCTTCAGACCGACCTGCGTGAGCGCCTTGCCGTCGGCGGGCAGCACCACCAGGACGTCGACCTTCTTGTTGATCAGCGTCTCGATCTGGCCGATCTGCGCGGCGGTGTCGTTGGAGCCCTCGGTGATCTCCAGGGTGACGTCGGAGTACTTCTTCGCCCGGCTCTTGGCGTTGTCGTTGATCGCGTTGAGCCAGCCGTGGTCGGCCTGCGGACCGGCGAAGCCGATCGTGACCTCCTTGCCGGGCTTGTCGTCGGCGGCCGGCTGGTCGTTCGCGGCCGGCTCGTCGCCGGACTCGTTGCTCGTGCAACCCGTGAGGAGGGCGCCGGCACCTATGGCGGCGGTCCCGAACAGCAGCCCTCTGCGACTGGTGAGCTCTGGCATGGCGGTGAACCCTTTCCTCAGGTCGTGCTCGGGGTGGCGGTACGACCCTCAGGTCGTGCTTGCGGTACGGCGCTGGACCAGCACGGCGGCGACGATGATCGCGCCCTTGGCGATCTGCTGGACGTCGCTCTGCAGGTTGTTCAGGGCGAAGATGTTGGTGATCGTGGTGAAGATCAGGACGCCGAGCACGGAGCCGACGATGGTGCCGCGGCCCCCGGTGAGCAGGGTGCCGCCGATGATCGCGGCCGCGATGGCGTCGAGTTCGTAGAGGTTGCCGTTGGTGTTCTGGCCTGAGCCGGACAGAATGATCAGCAGGAAGGCCGCGATGCCGCAGCACAGTCCGGACAGCAGGTAGAGGTAGAGCCGCTGGCGGCGGACGTCGATGCCGGCCAGGCGGGCCGCCTCCGCGTTGCCGCCGACGGCGACCGAGCGCCGTCCGAAGGTCGTGCGGTTCAGCACGAGCCAGCCGATGATCGTCACGACCGCGAACACCATGACGAGCGGCGGGATGCCGAGGACGTACGCGTCGCGCTCACCGAGGTCGAGCACCGAGGGGATCGTGACGATCTGCGTCTTGCCGTCGGTGATCTGGAGGGCCAGGCCGCGGGCGGAGGCCAGCATGGCCAGCGTCGCGATGAACGGGACCATCGCGCCGTACGCGATCAGCACTCCGTTGACCAGCCCGCATCCCACGCCGACGATCACCGCGGTGAAGAGGATGCCGGCGAAGCCGTACTCCTGGGTCGCGACCGTCGTCGCCCACACCGAGGCCAGCGCGACGATCGCGCCGACGGAGAGGTCGATGCCGCCGGAGATGATGACGAAGGTCATGCCGACGGTGACGACACCGATCACGGAGGCCTGGGTGAGGACCAGTTGGAGGTTGCGGGTGTCCAGGAACTCGTCCGGCTTGGTGATGCCGCCGATGACGATCAGCGCGGCGAGGACGCCGAGCAGGGAGAGCGTGCGCACGTCGGCGTGGGCCATCAGGCCGCGCCAGGCGGGCGGTCCGTCGGCCGACCGCACCTTGCCGGTGCTGTCCCGCGGCGGGGAGGCGTGCTGCGTCATGACGCCGGGCTTCCTTCCATGACGAGGTCGAGTACGCGGTGTTCGTCGAGTTCACGCGCGGGTGCCGTGTGCACGACACGGCCCTCGCGCAGCACCAGGACGCGGTCGGCGAGGCCCAGTACCTCGGGCACCTCGCTGGAGACCAGCAGCACGCCGAGGCCTTCGTCGGCCAGCCGCCGCACGACCGCGTACAGTTCGGCCCGCGCGCCGACGTCGACGCCGCGGGTGGGTTCGTCGAGCAGCAGGACACGGCAGCCGCGCAGCAGCCAGCGGGCCAGGACGGCCTTCTGCTGGTTGCCGCCGGAGAGCGTGCGCACCGGCACCGACGGGTTGTCGGGCCGCAGCGACAGCTCCCGGGTCGCTGCGCGCGCCGCGCCGAGTTCGGCGGCGCGGTCGATCCAACCGCCGCGTGCGAAGCGGGACATGGAGGACACCGACACATTGCGGGTGACGGACTCCAGCATCAGCAGCGCCTGCGCCTTGCGTTCCTCGGGGGCGAGCCCGAGGCCCGCGCGCACGGCGGCGCGCACGCTGCCGGGCTTCAGCGCCTGCCCACCGACGAGGACCTGACCGGCGCTGGGTTTGCGGGCGCCGTAGATCGTCTCCAGGATCTCGGAGCGTCCCGAGCCCACGAGGCCGGCGAGGCCGACGATCTCCCCGGGCCGCACAGTCAGGTCCAGGGACTCGAACTCGCCGTCCCGGGCGAGTCCGCGGACCTCCAGCAGCGGCTCGCCGCCGGTGGCGTCCTTGGCGGGCCGCTCGGGGAAGACGTACTCGACGTTGCGTCCCGTCATCATCGCCACGACGTCACGCGTCGGTGTCGTCTTGGCCGGGAGCCCGCCGGCCACGGCCCGCCCGTCCTTCAGGACGGTCACCCGGTCGCCGATCCGGCGGATCTCCTCCAGGCGGTGCGAGATGTAGACGACGGCGACTCCGGCGCCGGTGAGGTCGCCGACGATGCGGAAGAGGTTGTCGACCTCGTCCGGGTCGAGGGCCGCGGACGGCTCGTCCATCACGATCAGCCGGACGTCGTGGGAGAGCGCCCGCGCCATGGAGACGATCTGCTGCTGGGCCGCCGACAGCTCCCCGACCAGCCGCCCCGGGTCGATCTCGGGGTGCCCAAGTCGCTTGAGAAGCTGGGCGGTTGACGACCGTGCGGCCTTGCCGCGGACGACGAATCCGGCGGCGGTGGGTTCGTGGCCGAGGTGGACGTTCTCGGCGACCGACAGGTGCTCGACGAGGTCGAGTTCCTGGTAGATGGTGGCGATGCCGAGGCGCATCGCGGCGATCGGCGAGCGGAGGGTGACCTCCTCGCCGCGCCAGCGGATGGTGCCGGTGTCGGGCTGGTGGGCGCCGGCCAGCACCTTGATGAGGGTGGACTTGCCGGCGCCGTTCTGGCCGAGCAGGCAGTGCACTTCACCGGCCTGGACGTCGAGGTCGACGCCGTCGAGGGCGCGGACTCCGGGGAACGACTTGGTGATGCCGTTCATGCTGAGCAGCGATGGTTCTGGTGCCATGAGGTCCCCTTGGCGGGCGTGCGGGCCGGTTTCAGGGCGGGGCGAGGCAGAGCAGGGCAAGGCAGGGCAGGGCTGAGCGCTGTGCGAGGTGTCGTGTCGGTGAGCCGTGCAGTGTGCGGTGAGCCGTGCGGTGTGCGGTGAGCCGTGCGGTGTGCGGTGAGCCGCGCGGAGCGAGTGGCTTACGCGGGTGAGAACAGGTGGTCGCTGATGAGCCGGGCCGCGCCGATGACTCCGGCGGTGGGGCCCAACTCCCCCAGCACGATGGGGAGGTTGCCGGTCGCAAGCGGCAGCGACTGGCGGTAGACCTGGGTGCGGATCGCGGCGAGCAGGTTGTGGCCGAGGCCGGTCACCCCGCCGCCGATCACCACCAGGCCGGGGTTGAAGAAGCTGACGAGTCCGGCGATGACCTGGCCGACGCGGTTGCCGCCCTCGCGGATCAGGTCGAGCGCGGTGGCGTCGCCGGCGGCGGCCGCGGCGGCCACGTCGACGGCGGTCAGGGTGCCGTTCGCCTCAAGCCGCGAGGCGAGTTCCTCCGACAGTCCCTGCTGGGCCGCCTCCAGGGCGTCCCGGGCGAGGGCCGCCCCGCTGAAGTGGGCCTCCAGGCAGCCCCGGTTGCCGCAGGCGCAGGGGCGGCCGTCGGGCACGGCCTGGATGTGCCCGATGTCGCCCGCGCTGCCGGTGACACCGCGGTGGACGTCACCGCCCGCGACGATGCCGCAGCCGATGCCGGTGCCGATCTTGACGCAGAGGAAGTCGCCCACGGAACGTGCGACGCCCGCGTGCTGCTCCCCCATGGCCATGAGGTTCACGTCGTTGTCGACCATCACCGGGCAGCCGAGTTCCTGGCTGAGCGCCTCCCGCACGGGGAAGCCGTCCCAGCCCGGCATGATCGGCGGAGCCACCGGGACGCCCTCGGGGAAGCGGACCGGTCCCGGGACGCCGATGCCGGCGCCGTCGAAGCCTTCCGCGAGCCCGGAGGCCCTCAGCTTGGCGGCCATGGACAGGACTTGCTCGAAGACCGCGACAGGGCCCTCGCGTACGTCCATGGGCTGGTTGAGGTGTCCGAGGATCTCCAGCTCGGGGTTGGTGACGGCGACGTCGACCGAAGTCGCGCCGATGTCGACGCCGAGGAAGCGCAGATCGGGGTTGAGCCGGATGTTGTGCGACCTGCGGCCACCGCGTGAGGCGGCGAGTCCGTCGGCCACGGCCAGTCCCGTCTCCAGCAGGCGGTCCACCTCGACGGCCAGCTTGGACCGTGAGAGATCGATCTGATCGCCCAGCTGGGCCCGGGAGTTGGGCCCGCCGTCGCGCAGCAGCCTGAGCAGCTTGGCCTGATGACCGTTAGCGGGTCGCGCCGTCATACGTCTCACGAGCCCCTCCCCGCCTCAATCGGCCTGAGCGCGCCGGGTTTCGGCCACCTGTCCGTGACCTGCTTTCGAGGGGAACGTAGCAGTGGCCGCCGGGACTGGGAAGAACTTGAGCAGAGATTGCCGTCAACTTTCTCCACTCACAGGACAAAGAAAGGCCACAGGGCACGACGGGACATGGTTGGCTACGCTTTCCCTGCCGGCAGCAGGTGCTTGGGGGGAGCGCGAATGGCTCAGGATTCATCGGCCGAAGAACCGACGAGGACGCCCAGGTCAGGCGGCTCATCCGAAGCCGGCCCCGGCTACGCGATGGGCCTGGCGAACGGTTCGTACGACTGGTACCAGGGCGCCGCCGTCAGGGCGCGCCGCAACTTCCGGCTCTCCGAGACCCTGCTGCTGCTCGTCTCGGCCGCGATCCCGGTCTCGGCGGTCCTGTGGTCCAGGAACGCCGAGATCCCCGCCGTCCTCGGCGGCATCGTCGTGGTGATCACCGGTCTGCGCTCGGTCTTCCACTGGCAGGACGACTACCTGCGCTTCACCGAGGCCCGCGAGGCGGTCGAGGCGGAACGCCGCCTCTACAACACGGGGGCGGAACCGTACGCCGATCCCGGAACCCGCGACCAGGCCCTCGCCGCCGCCGTCACCCGCATCGAACAGCGGGAGATGGGAACCTGGGTCCAACTGGCAGGTCCCCGCGCGGAGACCACGGGGCCCAACGCTCTGCCCTGACCGTGGAACGGCGCGATCCCGAACACCGCGCCCGAGCGCCACGACGACTGCGGCAGCACGGCCTCCGTCAGGACTTGCCCCGGTCGTGGTACGACCGTCGCGTGTGTTCCGTGTGTTCGCGCATCAGCTGGGTCGCCTGCTGTTCGTCCCGGGCGGTGATCGCGGCGATCATGCCGCGGTGCTCGATCCAGGACTGGTGACCGCGCTGGCGGGCGACCGGGGTGTAGTACCAGCGGACCCGGCGATCGACCTGGGCGGCGAGTTCGGCGAGGACCGCGTTGCCGGCGAGTTCCATGATCTTGGCGTGGAAGCGGGCGTTGAGGGCGACGGCCGCGTCCACGTCGTCCGCGGCGACGGCCTTCTCCCCCTCCGCACACAGCTCCTCCAGCGCCTTGATGCCGGCGCTGTCCGTGTGGGCTGCGGCGAGCCGGGCGGCCTCGGCCTCCAGCAGGGTGCGGACGGTGAGGAGCTGGTCGGCCTCCTCCTCCGTCGGCTCGTGCACGAACGCGCCCTGCGCGGGCCGCAGATCCACCCAGCCCTCGGTGTTCAGCCGCTGCAGCGCCTCCCGCACCGGCTGCCGCGACACACCGAGGTGACCTGCGAGTTCACTCTCGACCAGATGCTGGCCGGGCTGCAGGGCGCGGGTCGTGATGAGTTCGAGCAGCGCCTCGTAGACACGGTCGCGCAGCGGGCCGGGACGTTCGAGCTTGGGCACCGCACCCTGCGGCAGTCCTGTCGACAACATCGGTTCCCCTCCTGGGCGAACGCCGGGCGACTGCATCCCGTAGCCGATCGTCACTGAAAGCCAGTATTGATTGTCTTTCGTCTACAGTCTACGGCGCACAAAGGCCAGGGAAACGGGGAGTTGGTCACATCACACCCGCATCAGGGGCAGCGGATGACCTGTCCGGCGTACGACAGGTTCCCGCCGAAGCCGAACAGCAGCACCGGGTCGCCGCCGGAGATGCGCCCCTGCTCCACCAGCTTGGACAGGGCCAGCGGGATGCTCGCCGCCGAGGTGTTCCCGGACTCGGAGACATCGCGTGCGACCACGGCGTTGACGGCGCCGAGCTTCTCGGCGAGGGGCTCGATGATGCGCAGGTTGGCCTGGTGCAGGACGACGCCGGCGAGGTCCTCGGGCCCGAGGCCCGCCCGCTCGCAGGCCCGGCGGGCGATGGCCGGCAGCTGTGTCGTCGCCCAGCGGTAGACGCTCTGCCCCTCCTGCGCGAACCGCGCGGGCTGTCCCTCGATGCGCACCGCGTGCCCCATCTCGGGCACCGATCCCCACAGCACCGGCCCGATGCCGGCGTCCTCGGACGCCTCCACGACGGCCGCCCCGGCGCCGTCCCCGACCAGCACACAGGTCGTGCGGTCGCTCCAGTCGGTCACGTCGGACATCTTGTCGGCGCCGATCACGAGCGCCCGCGTCGCCGCCCCCGCCCGCACGGCGTGGTCGGCGGTGGCCAGGGCGTGGGTGAAACCGGCACAGACGACGTTGACGTCCATCGCGGCGGGCGACGGGATGCCGAGCCGGGCGGCGACCCGGGCGGCCATGTTCGGGGACCGGTCGATGGCGGTGGAGGTCGCGACCAGGACCAGGTCGATGTCACCGGGCGTGCTGCCCGCCGCCGCGAGCGCCTTGGCCGCGGCGTGAGCGGCGAGCTCGTCGACGGGCTCGTCGGGTCCGGCGATGTGGCGCGTACGGATGCCGACCCGAGATGTGATCCACTCGTCACTGGTGTCGACCATGCCTGCCAGGTCCTCGTTGGTGAGCACCCTGGCGGGCTGATAGTGGCCGACTGCGGCGATGCGCGAGCCGTTCATCGTTGGTGATCCCCTCGAACCTCGGGTAGCGGGATTCACCAGTCTGATCAGTGACTCACGGGTACGGCGGCACGTGATGCCACAGGAATCGGGCGCCCTCGTTGTCAGCTTCCATCAGACCGTCGGACGCCCGAACAACTTCCGAACGCCTACCCGGTGAACAGCTGCGTCGCCTTCTGGACGAGTTCGTAGAGCCCGTAGGCGAGCGGCACCCCCACCCACACCCAGGCGAAGGCGATGAGCCCCCGCCGGTCGGGCGCAGGGCTACTGCTGTCGCTGGACATCCGCGGCCTCCTTCTCCGCCTGCGCCGGCACGGGGACGTGATGGCGGGGGTGGACGGGCCGGACGAGTTCGTTGGCCACGAAGCCGACGACGAGCAGCCCGATCATGATGAACAAGGACATCGTGTACAGGGACGAGCCGTCCTTGCCCGCCTCCTCCTGCCGGTCGGCGATCCAGTTCACGATCAGCGGCCCGAGGACGCCGGCCGTGGACCAGGCGGTGAGCAGCCGCCCGTGGATGGCACCGACCTGGTAGGTCCCGAAGAGGTCCTTCAGATAGGCGGGGATCGTCGCGAAGCCGCCGCCGTAGAAGGACAGGATCACCAGCGCGCACAGGATGAACAGCGGCTTCGACGCTTCACCGGCGACTGCGATCAGGCCGTACATCAGCGCGCCCGCGCCCAGGTACAGCCGGTAGACGTTCTTGCGCCCGATCAGGTCGGAGGTGGACGACCAGCCGATCCGGCCCGCCATGTTGGCGGCGGACAGCAGGGCGACGAAGCCGGCCGCGGCCGACGCCGACACCGGGGTGGAGGTGTTGGCGAAGAAGTCCGTGATCATCGGTGCGGCCTTCTCCAGGATGCCGATGCCCGCGGTCACGTTCATGCAGAGCACGACCCACAGACACCAGAACTGCGGTGTGCGCACGGCGTTGCGGGCGGACACCTGCGGTCCCGCGAGGACGCCAGGCGCGTCGCCGACCGGCTTCTCGGTGCGCGGCACCCGGACCAGCAGCACACCGAGCAGCATGAAGACGGCGTACGACAGCCCGTGCACCAGGAACGCGAGCGCGATCCCGGAGCTGTCGCCGCCGAACGACTCCAGCATCTGCGCCGACCAGGGCGAGGCGATGAGCGCGCCGCCGCCGAAGCCCATGATCGCGATGCCGGTGGCCATGCCGGGGCGGTCGGGGAACCACTTGATCAGCGTGGAGACCGGCGAGATGTAGCCGATGCCGAGGCCTATGCCGCCGACGAAGCCGTAGCCGAGGACGATCAGCCAGTACTGCTCGGTGGCCGCGCCGAGCGCGGAGAGCAGGAAGCCGGAGGAGAAGCAGACCAGGGCGACGGTCATGGCCCAGCGCGGACCGTTGCGCTCGACCAGGGTGCCGCCGAAGGCGGCGGACAGGCCGAGCATGACGATGCCGAGCTGGAACGGCAGTGCGCTCTGGGTGCCGCTGAGGCCGAGCGCGGATTCGAGCGGCGGCTTGAACACGCTCCAGGCGTAGGCCTGGCCGATGGACAGATGAACCGAGAGAGCGGCGGGCGGAACAAGCCAGCGGCTCCATCCCGGCGGCGCGAGCGGTGGACTCATGATCCCGAACGGTAGGGACGGGCAAGTCCGTTGAGAAGTCGGCGCGTCGACCGTATGCGGTGAGCGGTATGCAGGGCGCGACGAACGGTCGAACGCTGTCCGGAAGGCCGCGGTGGAGGCCGGGCGCAAAGCCTTGGCGAAGGCCGTGCGCGAACTCTTGCTGACCTCTTATCCATACTGTAGACAATATTCCGTCGACAGGATTCGGCCCTCCGTGCCATCGGCCGGTCCGAGCCGGTCCGAGAACTTCCCAGCCACCTCCGCGGTACTCCCTCGACCGAACGGAGCGTTCCGAAGTGAAAGTTGCAGTCCTCGGCGCCGGTGCCATCGGCGCCTACGTCGGAGCCGCGCTGCACCGCGCCGGTGCCGACGTGCACCTGATCGCCCGTGGACCGCATCTCGCGGCCATGAGGCAGCACGGAGTGCGCGTGCTCAGTCCGCGCGGTGACTTCACCGCGCGCGCCCACGCCACCGACGACCCGGCCGAGATCGGCCCGGTCGACTTCGTCTTCCTGGGCCTGAAGGCCAACTCGTACGCGGCGTGCGGGCCGCTGATCGAACCACTGCTGCACGACACGACAGCCGTCGTGGCCGCCCAGAACGGCATCCCCTGGTGGTACTTCCACCGCCACGGCGGACCCCACGACGGCCACCGCGTCGAGAGCGTGGACCCCGGCGGCGCGGTCAGTGCGGTGCTCGCCCCCGAACGGGCCATCGGCTGCGTCGTCTACGCCGCGACCGAACTCGCAGGCCCGGGTGTCGTACGGCACCTGGAAGGTACCCGGTTCTCCATCGGCGAGCCCGACCGCAGTGTGTCCAAGCGCTGTCTCGACCTCAGCGAGGCCATGATCGCCGGCGGTCTGAAGTGCCCGGTCGAACCCGACCTGCGCAACGACATCTGGCTCAAGCTGCTCGGCAACATCTCCTTCAACCCGATCAGCGCGCTGGCCCGCGCCACCATGCGGCAGATGTGTCTGCACGGCGGCACCCGCAAGGTCATCGAGATCATGATGACCGAGACGCTCTCGGTCGCCGAGGCCCTCGGCTGCGAGGTCGGCATCTCCATCGAACGCCGGCTCGCGGGCGCCGAGAAGGTGGGCGACCACCGCACCTCCACGCTCCAGGACCTGGAGCGCGGCAAGCCGCTCGAACTCGACGTACTCCTCGCGGCGGTCGTCGAGTTGGCGGAGATCACCGGCGTGCCGGTGCCCACCCTGCACACCGTGCACGCCATCTCGGACCTGCTCGCGCTGAGGAGCGCCGCATGAGGAAACGGCAACCGAAGAACTACACCCGGCTGACCCACCCGCTCGTCCGCGACTCCCGCGACGAGCCGTTCCGGCCGGCGACCTGGGAGGAGGCCCTGGACCGGGCGGCCGCCGGACTGGCCCGCAACCGGGGCGCCTTCGGCATGTTCTCCTGCGCCCGGGCCACCAACGAGATGAACTACGTGGCGCAGAAGTTCGCCCGCGTCGTCATGGGCACGAACAACGTCGACTCCTGCAACCGCACCTGTCACGCCCCCAGCGTCGCCGGCCTGTCGGCGGCCTTCGGGTCGGGCGGGGGCACCTCGTCGTACGAGGAGATCGAGCACACCGACGTCATCGTGATGTGGGGCTCCAACGCCCGCTTCGCGCACCCGATCTTCTTCCAGCACGTGCTGAAGGGCATCAGGAACGGCGCCCGGATGTACGCCGTCGACCCGCGCCGCACCTCCACCGCCGAGTGGGCGGAGAGCTGGATGGGGCTGAACGTCGGCACCGACATCCCGATGGCGCACGCGATCGGCCGCGAGATCATCCGCGCGGGCCTGGCGAACGAGGCGTTCATCGAGCGGGCGACCAGCGGCTTCGAGGAGTACAAGGCCCTGGTCGAACCGTGGACGCTGTCGCTGGCCGAGAAGGTGACGGGCGTACCGGCCGCCGCCATCAAGGAACTCGCGCACGCCTACGCCCGCGCCGAGCGCGCCCAGCTGTGCTGGACCCTCGGCATCACCGAGCACCACAACGGCACCGACAACGTCCGCGCGCTGATCAACCTGTCCCTGCTGACCGGGCACGTCGGCCGCTTCGGCAGCGGGCTCCAGCCCCTGCGCGGCCAGAACAACGTGCAGGGCGGCGGCGACATGGGCGCGATCCCCAACCGGCTGCCCGGCTTCCAGGACATCCTCGACCCGGACACCCGCCTGAAGTTCGAGTCGGCCTGGGACACCGTCATCCAGCCCCACTACGGCCTCAACCTCACCGAGATGTTCGAGGCGATGGAGGACGGCGACCTCAAGGCGGTGTACTGCATCGGAGAGAACCCGGCGCAGTCGGAGGCGGACAGCGAGCAGGCCGTACGGCGCATGCGGCAGCTGGACTTCCTCGTCGTGCAGGACATCTTCCTGACGAAGACCGCCGAGCTCGCCGACGTCGTCCTGCCCGCGACCGCCGGCTGGGCCGAGACCGACGGCACCACCACCAACAGCGAGCGCCGGGTCCAGCGGGTGCGCCGGGCGCTCCCCCCGCCCGGCGAGGCGCGCGAGGACATCGACATCATCTGCGAGCTGGCCGGGCGGCTCGGCCACGAGTGGAAGTACGCCGACTCCGAGGCCGTCTGGAACGAGCTGCGCTCGGTCTCCCCGGACCACTACGGGATGACCTACCACCGCCTGGAGGAGCACCAGGGCATCCAGTGGCCGTGCCCGAGCACCGACCGGCTCGAACCGAGTTATCTGCACGGCCGGCTGTGGGAGAGCGACCCGGCCGGGCGCGGCGTGCCGGCGCCGTTCGGTCTCGTCCAGCACGATCCGCCGGTCGACCTGACCGACGAGGACTACCCGGTCCGGCTCACCACGGGGCGGCGGCTCGACTCCTACAACACCGGTGTGCAGAGCGGGAGTTTCGCCTCCCCGCTGCGGCGCGGCGAGTACGTCGAGATCAGCCCGGAGGACGCCGAGCGGTACGGGGTCGTCGTCGGCGAGGAGGTCCGGGTCACCTCACGGCGCGGCTCGGTCGTCGCGCCGGTGTGGGTCGACACGGCACTGCGGCCCGGGCTCGCCTTCATGACCATGCACTTTCCCGACGAGGTGGACACCAACCAGCTGACGATCGAGGCGAACTGCCCGATCGCGGGGACGGCGGAGTTCAAGGCGTCGGCGATCCGGATCGAGAAGCTCCCCGTCGCGACCATCGTGAGGTGACACAAGTGGACCTGCGCTTCGGTGACAGCAAACCGACGGACGACGAACGGGCGGCGGTCGACGCCCTGCTCGGGCCGCCCGAGTCGTCCTGGGAGGGCGCCGCCCGCGACGAGATGCGGGCCGCCGACCTCAGGTGGGCCAAGGGCGGGCGCGCGGCCCGGGACCGCCGCGACCTGCTGTTGCCGGGGCTGCACGCGATCAACGACCGGATCGGCTGGATCAGCGAGGGCGCCCTCGACTACCTGTGCCGGCGGCTGACGGTGCCGCCGTCGGAGGCGTACGGCGTCGCCACCTTCTACGCCATGTTCTCCGTCAAGCCGCGTCCGGCGACCGTGCTCCACGTGTGCACGGACCTCGCCTGCGCGGCGGCCGGCGCGAACGAGGTGTGCGCCGGGATCGAGGCACGGCTCGGGCCCGGCAGCGGGGTGACGGTCCAGCGCAGCCCGTGTCTGGGGCTGTGCGAACGGGCCCCGGCGGCGCTCGCGATCAAGGCCGGTGACCCGGTGCGTACGGCGGTCTCGGCGCCGGCGACCGTGCACGACGCCGTCCTCGCCGCGAGCGCCCCGGACTCCGCGCCCGAGGAGCCGGCGGCCGCGATGGCCGTACCGCAGGCGGGCAGCGACGAGCTGGTGCTGCTGAAGCGGGTAGGGGTCGTGGACCCGACGAGTCTCGACGACTACCGCGCGCACGGCGGCTACAGCGCACTGCGCCGGGCCTTCGAACTCGGCCCCGCCGGAGTCATCCGCGAGGTCACCGACTCCGGCCTGGTCGGGCGGGGCGGCGCCGCCTTCCCCACCGGCCGCAAATGGCAGGCCACGGCGTCGCAGCCCGACCATCCGCACTACCTCGTCTGCAACGCCGACGAATCGGAGCCGGGCACCTTCAAGGACCGGGTGCTCATGGAGGGCGACCCGTACGCACTGGTCGAGGCGATGACGATCGCGGCGTACGCGACCGGCGCCCACCAGGGCCACCTCTATCTGCGCGGCGAGTACCCGCGCGCCCTCGCCCGTCTGGAACACGCCGTCGCGCAGGCACGCGCGCGTGGCTTCCTCGGCGACGACGTCCTCGGTCAGGGCTACGCCTTCGACATCGAGATCCGGCGCGGCGCCGGGGCGTACATCTGCGGCGAGGAGACGGCCCTGTTCAACTCCATCGAGGGCTACCGGGGCGAGCCGCGCTCGAAGCCGCCGTTCCCGGTGGAGAAGGGCCTGTTCGGCAAGCCGACGGTGGAGAACAACGTCGAGACGCTGGTCAACGTCCTGCCCATCCTGACCATGGGAGCCCCGGCGTACGCCGCGATCGGGACCGAGCGGTCCACCGGGCCGAAGCTGTTCTGCGTGTCCGGGAGCGTCGCGCGGCCCGGGATCTACGAGCTGCCGTTCGGCGCGACGCTCGGTGAGCTGCTGGAGCTGGCCGGGGTCCGCGAGGGGCTGCGGGCGGTGCTGCTGGGCGGCGCCGCGGGCGGCTTCGTACGGCCGGACGAGACGGACATCCCGCTCACCTTCGAGGGCACGCGGGAGGCGGGCACCACGCTCGGCTCGGGTGTCGTCCTGGCCTTCGACGACACCGTGCCACTGCCCCGGCTGCTGCTGCGCATCGCCGAGTTCTTCCGTGACGAGTCGTGCGGGCAGTGCGTGCCCTGCCGGGTCGGGACGGTCCGGCAGGAGGAGGCGCTGCACCGGATCGCCGAACGGACGGGCGCGGCGGCCGCCGATGACATCGCCCTGCTCAGGGAGGTCGGCCGCGCCATGCGGGACGCCTCCATCTGCGGTCTGGGACAGACCGCGTGGAACGCCGTGGAATCCGCCATCGACCGACTGGGGGCGTACGAATGACCGTGACACCGCTGGGGATTCCGCGCCGGCTGCTGGAGTTCACCATCGACGGGGAGCCGGTGCGCGCCCCCGAGGGGTCGACCGTCCTCGACGCCTGCCGGGCGGCCGGGAAGGACGTCCCGACGCTGTGCGAAGGGGACACGCTGCGGCCCAAGAACGCCTGCCGGGTCTGTGTCGTCGAGGTCGAGGGCTCGCGCACCCTCGTCCCGGCCTGCTCCCGCAAGGCCGAGCCCGGCATGGAGGTCAGGACCGACACGGAGCGCGCACGGCACAGCCGCAAGATCGTCCTGGAGCTCCTCGCCTCCTCGGTGGACCTGTCGACGACCCCGCGGGTCGCCGAGTGGCTCAAGGAGTACGAGGCCAAGCCGGACCGCTTCGGCCCGGACGCGGCCCGGCTGAACGAGGAGCCGAAGGTCGACAACGATCTGTACGTGCGGGACTACGACAAGTGCATCCTCTGTTACAAGTGCGTGGACGCGTGCGGGGACCAGTGGCAGAACAGCTTCGCGATCTCGGTCGCCGGGCGCGGGTTCGACGCGCGCATCGCGGTGGAGCACGACGCCCCGCTGACCGATTCGGCGTGCGTGTACTGCGGAAACTGCATCGAGGTCTGCCCCACGGGCGCGCTGTCGTTCAAGTCGGAGTTCGACATGCGGGCGGCGGGTACGTGGGACGAGAGCAAGCAGTCCGAGACGACCACCGTGTGCGCCTACTGCGGTGTGGGCTGCAACCTCACGCTCCACGTGCAGGACAATGAGATCGTGAAGGTCACCTCGCCGCACGACAACCCGGTGACCCACGGCAACCTCTGCATCAAGGGCCGCTTCGGCTACCGGCACGTACAGAACCGGGACTGAGAGACACATGGGACGAGTCACGGAACGACGCAAGGTCATCCGGATCCGGGACGGGGCGGTCTCCAGCCGTCCGGACACGCTCGTGGCCGAGGAACCGCTGGAGATCCGCCTCAACGGCAAACCGCTCGCGATCACCATGCGCACCCCCGGCGACGACTTCGCGCTGGCGGCCGGTTTCCTGGTGAGCGAGGGCGTGCTGGCCGAGGGCTCGGACCTGCAGAACATCGTCTACTGCGCGGGCGCCACGGTGGACGGCTCCAACACGTACAACGTGGTGGACGTGCGGACACCGCCGGGCGTGACCATCCCGGACATCACCCTCGAACGGAACGTGTACACGACGTCGTCCTGCGGGCTGTGCGGCAAGGCGTCCCTGGACGCCGTCCGTACGACGGCCCGCTGGCCGATCTCCGACACTCCCCCGGTCCGGGTCGATCCCGAACTGCTCGCGAGCCTCCCCGACCGGCTGCGCGCTGCCCAGCGGGTCTTCGACCGGACCGGGGGCCTGCACGCGGCGGCCCTGTTCACCGAGGACGGTGAGCTGCTGGACATACGGGAGGACGTGGGCCGGCACAACGCGGTCGACAAGCTGGTCGGCCGTGCCCTGCAGAGCCACGACCTGCCGCTGTCCCGGACGATCCTGCTGGTCTCGGGGCGGGCCAGCTTCGAGCTGGCGCAGAAGGCGGTGATGGCGGGGATCCCGGTGCTCGCCGCGGTCTCGGCGCCGTCCTCACTGGCCGTGGATCTGGCCGCGGAGACCGGGCTGACACTGGTGGGCTTTCTGCGGGGCAGCTCCATGAACGTGTACGCGGGCGAACACCGGCTCGCCCTGCGGACCGCGGCCGCCCAGGCCTGACCGGCTCCCCGCGACACGGCGGCGGGGCCCCGAACCGGCGGGGAGCGCCCCCTGCGCCGTTACTGGGGCCCCGCTGTTCTCATGACCGGGCGGGCGGCTCAGCCGCTCGTGAACGACACGTCCGCGGCCCGCACCACCGAGCCCAGCCTCGGGAAGTCCAGCCGGACCGACGCCTCGTGCTCGGGTGCCGTGAACGCCGTCATCGCGTCCTCCACGAAGACGAGGTCGTAGCGCAGGTCGGCGGCGGCGCGGGCGGTGGACTCGACGCCGAGGTTGGTGGCGATACCGCCGAACACCAGCGTGCCGATGCCCCGTGCGCGGAGCCGGTCGTGCAGGCCCGTGTCCTGGAAGCCGCCGATCGTCCGCTTCACGATCTCGATGTCGCCCTCCTGCCGCAGGCCCGCCGCCAGGCCGCTGCCCGGCGGCTGCTCGGCGACGCCGGTGCGTTCCACGCGGACCAGGACGACGGTCGCTCCCGCGGCGCGGAAGGAGGCCGCCAACTCCTGTGAGGCGGCGAGGACTTCGGTTCCCTTCCGGGGCTCCAGGGGCAGCGCGACGATGCGGTCCATCAGGTCGACCAGCACGAGGGCGGTCTGTGCGGGCCGGAGCTCGATTTGTGCGGTCATGACGGAACGTTATCCGCCATCAGCTCTGCGTTCCGGAAATCCGGATCAACAGGTCCGTGAATCGGTCCCGTTCGGCGGGCGGGGCGAAGAGCGTGTCGTCGGCCTCGCGGGCCGCCTTCTCGCAGCGCTTGAGCAGGCGCGCACCCTGGTCCGCGAGGGAGACCGCGCTCTTGCGCCGGCCCTTGGGGTCGAGCCGCACACCGCGCCCGAGGTCCGCCTGGGCGACGGGGGCGAGGTCGTGGACGGCGGAGAGCACGACGTGGTGCCACGTCTTCAGACCCTCCGCCGTGAGCGGACTCCGTACCGGCGATCGGGTGACGGAGCTGGGCGTCGGGCGCCGGGGAAGCCCGTCGACTACGCCCTCGACGCCGTCGGCGGCGACATGCTGAGCCACTCGCTCGCGGCGCTCACGGTCGGCGGGCGACTTGTGGCATACAGTTCGGACAGTGGGATGATTCGGGCATATGACCTTCTTGTCGGCGCCAAGTCCGCCATCGGGTTCCAGACGGCGCGGATCGCTCGCGAGGAGCCGGAGTTGTACGAGCGATGGCGGCAGGGGCCGCGGAGGCCGTTTGAAGAGGGGGCTGTTTGAAGCGGGGGCCGCCAAGCCCGCCGTACATGGGCAGTTCGCGCCGGAGGAGACCGCCGAGGCGCACGCGGCGGCCGCGTCACGGGGCAACCGGGGGAAAGCGGTACTCCATCCGTGACGTGACACGTGCACGGTTCTTGTGATGAATGCGATAGCCCAACTAACGTCTGCGATGCGCACTTTGGACGTGGGATGTCCGAATGTTCAGATGCCTGGACGCATGACCAGACGATGAAGGGCGGGCCGCACCATGCCGTCAAGAGTTCGCGCACGTCTCAGAGCTGCCCTGGTCGCGGCCGTCGCCACCACGGCGACGGCCGCGACATCAGGTCCCGCGGAGTCCCAACCGGCCAGGACGGCCCCGTTGTTCGAGCAGCAGGTTCTGTTCAAGGCGTCCCAGGACCCCGGGTACGCCTGCTTCCGCATTCCCGCGATCGTGAAGACCAAGGACGGCACGCTGCTGGCGTTCGCCGAGGGGCGGGTCCTCAACTGCGGGGACGCCGCCGACATCGACATCGTGCTCAAGCGCTCCACCGACGGCGGGCGCACCTGGGGCCCGCTCCAGGTCGTCAACGAGGGCAACGGCGACACCCACGGCAACCCGGCACCGATCGTGGACCACGAGACCGGGCGCATCCTGCTGGCCGAGACGTACAACACGGGGCGTACGGACAGCGGCAGTTGCTCGGTCCCCTGTGATCGCACGCCCCATCTCCAGTACAGCGACGACGACGGGCGGACCTGGTCGCAGCCGCGCGACCTGAGTCCCCAGATACTGCCCGCCGACTGGAACTCCTGGTACGCCACCGGCCCCGTGCACGGCATCCAGCTCACCAAGGGCAAGCACGCCGGCCGGCTCGTCTTCGGCGTCAACACCGAGACCTGGGACGGCAGTCGGGTCAGCGCCAACCACGCCGCCCTCGTCGTCAGCGACGACGGCGGCGACAACTGGCGGGTCGGCGCCACCGACTCCTGGCCCATCTCCGCCGCCGACGGCACCTTCCGGCAGAAGCCGTCCGAGGTGACCCTCACCGAGCGCACCGACGGCAGGATCCTCATCAGCGGCCGGGAGCAGGACGGCACCGACCTCGGGCACCGCTCGCAGACGTACAGCAGCGACGGCGGCGACAGCTTCACCGGGCCGTTCCGCGACCAGCCGGACCTGTACACGCCCCAGGTCCAGGGCGCCACCCTGCGGTTGGGCGACCGGATACTGCTGTCCGCGCCGGGCGACCCGGACCGCCGGCGGACCATGATGATCCGCAGCTCCTACGACAGCGGCGACACCTGGGAGAGCGTGGACCGCGGCAAGGTCGTCACCACGGACTGGTCCGGGTACTCCGACATGGCCGAGATCGACGCGTCCACGGTGGGCCTGATGTACGAGGGCGGTGCCGTCGACGCACGGGACGAGATTCGTTTCGCCCGGTTCAACGAGGACTGGCTCGGGCCCCGGCGCGGCCCCGACCCGACCACCCCCGACCTCGCCATCGGCGCACCCCGCGCGACCGTCCTGGGCGGCCCCGCGAGGACGGACGGCGTTCTCGGCGGCGCCCTGGAGTTCGACGGCCGCGACGACGCCGTACGCCTGCCGTACCGCACCCAACTGCCTCTGGGCAGCGGCGAGTTCACGGTGTCGCTGTTCTTCCGCTACTCCGCGACCGGCGGCGAGCAGCCGTTCCTGTGGATGGGCGGGATCGGCAGCACCCAGCCCCAGGTCTGGATGCGCGGCGAGCCCGCCAACGACCGGGTGCGCGCCCTCATCACCACGCGGGAGGGGTTCGGCACCGTGCACACCTCGTCGGTGTGGGCGGGCGGCGCCGCCAACGACGGCGAGTGGCACCATCTCGCCCTGCGGCGCGGCGACGGCCGGCTGACCCTGTTCGTCGACGGCAGGGCCGTCAGCACCACGGACGTGCCCGGTTCGGTCAGCCGGAACTCGCCGTTCGGTGTGCACGTCGGCCAGCGCATGGACAGCCGGGCCTTCCTCACCGGCACCCTCGACGACGTGCGCGTGTGGAACCGGGCGCTCGGCGACGAGGAGCTCACCGCGGCGGCGACACGGTCCGACGCCCGCAAGAAGGTGAACACCCGGGACACCGTTCTGTGGCTGCCCATGGACCAAGTCGGCTGAGGCCACTAACGTCCCGGGCGTGCCCGACGACGCACGTGCACGGCAGCGCACGGGAACCGGCCTCGGACTCCTGCTGGCCCTGGTTCTCGCGGCCGTGCTGCTCACCGCCCTCCCGGACGACGGCGATCGGGAGGGCGGTGGCGCGTGCGCACCGCACTCGGTGGCGTCCTGGTCGGCGCACAAGGACCTGACCGCCGAGTTCGCCCGCTACGGCGACGACCCGTCCCGCACCGACGACTGGACCGGCGGCGACGGCACGCACTCGGTACGGCTGCCGGACGGCCGGGTGCTGTGGCTGTTCTCGGACACCTACCTGGGGCAGGTGCACGCGCCGCCCAACCCGTTCGGCGAGTCCTTCACCTGGCGGGAGGCGTCCGCTCCCCTGGTGCGCAACTCGGCGGTCGTCATGCGCGAGGGGCGTCTTCAGCGCACGCCTCCCGCGCCGCTGTTCCCCGATCCTGCCCCGGACCGGTGGCGCTGGCCGGTCGCGGCCCGCGTCGAGCCCCGCTCCGCCGGCTCCTCGGAGCAGGTGCTGCGGGTGCTGCTGTGGGTGCGCACGGCCGGGCAGCCACCGTGGATCTTCGGCGTGCCGACCGCGACCGAGGTGGCCACGCTCTCGCTGCCCGGCCTGCGGGTCGAGTCGGTCGTGCAGGTCCTCGACCAGCAGCTGGTGCCGGACCCCTCGCGGCGGGTGCTGTTCGGGACGACCCTGGTCGAGGAGGACGGCTGGACGTACGTCTTCGGCGGCGACGACGGTCAGGCCGCCTCGCGTCCGGTCTCGCGCGCCTATGTCGCGCGGGTGCCGAAGGGGCGGCTCGGCGAGCCGGGGGCCTGGCGGTACTGGGACGGCTCCGCGTGGGCGAAGGCCGAGCCGCGGTTCCGGCCGGTGCTGGGGGACGGCCGGCGCACGGGGGTCGGGAGCGCGTTCTCGGTGGCACGGGTGGACGGGACGTACGTCCTGTTCACGATGGCCGCCGGCACCGACGGGCTGACGAGTGTGACGTCGTACTGGTCCTGCTCCCCCGTCGGCCCGTGGCACGGGCCGACGAAGGACTTCAGTCCGGCGCTGCCGCCGGGCGGCCGGGTCGCCGCCTACAACCCGCAGGTGCACCCGGAACTGAGCGGCGGCGGGCGGCTGGTGCTGAGCTACGACGTCAACTGGCTGGACCCCGGCGGCGCGGCGGCGCAGCTCAGCCGGAACGTGTCCCTGTACCGACCGCGGTTCGTGACGCTGCGGGCGGCGCCGACACGGTGATCGTCTCCTGGGCGTCGCGGGCGCGGCGCTTGGCGATGACCGCGCACACCATCAGCTGCATCTGGTGGAAGAGCATCAGCGGCAGCACGGCCAGCGAGGCGTGCGCGCCGAACAGGACGCTCGCCATGGGCAGCCCGGCCGCCAGCGACTTCTTCGACCCGGCGAACTGGATCGCGATGCGGTCCGCCCGGTCGAAGCGCAGGGCCTTCGCCCCGTACCAGGTCAGGGCGAGCATCACGGCCAGCAGCACCGCCTCGACGGCGAGCAGGCCGCCGAGCCTGAGCGGGCTGACCTGGTGCCAGATGCCCTGGACCATGCCCTCGCTGAACGCGGTGTAGACGACCAGCAGGATCGCGCCGCGGTCGACGAGCCCGAGGGCCTTCTTGTGCCGGGTGACGAAGCCGCCGATCCAGCGGCGCAGCAGCTGCCCGGCGGCGAACGGCACCAGCAGTTGCAGCACGATCTCGGCCAGCGAGTCGGCCGAGAAGCCGGCGCCGCTGCCGAGCACGGCGGCCGCGAGCAGCGGGGTGACGACGATGCCGACCAGCGAGGAGAAGGAACCGGCGCAGATCGCGGCGGGCACGTTGCCGCGGGCCATCGAGGTGAAGGCGATCGACGACTGGATGGTCGACGGGACGAGGGTGAGGAAGAGCAGGCCCTGGTACAGGGGCTCGTTCAGCAGCACCGGGACGGAGCCGCGGGCGGCCAGGCCCAGCAGCGGGAAGACGAGGAAGGTGCAGGCCAGGACCGTGGCATGGAGCCGCCAGTGCTTCAGCCCGTCCAGCGCCTCACGGGTGGACAGCCGGGCGCCGTACAGGAAGAAGAGGAAGGCGATCGCGGCCGTGGAGGCACCGGATGCCACATCGGAGGCCGCCCCGCGCGCCGGGAACAGGGCGGCGAGGCCCACGGTCCCGAGCAGCAGCAGGATGTACGGGTCGATCGGCATCCGCCGCGGCCATTGCAGGCGTTTCACTGTGCTCCACTACTTCGCTGTCGCTTCGCTGAACTTCCGGTTGCGGGCACGGACGTGCCCTCCCCATCGTCCTCCGGCGATCAGCGATCGGGAATCCGGCATACCACTCTGACTGTCATCACGTTCCGCGATAGCCGCGGGTAGTCTGACAGGGTGTACGACCCCTCCCACCTTCGCACGTTCCTCGCGGTGGCCCAGACGCTGAGCTTCACGCAGGCCGCCCGGCGGCTGGGGCTGCGGCAGTCGACCGTGAGCCAGCACGTCCGGCGGCTGGAGGACGCCACCGGGCGGCCGCTGTTCACCCGGGACACCCACTCCGTGGAGCTGACCGAGGACGGCGAGGCGATGCTCGGGTTCGCCCGCCGGATCCTGGAGGTGCACGAGCAGGCGACGTCGTTCTTCACCGGCACCCGGTTGCGCGGCCGGCTGCGCTTCGGCGCGTCCGAGGACTTCGTCCTGACCCGGCTGCCGGAGATCCTGGAGGGATTCCGCTACGAACACCCCGAGGTCGACCTGGAGCTGACGGTCGAACTGTCGGGCACGCTGCACGAGCAGCTGGCCACCGGGAAACTGGACCTGGTGCTGGCCAAGCGGCGCCCCGAGGAACCGCGGGGCGAACTGGTCTGGCACGACCGACTGGTCTGGATCGGCACGGAGAGGCTCCGCCTCGAACCGGATCGTCCCGTGCCGCTGATCGTCTATCCGCCGCCCGGCATCACGCGGGCCCTCGCGCTGGAGGCGCTGGAGCGGCAGGGCCGCGACTGGCGGATCGTGTGCACCAGCGGCAGTCTCAACGGGCTGATCGCGGCGGCGCGGGCCGGGCTCGGGGTGATGGCGCACTCACGGGGGCTGGTTCCGCCGGGGCTGGTGCGGGTGCCGGAGCGGTCGGGGCTGCCGGAGCTGGGGCGGGTCGACTTCGTGCTGGTGCACGGGCCTCGGCGGACGGCCGCGCAGGGGGCGGCGGACGCGCTCGCGGCGGCGATTCTGGCGGGTGGGGACCGGTTGCACCGGCGATGAACGCTCAGCGGGGGAGGTCGTGTTTCGGTACCGGTCCGTTGCGGCTGATCGCGCCCACGCGGCGGCAGCCGCAGATCCAGTACAGTCCCGCGCCCCGAACCGGTGGACACCTTCCGGCAGCTCGGGTACGCCCTCGGCATCGCGCTGTTCGGCACGGTGCTGACCTCGCGGATGGGCGACTCGCCGCCGGAGGGGGGCGGCCCGTGCCCTGGCGGGCGGCGGCGCCGGTGCGCTGCGGGGCGCCTTCGGCGAGGAGACGCTGCGCGCGGCCTTCGCGGACGGGCTGAACGCGATGGCGGTGGCGGCGGGCGCCACGGCGTGGTGGCCGGGTTGCTGGTGCTCGCCCCTGGTCAGGCGGCCCGCCGTGACGAAGACCTCAGTGACGCCTGCGGCTCCTTCTACGCTGACAGAGGAGACGCCGGTGCGCAGGGGATGACATGATCGACAACGCCCGTACCCGGTAATCGGGTCGTACAGATTCGGTGGAGATTACGGGCCCGAAACTTACTCAACCGTCAGTTTTCTGTCCGACCCTTCCCCATGTGAGCGCATTTTCCTGCGCTGACCTGTGCGTACCTGAGCACCGCTCGGCTTTCCGCCCCCTCCCGCCCTCACGGCGGGTGGGGTAGCTTTCACGGCGCTGAGCGGAGCTTTTCAGCCGAGGCATTCGGAGCGGGGAGCGGGGTTTGCGCGAGTTCACCAACCCTCCGTTGGCGTTGGCACCGCCGGTGGGCGGCCTGGCCGACGTCGTCTTCCAGCATGCCCAGGAGGACCCGTTGTATGTCGTCCTGGGCCGCAAGGACGAGGACGACCAGTGGCGGGACGTCACCGCCGCCGAGTTCCGTGACGAGGTCCTGGCCCTGGCCAAGGGCCTGCTCACCCAGGGCATCCGGTTCGGCGACCGCGTCGCGATCATGTCCCGCACGCGCTACGAGTGGACGCTCTTCGACTTCGCGCTGTGGACGATCGGCGCGCAGGTGGTGCCGATCTATCCCACCTCCTCCGCCGAGCAGTGCTTCTGGATGCTGTACGACGCCGAGTGCTCGGCGGCGATCGTGGAGCACGAGGACCACGCGATGACCATCGCGACCGTCATCGACCGGCTCCCCCGGCTGCACCAGCTCTGGCAGCTGGACGCGGGCGCCGTGCAGGAGCTGTACGACGCCGGCGCGCACCTCGACGACGACGTCGTCCACCGCCACCGGCAGGCGGTCACGCCGGACTCGACCGCCACGGTCATCTACACCTCGGGCACCACGGGGCGCCCCAAGGGCTGTGTGATCTCGCACGGCAACTTCATGTACGAGGCGGACACCGTCATCGAGCGGTGGGAGCCGGTGTTCCACTCGAAGAAGGGCGACGAGGCGGCGACCCTGCTGTTCCTGCCGCTCGCGCACGTCTTCGGGCGGATGGTGCAGGTGGCCGCGATCCGCGGCCGGGTCCGTTTCGGGCACCAGCCGCAGATGAACGCCGCCGCGCTGCTGCCGGACCTCGCCGCGTTCAAGCCGACCTTCTTCCTCGCCGTGCCGTACATCTTCGAGAAGGTCTTCAACGCCGCCCGCCGCAAGGCCGAGAAGGAGGGCAGGTCCGGCCCGTTCGAGAAGGCCGTCGAGGTCGCCGTGCGGTACGCGGACGCCGTGGAGGCCAAGGCGTGGGGCATCGGGCCCGGCCCGTCGGCGGGGCTGCGGATGCAGCACCAGCTGTTCGACAAGCTCGTGTACTCCAAGATGCGGGCGGCGATGGGCGGCCGCATCCGGCAAGCGATGTCCGGCGGCTCGGCGATGGACCGGCGCCTCGGGCTGTTCTTCGCGGGCGCGGGCGTGCACATCTACGAGGGCTACGGCCTGACCGAGTCCACGGCGGCGGCGACGGCGAACCCGCCCGAACGCACCCGCTACGGCACCGTCGGCCGGCCCATCCCCGGCATGACCGTGCACATCGCGGACGACGGGGAGATCTGGCTGAACGGCGGCAACGTCTTCCAGGGGTACCTCAACAACCAGAAGGCCACCGACGAGGCACTGCACGACGGCTGGCTGGCCACCGGTGACCTGGGCTCCCTCGACGAGGACGGCTATCTCACCATCACCGGCCGCAAGAAGGAGATCCTGGTCACCTCCGGCGGCAAGAGCGTCTCGCCCGGGGTGCTGGAGGAGCGCGTCCGGGACCACCCGCTGGTCTCCCAGTGCATCGTCGTCGGCAACGACCGCCCCTACATCGCGGCCTTGGTCACGCTCGACCAGGAGGCCGTGGAGCACTGGCTGATGATGCGCGACAAACCCCAGATGTCGGCGGCCCAGCTGGTGCGCGACGCCGACCTGGAGACCGAGGTGCGGCGCGCGGTCGTCGCCGCCAACACCCTGGTGTCGCAGGCCGAGTCGATCCGTACCTTCCGTATCCTCGCGCAGCCGTTCACCGAGGAGCACGGGCTGCTGACGCCGTCGCTGAAGCTGAAGCGCAAGGCGATCGAGAACGCGTACGCAGGCGAGGTCGAGGCGCTGTACCAGGCCTGAGCGGCTCCGCTGGTCGACCGGCCGGCAAGAACGGGCCCCGTGCCGCGCCCCCGGACCCGGCGCAGGACGGCGAGGGCGAGGGCGGGACACCAGGTCATGGGCCGCCTCCCCCGGCCGCGGCGCCCGGGCCTCCGCCCCGGCCTCGGTCCACCGCGTCCAGCGGCGCCCACAGCCCGTCGCATGTGAAGGACAGCGCGGCCACCGCCCGCTCCTGCTGCTCGCGGGTGCCGGCCCGCTCCGGCTTGGCGAGGATCAGGGCGCCCTTGACAGGGATGGGGCGCCGGTGGCGGAAGCGGTCGGCGATCCAGTGGCACCGTTCGTCCGGCGCGGAAGCGGTCGGCGATCCAGCGGCGCCGTTCGTCCGGCGCTGACTCGCCGGTCAGTTGCGGCGACTTCCCGGGCGGATTGGGCGGTCAGGAATGCATCACGCCTCGTGATCGTTGACGATATGAGTTCCACCTGACGACAACCGTAAGGATCAAGAGCTCGTGAGCAGCAAGGTCCCCCCGATCATCCTCAACAACGGCGTCGAGATGCCCCAGCTGGGCTTCGGCGTCTGGCAGGTGCCGGACGACGAGGCCACGCGGGCGGTCGGCACCGCGCTGGAGGCCGGGTACCGCAGCATCGACACAGCGGCGATCTACGGCAATGAGGCGGGCACCGGCCGGGCCATCGCCGCCTCCGGCGTCCCCCGCGAGGACATCTTCGTCACCACCAAGCTCTGGAACGGCGACCAGGGCTACGACTCCACCCTGCGCGCCTTCGACACGTCGCTGGAGAAGCTGGGTCTGGAGTACGTCGACCTGTACCTCATCCACTGGCCGGCACCGTCGCGCGACAAGTACGTCGACACCTACAAGGCGTTCGAGAAGCTGCACGCCGACGGCCGTATCCGCGCGATCGGTGTCTCCAACTTCCTTCCGGAGCACCTGGAGCGGCTGTTCGGCGAGACGACGGTCGTACCGGCCGTCAACCAGATCGAGCTGCACCCGCGCCTTCAGCAGCACGCCTCCCGCGCGCTGCACGCCGAGCACGGCATCGCCACCGAGGCCTGGTCGCCGCTCGGTTCCGGCAAGGGTCTGCTGGAGGTCCCGGCGATCGTCGCCATCGCGCAGAAGCACGGCCGCACCCCGGCCCAGATCGTGCTGCGCTGGCACCTCCAGATCGGCAACGTCGTGATCCCCAAGTCCGTGACGCCGTCGCGGATCAAGGAGAACATCGAGGTCTTCGACTTCAGCCTGGACGACGAGGACCTGGCGGCGATCAGCGCGCTCAACGAGGACCGGCGCATCGGCAGCGACCCGGCGGACGTCAACTGACACCGCTCCACCGCGACCGCCCGTCCGCCCGCCGCTCAGCTGTCCGAGCGGCGGGCGGACGGGCATGGAGAGCCGGCGCGCGGCAGGGCGCCCGGGGACTCCGTGCGGGGCGCCTCAGTCCCCGCGCACATCCGTGAAGACGACCTCGAACTCCTCCAGCCCGATCACGCTCACATGCGCCTTGGCCGCGCCCTCGTGCCGGGCCGCCGCCTGACCCGAGCGCGACGCCGCCAGGGACGCCTGGTCGACGAAGATCACTCCGACCATCCCCCGGCCGCGCTCCCGGTCGACCAGCAGGGACGCCCGGGCCAGCCCCTGGAGCGTCTCCAGCCGGGGCACCACCGTCGCCCGGAACGTGTCGGCGAGCAGGTCGGTGTCCATGGGGTCGAACTCCAGCCTGGTCAGCCGCAGTCCGCCGCCCGCCCGCGGCTGACGCGCCTGGTGGAAGACCAGCGCCTCGTAGTTGTCGACGGCGAGCGTCCCCGCGAACGGGTCCAGCATCGCCGCCCGCCGCTCGCGCAGCACCTCGTCGCTGTTCTGCCGGGCCCGCTCGGACTCCCACCAACTGGCGGCGAGCAGTTTCCCGAGCGTCCGGTCCACGAAGACACTCGCCCCGCGGTATCCCGGACGGTCCTCCAGCAGATCCCGCCCCTCGGTGTTCATCGCCCGGACGGCCGTGTCGATCTTCGTGGGATCGCCGGTCGTGTAGATGGCGCGTACGAACATGGCACCTCCCGAAAATCCGGGGCACACATCCGAAGTCTTCGGCAATCTCCAGTCTTCTACCGGGGCGATCGCGTCGCAATCAGCGCCGGGGACCCGAGGTCGCACGCGCGGGATTGACGGGGTCACGTAAAGAGGGCCACCTTGTACGGCACTCGGTCAGGAACCTTTCCCAACAGAAGAACTTCCCAGTCCGGCCGACTCAGCCGGCCGGCAGGTCAGTTGGGCTGTCCGAGCGGCCGTACGACGACGGTGTTGACGTCCACTCCGTCGGGCTGCCGGATGGCCCACACCACCGAGTCCGCGATCTGGTCGGCGGTCAGCAGATGCCCCGGCGGCAGGCTGCCGTAGCTGTCCCAGAACGGTGTCTCCACCCGGCCCGGGGCGATGTGGGTGACCCCCACGCCCCAGTCGGTCACCTGCCGCCGGGTGTTCTCGGCGAGCCCGGTCACCGCCCACTTGGTCGCCCCGTAGATGTTGCCCGGCCCCGGCACGAACCCGGCGACACTGCCGACCAGCACGATCCGGCCGCGGGTCTCCTTGAGGGCGTCGATGGAGGCCCGGATGAGCAGGGCCGGGCCGAGGACGTTGGTCAGCACCATCTCGGTCCAGCCGGCCGGGTCGCCCTCGGCGACGCTGTCGTGGGTGGCGAACCCGGCGTTGGCCACGACCGTGTCCAGCCGTCCGAACGCCTTCAGCGTGGCCTCGACCGCCGCCTGTACGTCCGCGTACCCGGCGGCGTTCCCGACGACCGTCAACAGGCCGTCCGGTTCCCCGAGTTCCTCGGCGAAGGCCCGCAACCGCGCCTCGCCGCGGCCGGTGACGGTGACGCGGTGCCCGGCGTCGAGCAACTGCCGTGCGACGGCGGCGCCGATGCCGCTGCCACCGCCGGTGATGAGTGCGACCGGAGAGTCGGTCATGACGGTTCCCCCTGTGTCTGGGTTCGGACAAGGCGGAGTCCATCACTTCGAGAGCTCTCGAAGTCAAGCCCCGCCGCCGGCCGCCGTGCCCGGTGTCACCTGGTCCGCACCGCCGTGTACACCGTCTGCGCCGCCAGCACGAACAGATCGGGGCGGTGGTACACGCTCGCCTTGTCGTCCGGGTCGAGCAACCGGTCGAGGGTCGCACGGTCCTCGGCGTCGAGGCGGTCGCCCACACCGTCACGGGTACGGGTGAGGACGTCGGCGGCGTAGGCGCGGGCGCGGTCCGTGGTCGGGGCCGGCAGGTCGAGGAGGAAGGTGCGGGTGCCGGTGGGCCGCAGACCGGCGGCGGTGATCAGCGCCGGCCAGTCCTCGGTCTCGGCGACGGAGCCCGGGAGGTCGGCCCTCATCCGCGCGAACCACTCCGTCTCCAGCACATCGAGCCGCGCCTGGAGCCCGGGCCGTCCGAAGCCGATGTCCCGGGGCAGGAACCGCGTCGGCAGACCGCCCTCCTGCAGGGCCAGCGTGCCGCCGGGGCAGAGACGGTCACCGAACGCGGCGAGGGCGGCCCGCTGGTCGCCGAGGTGGTGCAGACTGCGGCCGGCCCACAGCAGATCGGCCGGGTAGTCCAACTCGCCGAGCACACCAGGGAGTTCACCGGCGAGCGTGGCGAAGCGGTCGGCGACACCGAGCCGCTGCGCGCGACCCTGCGCCCGCTCCAGGAGCGGCTCGGACCCGTCGACGGCGACGATCCGGGCGCCGGGGAAGGTGTCGGCGAGCAGGCAGGACACGACTCCGGGTCCGCTGCCCACGTCCACGATCAGCCCCGGCTCGGTCTGCCGCTTGCCCAGCCAGGCCATGGCGTGCTCGTACAGGGGAAGGAACAGCTCCGCCTGCGTCTCCAGCATCGGGCCCATCTCGGCCCAGTCGAGGTCGGTGTGGTCGTGGTGCTGCCCGTGTCCCGGGTGCGCGTGCCGGTGGTGCGGGTGATCCTGGTGCGCCATGGTGGTCAGCCTCTCGTCCGGTTGCCGCCAGCCTGCTCCGCCGCACCGCCCCGGTGCCACTGTCCTTGCCGTGGCGGCAAGAACGGGGCAAAGAAAATGGGGTGCGAGGACCGGTGCCGGTCGCCCACCATGGCCCGATGGACGACGAGATGGTGGAGCGCTTCCTCGAGGACGGTTTCGTGAGGATCGAGGGCGCCTTTCCGCCACGTGTCGCCGAGCACTGCGCCCGGCTGCTGTGGCGCGAGACGGGGTACGACCCGGAGGATCCGGGCACCTGGAAGGACCCCGTGCACTGGGTGTACGACATGGCGCAGGGCCCCTTCGCGGCCGCCGTGAACACGGCCGCCCTGCACGAGGCGTTCGATGTGCTGGTGGGCGAGGACCGCTGGCAGTCGCGCTACTCACTGGGCAGCTTCCCGTTGCGGTTTCCGCACGAGGAGGAGCCTGACGACGCCGGCTGGCACATCGAAGGCAGCTACCTGCCCGAGGGCGCCCAGCATGTGCACACGAACGTGCACTCCAAGGGCCGTGCCCTGCTGATGCTGTTCCTGTTCAGCGAGGTCACCGAGGACGACGCCCCGACCCGCATCCGGGTCGGCTCGCATCTCGACGTACCTGCGGTCCTGGAGCCGTACGGAGAGGCCGGCGCGACCTTCCTGGAGCTGGGCCCGAAGGTCGCCGAGGCCTCCGCGCACCGCCCGCTCGCCCACGCCACCGGCCGCCCCGGCGACGTCTACCTCTGCCACCCCTTCCTGGTCCACGCCGCCCAGCCCCACCACGGCACCCGCCCCCGCTTCATGGCCCAGCCGCCCCTGCACCCGTCGCAGCCACTGAACCCGGACCGAGCGGACGGCGACCACTCGGCGGTCGAATTCGCGATCCGCCGGGGCCTGGCCAGAGAGAACTGACCGGACCCCGGCGACCCCCGCGCCCCTTCAGGGGCGCGGGGAACCGCGCGACCAGCCGCAGCCGGCCCGCAGCCGACGCCACCTCACTACGACAGCGGCGGGTAGGCGTTCTGCATCAGCTGCTGGAACTGCGCGGAGAACCAGTGCCCCGACAGCGGGGCGTTGGGCAGCGCCCCGGACAGGTTGTTGCCGTTGCGCGGATTACCCGTGTACGTCGGGTCGCACATCCGGTCGAAGCCCTTGCCCTCGTCGTTCGGGATCTCCGAGCTGGCACCGTCGGACTCACCCGGGGGCTTGATCCAGACATAGGCATCGATGCCCGCCGCCGGGCCGGCCTGCGGACGCTCACCGAGGCCGGCCCCGGACTGGTTGCACCAGTTGCCGACGTGGATACGACGGTCGTAGCGGCCACCGTCGACGTAGGTGTCGACGTCGGTCGTCGCCCCAGGACCGGCGGGCCGTGCGCTGCCGCCCCAGCCGTTCCTAGACGTGTCGATCAGCATGCCGATGCCGGAGTTGAAACCGGTCGTGACCAGCTGGTTGCGGAAGCCCTGCGCGAAGGACAGCTCGTCGGTGTAGCGGTTCCAGTCGACCCACTTCGACTCACGGACGGACTTGCCGCCCACGGAGTCGCTGATGGTGAAGTTGTTCTCCTTCAGGGCGCTGTAGTTGGCCGTGTTGGCAATGAAGCCGTGTACGTCGTCGACGGTGGCGCCCTCGGAGGTGGCGGCCTCCTTCATCACCGCGGCACTTGCGGCGAAGTTGTCGTCCCAGCCGATCCAGCCGTGGTGACCGGCGTCGATGTAGTTGTAGACGTTGCCCGCGTCGCCGAGCTTGTTCAAGGCGTAGCCGACGCCCTTCTGGTAGTTGCCGTTGGCCTTCATCACGTCGCACTGCGGGGTGGCCGTCGGACGGCTGCCGGTGTTGGTGACCAGGTTCGGCAGCGAGTCGATCTCGATCGTGGTGACGATCCGCAGCGAGGCGTACTTCGGGTCGGCGAGGATCGCGGCGATCGGGTCGATGTACTCGGTCTTGTACCGGCCGAGCTCCGTCGGGCCGAGCTCTCCGTTGGAGGCGAGGGCGGCGCAGTCGCGGCCCGGCAGGTTGTAGATGACCAGCTGGACGACCAACTCGCCGGAACCCTTCTGGGTCAGGGCCTCGTCGAGGTGGTCACGCAGGCCCATGCCGCCGTTCACGCCGTTGATCGCGGCGATCCGGTCGAGCCAGACGCCGGTCGGCTGGCTCGCGATCCGGCTGCCGCCCGGCTCGGCGGCGGCCTTCGCGGACCACTCCGGGTTCACGTACACCTTGGCGCCGGAGTAGGGGTTGTCGACCCTGGGACCGGTGGGGCCGGGGTCGGTCGGATCGGTGGGGTCGCCACCGCCGTCGTCGACGTTGCAGGTCACGCCGTCGAGGGTGAACGTCGCCGGGAGCGCGTTGGTGCCGCTGTAGGAGGCCTGGAAGCCGAAGCTGACCGAACCGCCGGTCCCCAGCGTGCCGTTGTAGGTCTCGTTGGCCGCGGTGACGGCCGTGCCGCTCTGGCTGATCTTCGCGTTCCAGCCGTTCGTGACCTTCTGGTTCCCGGCGTACGACCAGTTCACCGACCAGTTCGACTTGGCGGCGCCCTGGTTGGTGACCGTGACGGCGGCGGTGAAGCCGGTGTCCCACTGGTTCTGCACCTTGTAGTCGACGGTGCAGGGCACGGCGGCCAGGCCGGTTCCACCCGGGTCCGCGGCGAGCGCGGTTCCCGAGGCCCCGGCGACCAGCGCCGCGGCGGCGAGCATCGCTGTTCTGGTACGACTCATGAGTGCGGGTTCCTTCTCGAGAGAGGGGCGTTGTCAGTCCAGGGCGCGCAGGTGGTCGCGCAGCCCGGTGCCGTACGGCGTGGGGGTTCCGTCGTAGTCGGCGATCAGGGCCGGGCCGGAGGAACAGTCCCAGGTGTTCCAGGTCCAGCCGAGGTAGGACAGGTCCCGGTCGTCGAACCACTTCATGACCCGGTCGACGAAGGAGTGCGCGCAGGTGTTCTCCCCGATCTCCCCCGCCACCAGCGGCACGGTGTCCGCGACGGGGGCGAGCGTGGAGTTCCAGCAGCTCTCGTTCGCGCAGGTGTTGAAGTTGTAGACGTGCCAGGCGGCGACGAGATTGCCCGCCGGGTCGGTGGGCCGGTACGTCAGCCACTGACTCAGGTCGTTCGAGTACGCGAGTCCGCCGAGCAGGATCGGGTTGCCGGCGCCCGTGTCCCGCACGGCGTCGACGAGGTCCTGCATGCCGGCGACCTCGTACCCGATGCCGGGACAGGTGCCGCCGTCCCGCCAGCACTGCCACGCCTGGGTGGTCGTGGACGTCGCGCGGTCCGGATAGGGCTCGTTGAACAGGTCGAACACGACGGTCGGGTCGTCTTTGAAAGTGCCGGCGACCGACGTCCAGAAGGCGGGCGTGTACTGCATGTTCGGCATCGGTTTCTGGCAGGTGGCGTGCACGTCGGAGCAGCCCGCCGAGTTGCCGGTGTACTGGCCCCAGGACCAGTGCAGTTCGAGCATCGGCGTCATGCCGTGCGCCTTGACCCGCCCCACCAGGTCCTTGACGGCGTCGACGTAGTTCGTGCCGCCGTACTCGGGCTTGATGTGGGACAGGCCCAGCCAGCACTCCTCGTTCAGCGGAATGCGGACCGTGTCGGCGTTCCAGTCGGCGATCGCCCCGATGGCGGCGTCGTCGACCGGGCCGTCCCAGATGCCGTGGCCCTGGACGCACATGAACTCGCCGCCGGAGCGATTGACACCGAGCAGGCGTCGGGTCATGCCGTCGGCGTCCACGAGCTTGTTCCCGGCGACGTGCAGCGCCGGCACCGGGCCGTCGCCGGGGTCCGGCGGATCGGTCGGGTCGGTCGGATCCGGTTCGGCGCCGGCATTGCAGGTGGTGCCGTTGAGCTCGAACGCGGTCGGTACGGCGTTGCTCCCCGACCACGAGGCGATGAACCCGGCGCTGACGCTCGCGCCGGTGGCGAGCGAGCCGTTCCAGCTCTCGTTCGTCGCCGTCACCCTCGTACCGGACTGGGACCACTTGGCGTTCCAGCCCTGGGTGACCTGCTGCCCGCCCGCGAAGTCGAAGCCGAGGCTCCAACCGCTCACGGGCGCGGCGTTGTTGGTGACGGTCACGGCCCCCTGGAAGCCGCCGTCCCACTGGCCGGTGACGGAGTACTCCACCGTGCACGCGGGTGTGGCTCCCTGCGCCGTGACCACCGGCACCGTCACGGCCGCGACAAGGGCGACCGCGCCGGTGACGGCTAAAAGTACTGAACGCGGGGGGTGTCGCATGAGCGACTCCTTGCAGATCGGGCGCGCCGTGACGGACGCGTCGACTGATGGAATCGCTCCCACTGGTGCCCATGAAGGTAGCGCCAAGTGACGACGAATGACAGAGGAGTTACTGACTTTCGCTCAACTGAGCTCGTCGAATCTTTTCGACTCTTCAAGCACCTTGACCCCTTGCACCCTCGTCCGCACTATGGGAGCGCTCCCACTGGTTCAAGCCTTGACTTCTCCGAGCCGCAAGGAGGAACCAGCACGTGCATCCCCCACGCAGACGCAGAGCCGCAAGACGGTTGTGGACGGCCCTCGCGGCGGCCCTGGCACTCCCCTTGACCATGCTGGGCACGGGTTCGACACCTGCTCGGGCAGCGGCAGTTCAGTGCAGTGTCGACTACCGGACCCATGACTGGGGCTCCGGCTTCACCGCGGATCTGACGATCACCAACCGGGGTACGGACGTCATCGACGGCTGGACCCTGACGTACGGCTACGCGGGCAACCAGAAGCTCAGCAACGGCTGGAACGGCTCCTGGTCCCAGTCCGGACAGACGGTCACCGTGCGGGACGCCGGCCACAACGGGCGGATCGCCGCCGGGGCCGCCGTCACCACGGGCGCGCAGTTCACGTACAGCGGCAGCAACGCCGCGCCCACGAACTTCGCGATCAACGGCACGAGTTGCACCGGCGCCCACCAGCCTCCGATCACCGTGCTGACCAGCCCGGCGGCGGGTGCCGTCTACTCGCAGGGCGACTCCGTCCCGCTCGCGGCCACGGCCGCCGCCGCGGACGGCGCGACGATCGGCAAGGTCGAGTTCTACGACGACACCACCTTGCTGGGCACGGACACGACGGCGCCGTACTCGCTCTCGGTCTCCAGCTTGACCGTGGGCAGTCATTCCCTGCTCGCGAAGGCGTACGACAGCCTGGGCGCGTCCGCGGACTCCACGCCGGTCGGCATCACGGTCGCCTCGGGTCCCGCCGTGGTGGCCGCACCCACCCAACTCCCGGTCCAGCAGGGTAAGTCGGCGACGTACGACGTGAAGCTGTCGACCCAGCCCTCGGCCGACGTGACCGTCACGACCGCCCGCGCGAGCGGCAACTCGGGTCTGTCGGTGACCGGCGGCGCCTCGCTCACCTTCACGTCCTCGAACTGGAACACCGCCCAGAAGGTGACCATCACCGCGGCCGCCACCGGCACGGGCTCGGCGACCTTCGAGTCGACGGCCACCGGGCACGCCAAGGCATCGGTGACGGCGACCCAGATCGCGGCGACGAAGGCGTACGACGCCCGCTTCCTGGAGCTGTACGGCAAGATCACCAACCCGGCGAACGGCTACTTCTCCCCCGAGGGCATCCCGTACCACTCGGTCGAGACGCTGATCGTCGAGGCGCCGGACCACGGTCACGAGACCACGTCGGAGGCCTACAGCTACCTTCTCTGGCTGCAGGCGATGTACGGCAAGGTCACCGGCGACTGGTCCAAGTTCAACGGGGCCTGGGAGATCATGGAGAAGTACATGATCCCGACCCACGCCGACCAGCCGACGAACTCCTTCTACAACGCCTCCAAGCCGGCGACCTACGCGCCCGAGCTGGACACCCCGAACGAGTACCCGGCCAAGCTCGACACCGCGGTCCCGGTCGGCTCCGACCCGATCGCCGCCGAACTGAAGTCGGCGTACGGCACGGACGACGTCTACGGCATGCACTGGCTCCAGGACGTCGACAACGTCTACGGGTACGGCAACTCGCCGGGCAAGTGCGAGGCGGGGCCGACCGACACGGGGCCGTCGTACATCAACACCTTCCAGCGCGGCGCGCAGGAGTCGGTGTGGGAGACGGTGCCGCAGCCGACCTGCGACGCCTTCAAGTACGGCGGCAAGAACGGCTACCTCGACCTGTTCACCGGTGACGCGTCGTACGCCAAGCAGTGGAAGTTCACCAACGCCCCGGACGCCGACGCGCGTGCGGTGCAGGCCGCCTACTGGGCCGACAAGTGGGCCGACGCGCAGGGCAGGGGCGGCGACATCTCCGCGACCGTCGCCAAGGCCGCGAAGATGGGCGACTATCTGCGCTACGCCATGTACGACAAGTACTTCAAGAAGGTCGGCAACTGCGTCGGACCGTCGGCCTGCCCGGCCGGCACCGGCAAGGACGCCTCGCACTACCTGCTCTCCTGGTACTACGCCTGGGGCGGCGCCACCGACACCTCGGCGGGCTGGGCCTGGCGCATCGGCTCCAGCCATGCGCACGGCGGCTACCAGAACCCGATGGCCGCGTACGCCCTGGCCTCCTACGCCGATCTGAGGCCCAAGTCGGCGACGGGGCAGGCGGACTGGGCCAAGTCGCTGGAGCGGCAGGTCGAGTTCTACCGCTGGCTCCAGTCCAGCGAGGGCGCGATCGCGGGCGGTGCGACGAACAGCTGGGCGGGCCGGTACGCCACACCGCCCACCGGCAGGTCGACCTTCTACGGCATGTACTACGACCAGCAGCCCGTCTACCACGACCCACCGTCCAACCAGTGGTTCGGCTTCCAGGCGTGGTCGATGGAGCGGGTCGCCGAGTACTACCAGCAGACCGGGAACGCCGCCGCGAAGGCCGTCCTCGACAAGTGGGTCGACTGGGCGCTGTCCGAGACGACCGTCAACCCGGACGGCACGTACCGGATCCCCTCGACGCTCCAGTGGTCGGGACAGCCCGACACCTGGAACGCCTCAAGTCCGGGCGCCAACAACGGACTTCATGTCACCGTCGCCGACTACACCGACGACGTCGGCGTGGCGGCCGCGTACGCCAGGACCCTGACGTACTACGCCGACCGCTCGGGTGACACGCAGGCCGCGAGCACCGCCAAGGCACTCCTCGACGGCATGTGGGACAACCACCAGGACGCCCTGGGCATCGCCGTCCCGGAGAACCGCGCCGACTACAACCGCTTCGACGACGCGACCTACGTCCCGAGCGGCTGGACCGGCACCATGCCGAACGGCGACGCGATCGACTCGTCGTCGACCTTCGACTCGATCCGTTCGTTCTACGAGGACGACCCGGCCTGGTCGAAGATCGAGGCGTATCTCGCGGGCGGTGCGGTGCCGTCGTTCACGTACCACCGGTTCTGGGCCCAGGCGGACATCGCCCTGGCCATGGGTTCGTACGCGGAGCTTCTCGAATAGTCCCCGCCGGGCGCTCCGCCGGTTGGGCCGTGATGTGTCTGCGGGTCCGTTGTGGCCGGTCGCGCAGTTCCCCGCGCCCCTGAACGGGCGCCTTGGGGCACGGCGTTTCCCCGGAGCCGCCCGAAGACTCCGCGTGCGTGGTCTCGTCACCTGACGGCGAGACCTACCCGCCGGGCGATCCCCTCCCGCACAGGGGGTCGCCCGGCAGCTCTCGCACCATGCAGAAAGCGCTTACCCCCCGCTTCCCCCACCCCCCACTCCCCCACTTCCCTTTCCGGAAAGGACCCCCCGTGCGAAGGACCCGCATCCTCACCGCGGTGCTCGCGCTGGCGGCCGGCCTGCTCGCGGGCGCTGAGCCCGCACTCGGTGCCGGCGCAGCGAAGGACGTGTCGATCACCGCCGACACCTACACCTGGAAGAACGCCCGCATCGACGGCGGCGGCTTCGTCCCCGGCATCGTCTTCAACCGCAAGGAGAGGAACCTCGCCTACGCCCGGCGCTGTGACGGCCCGTGTCGAGGTGGGCGGCCACCCGGCGCACCGCGGTGACCGCCTCCCCTACCGGGTCACGGTGTGTACACCGCGGGCCTGGGTGCCGTCGCCATTCCGTTCCCGAGGAAGAAGCTCGGGTGCGGAGGCTGGTTGTAGGCGGTGTTCTGCCAGGCCAGACCCGTGCGGTACATCGTGTCGTGGAGCAGGGTCGTGATCCTCGTGTTCGTCTCGTACGGCGTGGAGTAGATGCGCAGGGCCGTGTTGCCGCCGGTGCGCCAGACGACCTCCTCGCGCCAGTCGCCGAGGATGTCGCCGGACAGCACCGGCGTGGCCTTGGTGCCGTTGTTGGAGGAGACACCGGAGCCGGTCAGCAGGCGGGTGTCGGACGAGGTGCCGTACTTGTCGATGCGAGTGCCGTCGAGGAGTTCGCGGACGGTGTCGCCGTCCCACCAGGACAGGAAGTTCACGGAGGACGGCTCACGGCCCTTGGTGGCGCCGGCCTCGTCGCGGATGGAGGTGTCGGAGGCCGACCAGACCTCGGCGCCGTCGTTGCCCGCGTAGATGTCCCCCGCCACGCCCCGGCCGTTGTCGCAGCAGGCGGCGAGCTTCCAGTTCACGGTGCCGTCGGCCGGGTCGATGTACAGCGCTGCGGGCTGGCTCGTCGACTCCGAGACCTTGAAGTACTCAAGGCCCCCATGCGAGGGGTCGAGGTCGCCGAGGTGCTGGGCGTCGCCGTGGCCGGTCCTCGTGGTCCACAGGCCGCCTCCGTTGTCGTCGACGGCCATCGCGCCGTAGACGATCTCGTCCCTGCCGTCGCCGTCGACGTCTCCGACGGACAGGCTGTGCGAGCCCTGCCCGTCGAAGCCCTTGCCGCTGTTGGTGGAGGAGTTGGTGTCGAAGGTCCAGCGGCGGGTGAAGGCGCCGTTGCGCCAGTCCCAGGCCGCGATGACCGTACGGGTGTAGTAGCCGCGGGCCATGATCAGCGAGGGACGGGAGCCGTCCAGGTAGGCGGTGCCGGCGAGGAACCGGTCGACGCGGTTGCCGTAGGAGTCGCCCCACGAGGAGACCGTCCCCCGGGCCGGGACGTAGTCCACCGTCCCCATCGCCCTGCCGGTCTGCCCGTTGAACATGGTCAGGTACTCGGGCCCGGAGAGGACGTAGCCGGAGGAGTTGCGGTGGTCGGCCGACGAACTGCCGATCACCGCGCCCGTCCCGTCGACCGTGCCGTCGGCGGTCTTCATGGCGACCTCGGCCTTGCCGTCGCCGTCGTAGTCGTAGACCTGGAACTGCGTGTAGTGCGCGCCGGAGCGGATGTTGCGGCCCAGGTCGATGCGCCACAGCCGGGTGCCGTCGAGCTTGATGCCGTCGACGATCGTGTTGCCGGTGTGGCCGGACTGGGAGTTGTCCTTGGCGTTGGTGGGCTGCCACTTCAGGACGAAGTCGAGGGCGCCGTCACCGTCGAGGTCGCCGACGGAGGCGTCGTTGGCCTCGTAGGTGTACGCGACCCCGTCGGGGGTGGTGCCGCCGGCCGGCGGGCTGATGGGGACGTCCTTGTAGCCGGGGCGGAACTGCACGGCGTGCACGGAGTCGGCCTGCTCGACGCCGCCCACGACGGCCCGGACGGTGTAGTCGGCCTGTTCGGGGGCGCCGGAGTGGAAGTAGTTCGTGGAGCCGGTGACCGGGGCGGAGTTGACCTTGGTGCCGGCCCGGTAGACGTTGAAGGAGACGTCGTTCGGGTCGGTGCCGAGCCAGCGCCAGCCGACCAGGTTGCCGCCGGCTGTGTGGACGCTGACCACGCCCCGGTCGAGGGCCTCGACCTGGCGGGCGGTGGCGGCCCGCGCCGTGCCGGCGCCGCCAAGCGTGGTGAGTCCGGCGGCGATCAGACCGGCGGCGACGGCCGCGGACAGTGCGGCCCGGCGTCTGCGGTGCCTGCGCGGGTGCTGCACGGGACGTACCTCCTCGGGAGGACGGACGGGTTCCGTTCCCTCAGTCGCCGCCGTGCGTCGGTGAGTTGCCGCGTTTCCCGGCCGGTTCCGCCGAATGTCACCCGGGCTTGCGGAACGCCCGCACGGTGAACACCGGATCGGGTCTGGGGCGGTCCTGGTCCGGGAGTTCCGCCAGCCGGGCGGCGAACCCGGCCGCGAGATCGCCGCCCGGCGGAACCGTGACGAACCAGCCCCGGCGCAGGTCGGCCACCGTGCGGCGGGGGCTGCGGCCCTGGCCGTGCCCGGTGAAGCGGGCCTCGCCCGCCGGGAGCAGGGCGTGGTCGAGGGCGTAGGACTCGACGAGCGCCGCCGCGTCCCGTGCCGCGCGGCACGGGCGGGAGGCCATGACGGCGTCGATGTCGCTGCCCACGTTGTGCGCGGCGGCCTTGTCGACCGTGGTCACGTAGACGCCGCCGGGGCGCAGCATCCGGGCGCACTCTCCGACGATGGCCCGCACGTCCTCGGCGGTCGGTGCGAGATGCAGCAGCCACACGCTGCTGACGGCGTCGAAGCGGCCCTCGCGGAACGGCAGCCGCCGGCTGTCGGCGAGCACCACGGTGCCGGGCAGCCGGGCGGCGGCCTGCCGGGCCATGGCGGGCGCGAGGTCGACGCCGGTCACACGCAGGCCGTCCCGCCCCGCGGCCAGCCGCCGTGTCACGATGCCGGTGCCGCAGGCCACGTCGAGCAGGCGCCGGGTGCCGTCCGGCAGAAGGCCCAGCACGGCCTGCGCGGCGGCCGCAGCCCTGGGCTCGCCACCGCGCGAGGCGTCGTACCGCTCCGCTTCCTTGTCGTAGTCGAGCACGCCTCACTGCGCTCCGTGACCGGGGGCGAGGTCCTCGATCCTGCGGGCCAGGGAGAAGTCCCGCTTGGTGACGGCACCCACGGTGTGGGTGTTCACGGTGAGTGACACCGTGTTGTAGCCCAGGGTGAGGTCGGAGTGGTGGTCGAGCTCCTCCTGGACCTGGGCGATGTGCACGACCATCGCTGTGGCCGCGAAGTGCGAGGGGAGCCGGTAGGAGCGGGCGATGCGGTCGCCCTGAAGCGACCAGCCCGGCAGCTCCGCGAGCCGGTCCTCGATCTCCTTCTGCGACAGCGGTTCGAGGGGCATGTCCTCGCTCCTTCCTGCACGGGAGGGTTCGTCTTCAGCCTGCCACAGCATGGGTGCGACGGTCCTGGTCGGAGGGGTTCCCCGCGGGCCGGTGCCGCACGCCCCAGCGGCACCGGGAGCGGTCGCCGATCACCGCCGCGCCCGCCCCGACCGTTCCCCGCGCTCCTCGACTACCGTCGTACCCATGACCTCTGTCCCGTCCGGCAACGCCGCCGCCACCGCCCCCACCGGCCAGGGCGTGGGCCCCCTGCTGCGGGCCTGGCGGGAGCAGCGCAGGGTCAGCCAGCTGGAGTTGGCGCTGCGGGCGGACTCCTCGGCACGGCACATCAGCTTCATCGAGACGGGCCGCTCCCGGCCCAGCGAGGAGATGGTGCTGCGGCTGGCCGAGCACCTGGAGGTGCCGGTGCGCGAGCGCAACGCGCTCCTGCTGGCCGCCGGCTACGCCCCGCGCTACCCGGAGACCCCGCTGGACGACCCGGCGCTGGACGCGCTGCGGGCGGGCATGGAGCAGCTGATCCAGGGCTACGAGCCCTACCCGGCGCTGGTGGTCGACGCGATGTACAACGTGCACGCCGCCAACCGGGGGATCCTGATGCTCCTCGACGACATCCCCGGGCACCTGCTCCGGCCCCCGCTCAACGCGATGCGGCTGACCCTGCATCCCGACGGTCTCGCGCCGCGCATCCGCAATCTGCGCGAGTGGCGCGGCCATCTCCTCGCCCAGATGGAACGCCAGATCGCCCTGCACCGCTCCGAGCCGCTGCGGGAGTTGTACGAGGAGGTCGCGGCGTATCCGGTGCCGGCGGACGCGCCCGGCGCAGAACCGGACGAGCCCGTCCCGTACTTCGCCCTGCCGATGCAGATCGAGCACGAGGGGCGCGTCCTGTCCTTCGTCTCGTCCATCTCCACGTTCAACACGCCGATGGACGTGACCGTCGCCGAGCTGGCCATCGAGACGCTGCTCCCGGCCGACCCGGCGACGGTCAAGTACCTTCAGTCGCTGCTGCCCTGACGGTTCCTCAGGGCCGCGTACTGCAACCCGGCGAACCCGGCGACCGTGAGCGCCTGCAGCACGGTCCACACCGCGCCCGCCGTGGTCGGCGACAGCCACAGCGCGAGCGCGACGAGGCTGAGCACGGTCCAGGCGAGGTTGGCCTCGATCACGGCACGCACCGGGAGGTCGGCGGGCCTGGGCCGGGAGGCGAGCAGCGCGACGGCACCGGCGTACACCGCGAGGAAGGCGCCCAGGGCGAGCAGCAGCGACGGCTCGACGCCCAGCAGCCGCCCGAGCGGGCCGGACAGGGCGAGGTAGGCGAGCCCGTTCGCGCCGGTCACCACCGCGTCCAGGGCCAGGAAGCGGCGCAGCACGGTCTGCGGGTCGGAGGTCCGGGCGAGCGCGGTGAGCGAGGTGGCGGACATGACGATGCACCCTCCGTCGAGGTCGAGTGGCGTGCGACAGGACCCGGATCCCGGACCGGAGTGCGCCGGCCCGGAACCCGGTGGCTCAACGGTCTCGCGGACAGGCCGAGGGGTCGATTACCTGCCGGGTAATGACAACGCCCCTCAGGGGCGCGGGGCTGTATCGATGTGCGGCTCCGCCGCGTGGGCGCGAGCGGCCCCCACGGCGAACCGGAACATGGCACACTGCACCCCGTACTCTGGGCGCGTAGGGGAGGCGTGGCGTGAGCGAGCGGCGGCCCGCACCCACCGTGGGCCAGGTGGTGCTCGGCAAACGCCTGCAGGAACTGCGGGAGGCGTCCGGGCTGGGGCGCGAGGAGGCCGCGCGGGCCCTGCGGGTGACGGCGGCGACCGTACGCCGCATGGAGACCGCCGAGGTCGCGCTGAAGATCCCGTACGTGCAGGTGCTCCTGGAGACGTACGGCGTCCCGGAGGACGAGGCGCAGGCGTTCGTCTCGCTGGCCGAGGAGGCCAATCAGCCGGGCTGGTGGCAGCGGTTCCACGACGTGCTGCCGGACTGGTTCAGCCTGTATGTGAGCCTGGAGGGCGCCGCCCGGATCGTCCGGTCCTACGAGCCGCACTTCGTGCCCGGTCTGCTCCAGACCGAGGAGTACGCCCGGGCCGTACTGCGGGCCGGGACGATAGGGCAGACGGGGCCGGAGACGATAGAGCGGCATGTGTCGCTGCGCATGGAGCGCCAGCGTCTGCTGGAGCGCCAGGACCCGCCCCATCTGTGGGTGATCATGGACGAGACGGTGCTGCTGCGCCCGGTGAGCGGCGGCGAGGTGATGCGCGACCAGCTGGACAAGCTGCTGGAGTTCGCCGAGCGCGACCGCGTCACGCTCCAGATCGCCGAGTTCGCCTCCGGCCCGCACCCGGGCACGTACGCCCCCTTCACCCTGTTCCGGTTCGCCGAGCCGGAGCTGCCCGACATGGTCTACACCGAGTATCTGTCCGGCGCTCTGTATCTGGACTCCCGCAAGGAGGTCGCGGCGCATCTGGAGGTGCTGGACCACATGTCCACGGCCGCGGCGTCCGCCGAGCGCACCAGGAAGCTCCTGCGGGAGCGCCGCGAGGACTGCTGAGACAGAGCACCGCCGAGACTGAGGCCCGTCCAGGCAATCGACTCCGAATCGACTCCGAGGAGAAGACCGCGTATGTCCGGATCCGAGTCCGTACCCGCCCGCGTCGACACCAGCCGGCCGCACCCGGCCCGCGTCTACGACTGGTGGCTGGGCGGCAAGGACAACTACCCGGTGGACGAGGAGCTGGCCCGCAGGATCCTCGCCGTGGACGGCACGGTCCTGCGCGGCGCCCGCGCCAACCGGAGGTTCATGCACCGGGCCGTCCGAACGGTCGCCGAGGCCGGGACACGCCAGTTCCTGGACATCGGCACGGGCATCCCGACCGAGCCCAATCTGCACCAGGTGGCGCAGGGCGTCGCCCCGGAGTCCAGGGTCGTCTATGCCGACAACGACCCGATCGTGCTGCGGCACGCGGAGGCGCTGCTGCACGGGTCGGCCGAGGGCAGCACCGAATACGTGCACGCCGACGTCCGTGACGCCGAAGCGCTGCTGGCCCGGGCCCGCGAGTCCCTGGACTTCGACCGGCCGATCGCGCTGTCGCTGGTGGCGCTGACCCACTACCTGAGCGACGACCCCGACGGCGACGACGTGTACGGCCTGCTGGAGAAGTACGTCGCCGCGCTCGCCCCCGGCAGCCACCTGATCCTGTCGCAGGTGACGCCGGACCTCAGCCCGCAGGCCATCGAGCAGGCGGCGAACCACTTCCGGCGCAGCGGCACCCCGTTCTTCCCCCGCTCGCTCGCCGGGTTCTCCCGCTTCTTCGACGGCCTGGAGCTGCTCGGCCCTGGCGTCATCCCCGTCTACGGCTGGCGCCCCGAGCCGGCGGACGTGGCGGCCCAGGCGGAGGGCATCGTGCCCGTGTACGCGGGGGTCGCCCGCAAGCCCTGACCCGTACGGGCGCCGTGAACGGGTGCGCTCCCCGGCCCCGCCCTAGGTTCGTGATCAGGGCAAGCAAGGGAGCGCCTGTGACCGACACCCGGGTACCGCCCACCCCGCCCGCCGAGCCGGGCGCGGCGTTGCTGAGGGCCGGCAGGTTCTTCCGGCCCGGCACGCCCGCGTCCGATCTGCACAGCGTCGCGCTGACCGGCGGGCGTGAGGCGGACGCGTTCTACCGGGACCGGTGGAGCCACGACAAGGTCGTGACCTCCACGCACGGCGTGAACTGCACCGGCTCGTGCCGCTGGAAGGTGTACGTCAAGGACGGCATCATCACCTGGGAGACCCAGGAGACGGACTATCCGTCGGTCGGCCCGGACCGTCCCGAGTACGAGCCCCGCGGCTGCCCGCGCGGCGCCGCGTTCTCCTGGTACACCTACTCCCCCACCCGGGTCCGCTACCCGTACGTGCGCGGTGTGCTCCTGAAGCTGTACCGGGAGGCGAAGGAGCGTCTGGGCGACCCCGTGCTGGCCTGGGCGGAGATCCAGGGCGACCCCGAGCGCCGCCGCGCGTACCAGCGGGCGCGCGGCAAGGGCGGCCTGGTGCGGGCGACTTGGGACGAGGCGGTCGAGTTGGTCGCCGCGGCGCATGTGCACACCATCAAGACCCACGGCCCCGACCGCATCGCCGGTTTCTCCCCCATCCCGGCGATGTCGATGGTGTCGCACGCGGCGGGCGCCCGCTTCCACTCCCTGATCGGCGCCCCGATGCTGTCGTTCTACGACTGGTACGCCGACTTGCCGGTCGCCTCCCCGCAGGTCTTCGGCGACCAGACCGACGTACCGGAGTCGGGCGACTGGTGGGACGCGGCCTATCTGATGATGTGGGGCTCGAACGTCCCGGTGACCCGCACGCCCGACGCGCACTGGATGGCGGAGGCCCGCTACCGCGGCCAGAAGGTCGTGGTGGTCGCGCCCGACTACGCCGACAACGCCAAGTTCGCCGACGAGTGGCTGCACCCGCACCCCGGCACCGACGGCGCGCTGGCCTTCGCCATGGGGCACGTCGTGCTCAAGGAGTTCTTCGTCGACCGCAAGACGCCGTTCTTCGCGGACTACGTACGCAAGTTCACCGACCTGCCCTTCCTGGTCACCCTGGAGGAACGCGACGCTGCCTACGTCCCCGCGAAGTTCCTGCGGGCCTCGGACCTGGGGCAGGAGGACGAGGGCGCCGGGTGGAAGACGGTCGTGCTGGACGAGGTGTCGGGTCGCGCGGTCGCCCCGAACGGCTCCCTGGGCTTCCGCTGGACCGAGTCGGGCAAGGGCCGCTGGAACCTCGAACTGGGCGATGTGCAGCCGAGGTTGAGCCTGTACGGCAGCAAGGTGTCCGCGGGCGTCGAGGTGCTGCTGCCGCGCTTCGACACCGAGGGCGGGCCGCACGGGCAGGGCCGCGGGGACGTCATACGCCGGGGCGTCCCGGTGACGAAGCTCGGCGGTGCGGACGGCCCGCTGGTGACGACGGTCTTCGATCTGCTGCTCGCCCAGTACGGGGTGGCACGGCCGGGGCTGCCGGGCCGCTGGCCCGCGTCGTACGACGACGCCGACTCCCCCGGCACCCCTGCCTGGCAGGAGGCGCACACGTCCGTCCCGGCGCGCAAGTGCGTGCGGATCGCACGGGAGTTCGCGCGGACGGCCGAGCGGTCCGAGGGCCGCTGCATGATCCTCATGGGCGCGGGCACCAACCACTGGTTCCACTCCGAGACGATCTACCGCGCCTTCCTCGCCCTGCTCCAGCTCACCGGCTGCCAGGGCCGCAACGGCGGCGGCTGGGCGCACTACGTGGGCCAGGAGAAGTGCCGTCCGGCGACCGGCTGGGCGACGCTCGCGGCCGCGTCGGACTGGTCGCGGCCGCCGCGGCAGATGATCGGCACGGCGTACTGGTTCCTCAACACCGACCAGTGGCGCTACGACCGGTTCACGGCCGATGCGCTCGCCTCGCCGCTGGGCGCGGGGCGCTTGCGCGGGATGACGGGCGCGGACTGTCTGGCGCTGTCGGCGCGCGTGGGCTGGATGCCGTCGTATCCGACCTTCGACCGCAATCCGCTGGAGCTGGGCGAGGTGTTCGGCGACGCCGTGTCGCGGGTGGTGGCGGAACTGCGCGCGGGCACCCTGAAGTTCGCCTGCGAGGACCCGGACGCGCCGGAGAACTGGCCGCGGATCGTGACGCTGTGGCGGGCCAATCTGCTCGGCTCCTCGGCGAAGGGCGCGGAGTACTTCACCCGGCACCTGCTGGGCACGCAGTCGTCGCTCCGGGCCGAGGAGGCCCCCGAGGACGTCCGGCCGAAGGAGGTGACCTGGCACGACGAGGCACCCGAGGGCAAGCTCGACCTGCTGCTGTCGCTGGACTTCCGGCAGACGTCGTCGACGCTGCTGTCGGACGTCGTCCTGCCCGCCGCCACCTGGTACGAGAAGCACGACCTGTCCAGCACGGACATGCACCCCTACGTGCACTCCTTCACCCCGGCCGTGGATCCGCCGTGGCAGGCGCGCACCGACTTCGAGGCGTTCAAGGCGCTCGCGGAGCGGCTGAGCGAGCTGGCCGTCGACCATCTGGGCGTACGCAAGGACCTGGTGGCGACCCCGCTCCAGCACGACACCCCGGGTGAGATCGCGCAGCCGGGCGGGGTGGCCCTGGACTGGCGGCGCGGGGAGTGCGATCCGGTGCCCGGCAGGACCATGCCGAACCTGACGGTCGTGGAGCGGGACTACACCGCGATCGGCGCCAGGTTCGCCTCGCTGGGCCCGCTGGCGGAGCGACTCGGCCTGCCCGCCAAGGGCATCACGCTCCGCCCGGACGAGGAGGTCGAGGACCTGCGGCTGCTGAACGGCGCGACCGGTGACGGGCGCCCCCTGCTCGACACGGCCGTGAAGGCGGCGAACACCATCCTCGCCCTGTCCGGCACCACCAACGGCCGCCTCGCCACGCAGGGCTTCCGCACCCTTGAGGAACGGACCGGGCAGGACATGGCGCACCTGGCGGCCGGGCACGAGGGCAGGCGGACCACGTACGCGGACGCCCAGGCCGCGCCGGTGCCCGTGATCACCTCGCCGGAGTGGTCGGGCAGCGAGTCGGGCGGGCGGCGCTACACCGCGTTCACGCTGAACACCGAGCACCTCAAGCCGTGGCACACCCTCACCGGCCGCCAGCACTTCTTCCTCGACCACGACTGGATCCACGAGCTCGGCGAGGCACTGCCCGTGTACCGGCCGCCGCTGGACATGAACAAGCTGTTCGGCGAACCGCGACTCGGCCCGGACGGACAGCGGGAGGTGACGGTCCGCTTCCTCACCCCGCACAACAAGTGGTCCATCCACTCCGAGTACCAGGACAACCTGTTCATGCTGGCGCTCTCGCGGGGCGGGCAGAACATCTGGATGTCCCCGCGGGACGCGGACGCGATCGACGTCGCCGACAACGACTGGATCGAGGCGGTCAACCGCAACGGCGTGGTCGTCGCGCGGGCCGTCGTCTCGCACCGGATCCCGCAGGGCACCGTCTACATGCACCACGCGCAGGAACGCACGGTCGCCGTCCCGAAGACGGAGGCCACCGGCCGACGGGGCGGCATCCACAACTCACTCACCCGCCTGATCCTCAAGCCGTCCCATCTCGTCGGCGGCTACGCCCAGCTGTCCTGGGCGTTCAACTACCTGGGCCCGACGGGCAACCAGCGCGACGAGGTCACGGTGATCCGCCGTCGCAGCCAGGAGGTCGAGTACTGATGCGTCCGATGGCCCAGATCGCCATGGTGATGAACCTCGACAAGTGCATCGGCTGTCACACCTGCTCGGTCACCTGCAAGCAGGCGTGGACCAACCGCCGTGGCATGGAGTACGTCTGGTTCAACAACGTCGAGACCCGCCCCGGCCAGGGCTATCCGCGCCGCTACGAGGACCAGGAGGTCTGGCGCGGCGGCTGGGAGCTGAACCGGCGCGGCGCGCTGAAGCTGAAGGCGGGCGGCCGGCTGCGCAAGCTCGCCGGGATCTTCTCCCACCCCGAACTCCCGGAGATCAAGGACTACTACGAGCCCTGGACCTACGACTACAAGAACCTCACCGACGCTCCCCTCGGCGACGACTACCCGGTGGCCCGGCCCATCTCCCGACTCGACGGCAAGCCGATGAAGATCGAGTGGTCGTCGAACTGGGACGACAACCTCGCCGGCGCCCCCGCCTACGGCGACCTCGACCCGATGGTGGAGCGCACGCGCTCACAGGCTTCGGAGAAGGTGCGGTTCGAGTTCGAGCAGAGCTTCATGTTCTATCTGCCGCGCATCTGCGAGCACTGCCTGAACCCGTCCTGTGTGGCGTCATGCCCGTCGGGGGCGATGTACAAGCGGGCGGAGGACGGCATCGTCCTCGTCGACCAGGACCGGTGCCGGGGCTGGCGGATGTGCGTGACCGGATGCCCGTACAAGAAGGTGTACTTCAACCACGCCACCGGCAAGGCGGAGAAGTGCACGATGTGCTATCCGCGCGTCGAGGTCGGCCTGCCGACGGTCTGCTCGGAGACGTGCGTGGGCCGGCTGCGCTACCTCGGGGTGGTGCTGTACGACGCGGACAGGGTGACGGCCGCGGCCTCCGTTCCGCGTGAACGGGACCTGTACGAGGCACAGTTGGGCGTCTTCCTCGACCCCGAGGACCGCGAGGTGCGGCGGGCGTGCGAGGAGGCGGGGATCCCCTACGACTGGCTGGAGGCGGCCCGTCGCTCGCCCGCGTACGCGCTGATCGCCAAGTACCGGGTGGCGCTGCCACTGCATCCGGAGTACCGCACGATGCCGATGGTCTGGTACATCCCGCCGCTGTCGCCGGTGGTGGACGCGCTGTCGGAGACCGGGCACGACGGGGAGGACGCCGGGAACCTGTTCGGCGCGATCGACACGCTGCGCATCCCGCTGGAGTACCTGGCGGAGATGTTCACGGCCGGCGCCATCGGTCCGGTCCGCTCCTCGCTGGAGAGGCTCGCCGCGATGCGCTCCCACATGCGGGCGATCAACCTCGGCGACGAACCGGATCCCTCGGTGCCGGCCGCCGTGGGGATGGCGGCCGGGGAGATCGAGGACATGTACCGGCTGCTGGCGGTCGCCAAGTACGAGGACCGGTACGTCATTCCCACGGCGGCGGTCGCGGACGCCCGGCGCCTGGAGGAGTCGGCGCTGCCCAGGGGGTGCAGCCTCGACTACGAGGGCGGGCCCGGGATGGGCGGGGACGGCCCCTTCGGCCAGGACTCCGGCGGCCGCAGGCTGCTGCCGCTGGTGTCGGTCGAGAACTTCCACACCCTGCGCGGGCGGCAGACCTCCGACGACGCGGCCGACGCCGCCGGACCCACCCGCACGACCAACACCGAGGAGGCGTGATGCCGTCCTTCGAGGTGCTGTACCAGGCGGCCGCACTCTGTCTGACCTATCCGGACGACGACTTCCGCGCGCGCCTGCCGCTGCTGCGCGAAGCCGCCCCGCAGCTGCGGGAGTTCACCGACCACGCCGCCCTCACCCCGCCGGACGAACTGGCCGCGCACTACGTCCAGGTCTTCGACTTCGACAACCGGCACAGCCTCTATCTGACCTGGTGGCTCGACGGGGACACCCGGCGGCGCGGCATGTCGCTGCTGCGCTTCAAGGAGGTCTACCGCACTCACGGCCTGGAGCTCACTGGCGAGGAACTGCCCGACTTCCTGCCCGCGGTACTGGAGTTCGCGGCCCGCACCGGCGACACCGGTCTGCTGCTGGAGCACCGCGAGTGCCTGGAGCAGCTCCGCTCCCGGCTCACCGACTCCGGCACACCGTACGCGTCCGTCCTGGACGCGGTGTGCGCCACACTGCCGACCGAACGCACGGGGGTGCGACCATGACCACGCTGCTGTGGGGCGTCCTGCCCTACGTCACCTTCGCCCTGCTGGTCGCCGGCCTGGTCTGGCGGCACCGCTACGACCGCTTCGGCTGGACCACCCGCTCCTCCCAGGTCCATGAGTCGAGGCTGCTGAACATCGCCTCGCCCGCCTTCCACTACGGCATCCTGTTCGTGCTGGTCGGCCATCTGGTGGGCCTGTTCGTCCCGGCGTCCTGGACGGACTCGCCCGGCGTGAGCGAGCACACCCACCACCTGTTCTCCCTCTACGGCGGTACCGCGGCCGGCGCCCTGACCGTCGCCGGGATCGTGCTGCTGATCTACCGGCGCCGCACGAACGTGCCGGTGTTCCGGGCGACGACGGCCAACGACAAGCTGATGTACGTCGTCCTGCTCGGCGCGATCGTGCTCGGCATGGCCGCCAAGCTCACCCATGTCTCCGGCGACGGCTACGACTACCGGCAGTCCATCGCCCCCTGGGCCCGCAGCCTGTTCACCCTCCAGCCCGACCTGGACCGGATGGCGGGCGTGCCGGTGCTGTACCGGATCCACGCGGTGGTCGGCATGGCGCTGATCGCGCTGGTGCCGTACACGCGGCTGGTGCACATGTTCAGTGCGCCGGTGCAGTACCTGTTCCGGCCGTACCTGGTCTACCGCAGCCGCGACCCCGAGCAGCTGGGGCCGCGGCCGGAGCGGCGCGGCTGGGAGAAGGCGGGTTCCTAGGCCGCTCCGCCCTTCCGGTCCCGCTGTTCCTTGTCGTCGTCGACGATCTCCGCGTCGACCACGTCGTCGTCCTGCTCGGCGCTCTGCTCGGCGCCGGTGGCGGTGCCGGCGTCGGCGTCGGCCGAGCTGTCGGAGGGGGCCTGCTGGGACTGGGCGTACATCGCCTGGCCCATCTTCTGGCTGACGGCGGCGAGCTTCTCGATGCCGGTGCGCAGGACGTTCGTCTCGGCGTTCTGCTCCAGTTGCTCCTTCAGCTCCTTGATCGCCGAAGCGACCTCCGCCCGGGTGTCCGCCGGGACCTTGTCCTCGTTCTCGCGCAGGAACTTCTCCGTCTGGTAGACGAGCTGCTCGCCCTGGTTGCGGGTCTCGGCGGCCTCGCGGCGCTTGTGGTCCTCCTCGGCGTACTGCTCGGCCTCCCGCATCATCCGGTCGATGTCGTCCTTCGGCAGCGCCGAGCCGCCCGTCACGGTCATCTTCTGCTCGCGGCCCGTCGCGAGGTCCTTCGCCGAGACGTGCATGATCCCGTTGGCGTCGATGTCGAAGGCGACCTCGATCTGCGGCACCCCGCGCGGGGCGGGCGGCAGGCCGGTGAGGTCGAAGACGCCGAGCTTCTTGTTGTACGAGGCGATCTCGCGTTCGCCCTGGTAGACCTGGATGCCGACGGAGGGCTGGTTGTCGGCGGCGGTGGTGAAGATCTCCGAACGCCGGGTCGGGATCGTGGTGTTGCGTTCGATGAGCTTGGTCATGATGCCGCCCTTGGTCTCGATGCCGAGGGACAGCGGGGTGACGTCGAGCAGGAGGACGTCCTTGACGTCGCCGCGGATGACGCCGGCCTGGAGGGCCGCGCCGACGGCCACGACCTCGTCGGGGTTGACGCCCTTGTGCGGGTCCTTGCCGGTGAGTTCCTTCACGAGGTCGGTGACGGCGGGCATCCGCGTGGAGCCGCCGACGAGGATGACGTGGTCGACCGCGGAGAGCTTGATGCCGGCGTCCTTGACGGCCTGGTGGAAGGGGGTCTTGCAGCGGTCGAGGAGGTCGGCGGTGAGCTCCTGGAACTGGGCGCGGGTCAGCTTCTCGTCGAGGTGGAGGGGGCCCTCGGCGGAGGCGGTGATGTAGGGCAGGTTGATCGTGGTCTCGGAGGAGCTGGACAGCTCGATCTTGGCTTTCTCGGCGCCTTCGCGCAGCCGCTGGACCGCCATCCTGTCGTTGCCGAGGTCGATGCCGTTCTGCCCCTTGAACTTCTTGACCAGGTACTCGACGATCCGCTGGTCCCAGTCGTCGCCGCCGAGGTGCGTGTCGCCGTTGGTGGCCTTGACCTCGATGACGCCGTCGCCGATCTCCAGCAGCGAGACGTCGAAGGTGCCGCCGCCGAGGTCGAAGACCAGCACCGTCTGTTCCTCGCCGCGGTCCAGGCCGTAGGCGAGGGCGGCGGCCGTGGGCTCGTTGATGATCCTGAGGACCTTCAGGCCCGCGATCTCCCCGGCTTCCTTGGTGGCCTGCCGCTGGGCGTCGTCGAAGTAGGCGGGGACGGTGATCACCGCGTCGGTGACGTCCTCACCGAGATAGGACTCGGCGTCCCGCTTCAGCTTCTGGAGCACCCGGGCCGACAGCTCCTGGGCCCGGTAGCGGGTGCCGTCGATGTCGCCCCGGTCGGGAAAACGCCAGCTCCCGTCGCCCATGTACCGCTTCACGGAGCGCGCGGTGCGGTCCACGTTCGTCACCGCCTGCCGCTTGGCCACCTCCCCCACGAGCACCTCGCCGTTCTTGGCGAAGGCGACGACCGACGGTGTGGTCCTGGCCCCCTCCGCATTGGCGACGACAGTGGGCTCGCCGCCCTCCAGAACGGCGACCACCGAGTTCGTGGTCCCGAGATCGATCCCGACCGCGCGTGCCATCACTGTCCCCTTCCGCCAGGGCACCCCTTGAACTCCAGCACAAAACTTGAGTGGGCTCTTGTCAATGGGGCGAGTGACCCGGGGGGCGGGTACCAAACGGCGGCTGAGCGGGCGCTCAGGGGTCGGGGGGCAGGCCCGGAGGGCCGCCCCCCAGGGGGTGCGGGGGAACTGCGCGACAAGCCACGACGGCGCAGCGGACGAAGAACGACCTACCGCCGCTCCCCGTCGGCGCTACGCCAACTTCGCCGACAGCGTGATCGTCGTCCCCGTCAGCGCCTGGCTGACCGGGCAGTTCTTCTTGGCGTCCTCCGCGGCCGCGACGAACGTGTCGTTGTCGATACCGGGAACCGTCCCCTCCACGGTGAGGTGGATCCCGGTGATGCCCTCACCCGGCTGGAAGTTCACATCGGCCGACGTGACAAGCTTGGTGGGGGGCGTGCCGGCGCCGTGCAGGGCGTGCGACAGCGCCATGGAGAAGCAGCTGGAGTGCGCGGCGGCGATGAGCTCCTCGGGGCTGGTCTTGCCGTTCGCGTCCTGGGAGCGCGAGGCCCACGTGACCGGCTGCGCGGCGATGGCGCCGGACGAGTCGAAGTTGACGACACCGTTGCCCTCGAGCAGGTTGCCTTCCCAGACGGTGTGTGCGGAGCGCGTGGTAGCCACGATTCTTCCTTTCGCATGGGGGCCCGTTTCCGGGGTCCGTGGCCCCCATCCGATCACACTCCGGCTCAACTCACCCGGAAGACCGGCCCACGTGGGGTGAACGGCAGGCGACGGCCCGGGGGAATCAGGTACGCGTGCTCACGGCGCACCCGCAGCACGTCGCACCAGCCGTCCGTGATGACCAGGACCGGTGCGCCGGGCGGGAAGTCGTCGGCGCGCAGCAGCAGATCGACGCCGGACTGCAGAACCGTGCCGCCGCGGCCGCGCACCCGCACCCGTCCGGCGATGTCGGTGACCGGCACATATCCGGCGTCGTACGGCCCCGCGTCGCAGAACACCACGCGTGCCGCCGGTACGTCCCGCGCCTCGGCGTACGAGGCGATCGCGCCGAGCGCCTTGCCGAGCAGGCCGGCGCTCATGGACCCGGAGGTGTCCAGGACCACGCCGAAGGTGCAGCGGGCGATCTCCTCGGGCGGGAAGTAGCGGCCGGCGCGCGGGATTTCGGGTGTGGAGGCCTGGCGGCGCGAGGGCCGCGCGTACGTCCGCACGGGTTCCGGGCGGGGCACGAACTCGTCGAACCAGCGGGCGAGTCGGGCGTCCCAGGGCAGCGGCGGATGGCTGAGCGCCCGGATCTCCTGGACCAGGCCGCCGGGCAGGAAGCCGCGCTCGTGCTGCTGGTGCAGGTCCAGGCCCTGGCACAGGCCCCGGCGGTAGAACTCGTCGAGGTCGACGTAGTCGCCGGGTGCGCCGAGCGGGGCGCCGAGGACGTCGCCGACGCCTTTGCCGCGCAGGGTGGCCAGACGGCGCATCCGGCGCAGGTCGCCGGCGATCCGGTCGTAGACCTCCTCGGCCGACAGGCCCGTCATCTCCTGGTCGTACAGCAGCCCTTGGGGCATCTCCCCGACCTGCATCTCGCGCAGCCAGCCGTTGATGACGTAGTCGCAGGCGACGTTGAACAGGTAGGGGTCGCGGGTGCCGCAGCGGTCGCCGTGGCGCAGGGCGGCGTGCAGCATCTCGTGGGCGAGGATGAACCGCCATTCCTCGGGCTCGAACTGGCGCAGCGGGTTGATGTAGATCTCGCCGGCCTCCGCGTTGACGGCGGCGACGGCGATGCCGTGGGCGCGGGCGAGTTCGGCGTCGGCGATCAGCTTGATGCCGGCCGCGATGCCGCCGAGCAGCGGGTAGGAGGTGATGAACCACTCCAGCGCCCACTGCCAGGGCCGCTTCTTGACGGGCTCGCCGAGCATGGAGTCACGGCGCCCGCCCGCCATGTCCATCGCGGTGGAGACGGTGCGGGTGAGCGCGGTGGCGAAGGCCAGTTGATGGTCCGGAGGGGACCCGAACCAGCCCGTCCACTCCATGAGCAGCTGGTCGGGCTCCGGACCGGCCGTGCCGCAGCCCTCGTACACGGCGGGGACGCCGTCGCGCCGCCAGGGCGCGGCGAGCTGCTCCTCGTCGCCGGCCGGGTAGGTCAGCGGCAGGTGGTCCGGGGCCTTGCCGACGGGGAAGGTGAGCAGGAAGCGGTTGACGGCGACGCACCGTGCGGCGAGGTCGGCGCGGTCGGGCTGCACGGGCGTGCCCTTCCTGGAGGGGACGTGGCCGAAGCCGAGGTGCAGGACGGCGTGCGCGATCGCCCAGGCCCAGGTGGCCGGTTCGGCGAGCCGGGCGGGACGGATGTGCAGGACGCCGTCGGAGTCGACGCGAAGGAGGCCGTCGCGCGGGGCCTGTTCGCAGTTCTCGTGGCGGCAGACGGTGAACTCCACGGCGGCGAGCGCCGGGTTGGCGCGCACCAGCCGCAGCCCCTCGGCGAAGGCCTCCGCCGCGAGGTCCCGCTTCTTCTGCCCCTTGCCGCCCTTCTGGCCGCCGCCGCGGCTCATCGCCGCGCCTCGACCAGCCGGGGCATGTCGCGCGCGGCCTCCACCAGGAACCAGGCCGGCAGCACGGGATTGCCGTCGGCGTCGGAGGCGATGACGCTCTGGGCGACCTCCACGGAGATCTCCGCGAGCTGCACCAGCAGCGACTTGGCGCGGTACGCGGTCTGCCGGGCGGCCGCCGACATGTGGTCCTTGCTGACCGGCAGTTCCTTGATCAGGCGGCCGCGGAAGGACTCGGCGAGGTAGTAGAGCAGATCGCGGTCCTGCATGCCGTGCGGCCAGCCGGCGTCGCCCTTGATGATGGCCTCGATGCCGTACTGGCTGCGCACGATCTTGACGTAGCCGCAGAACGCGGTGGCGTGCGTCGGCGTCAGCGTGCCGTGGGCCAGGACCTTCAGGGTCTCCTCGTCGAGGTCGCGGCCGAAGGAGTGCAGCGCGTCGGAGAGCATGTGCCAGGAGCGGGGCGTGGAGAACGGCTCCTCGGTCTTCGGCGGCTTGGACCACAGGTGGTCGGGGCGGTCGGTGAGGTGGTCCAGGATCCACGGGTGGATGCCGTTGTTCGCGGCCCAGGTCAGCCAGTCCTTGGCGGACGCCTCCAGGTGGACGTGGGTGAGCCGGTTGACCAGCGCGGACGCGATGGGCCGGGCGAGCGCGTTGTCGGTGGCGCGGTTGCCGGCGCCGATGACGACGGAGCCCTTCGGCAGTTCGTAGTTGCCGATGCGGCGGTCCAGGATCAGGGAGTAGAACGCCTTCTGCACATCCGGCGTGGCCGCGTTCAGCTCGTCCAGGAACAGGCAGTACGGCTCGTCGCGGGCGATGGCCTCCGGCGGGCAGAACACCGAGCGGCCGTCGCGGATCTGCGGCACGCCGATCAGGTCCTCCGGCGCGAGCTGCGTACCGAGCAGACTCACGCACTCCAGCCCGAGCGAGGCGGCGAAATCCCTGACGAGGGAGGACTTTCCGATGCCGGGGGCGCCCCAGACGAACACGGGCCGCACGGTGGCGAGGCCGAGGAGCAGTTCGGGGATACGGGTGGGCGTGACGGTGACGGCAGCCTGCAAAGCAAAGGCTCCTTGGGGGCGTTCGAGGCGTTTTCGACTCGCCCAGTGTGTGCCCGCGCGCTCTGGCGTGCAGCTGATTTTCAGGCGGCCCGCTCCTGCGGCTCCGCCTCCACCGGCACCTGCGGCCCGTTCGCCTCACGCAGCCAGCACCGCAGCACCCGGTGCACGTGCTCGGCGCCGACGAGGTCCTCCCCGTCGTCCACCGGCGCGGACAGGGCGAGGGGCGACAGCAGGAACGGCCTGCCCTGCGCGCCCCCGAGCCCGCCGTGCGAGCCGATCTGCTCCTCGAAGGCGAGCACCTCGCCGTCGGCCGGGTCGTACGCCGAGTTGACCATGATGTCGGCGGTGCTCGGGAAGGAGTGCGTGCGGCGTACGGCGGCGGCGGCGCCCGCTCCGAAGGCCTCCAGCGGGCCCGGATCGTCGTCCAGCCGGTCCAGGGGGATCTCGGCGCCGTACGCGCCGAGCACGACCCCGCCGTGCCGCTCGCTGCGCACCAGCAGAAAGCCGATGCCGGGGTGGTTGGCGAGGGTGGTGAGCAGCGCCGGGTGCCGGGCGTCGATCTCCTCCTTGGTCATCCGGTGCGGCACGTCCGGGAAGGAGACCAGGCCGAGGTTGCCGGAGGCCAGCACGATCGGCTCGGAGCGGCGGCGCGAGGGGCGGTGCTGCTCGCCGCCCTCCTCGACGGGCCGGCGCAGCGCGGCGCGCACGGCCGCGCGGGCCTCGGCGCCGCTGTGGGTGCGCCGTGCCCTGCGCGGCACGGGCAGCCCGCAGCCGGCCCGCACCAGGTCGCCGAGGCCGAGGCCGTAGCGGGCGCGGAAGGTCTCGCCGGGGCTCTGGCCGTGGTCCGACAGCACGACGATCCGGTACGGCCGCGGCGCGTGCTCGGCGGCCTTCTCGATCAACGCCAGCGCGCGGTCGAGGCGTTCGAGGACCTTCTCGACATCGCGGCCGAACGGCCCGGAGTGGTGCGCGACCTCGTCGTACGCCACGAGGTCGGCGTAGACGGCGGTGCGGCCGGCGAACATGTCGCCCATGACCGCGGCGACCACGACGTCCCGTTCGACGACGGTCGCGAAGGCCCGCACGAACGGGTAGAGACCGCCGCGGGAGACCCTCGGCCGGGCCTTGCGGACGCGGGCCCGGGTGGACTGGCCGATCTCACGGCCGACCTCGGCGATGAAGGACAGGGCGGTGCGCACGGCGTTGGCCGGGTCGGAGAAGTAGGCGAAGTAGCCCGCGCGCGAGCGGTTGCGGCGGTCGCGCCGCCTGGCCGCGATGGACAGCACCAGGGCCTGCTCCTCGGCCCCGCCGCTGAAGAGGTTGCCGCGGCTGGCGCCGTCGGCGCTGAGCAGTCCGCCGTCGCCGGTGCGGTCGATGGCGCGGCGCTGGAGCTCGGCGGCGCTGGTGGGACGGTTGCAGACGATCACCTCGCGGGCCGCCTTCTCGTACCAGCGGAAGGCCGGGACGTCATGGTTGCTGCCGTGCAGGATGCCGAGCTGGCTGGCGCCGGTCTGGCTGGACCAGTCGGTACGCCAGGCGGTGAGCCGGTGGGTGGGGCGCCCGCCCGCACCGGCTCCCTGCCCCAGCCAGCGGCCGACAGTGGGCATCAGGCCCTTGCCGACGGCGGCGAGCAGGAGGTCGTGGCCGACGCCGTCGAGCTGCATGAAGACCGTGCCGTGGCTGGAGGGGCCGGGCGGCAGGGCCCGGCGCCGCCGGTCGGCGAGGCGGTAGAGCCGGCGGCGGTAGGCGTCGTCGTCGCGTACCGCCAGGGCACCACCGGTGGCGGAGGCGACGGCGGACATCACGGCGGCCACGATGACGGCGGTCTCGGGGGCGGCCTCGCTGTCGCCGGAGGGCACCAGGCGCAGGGCGACGATGAGCAGCGAGCCGTTCAGGAAGAACACCAGCAGGCCGAGCACCAGCGCGGGCACGAGCAGCAGCAGCCGTACGAGCAGGGGCCAGACGAGCGCGGAGAGCAGACCGAAGGCACCGGCGCCGAGGGCCGCGGTCATGGCGAGCCGGGTGGTGCTCTCGTCGTCGGCCGACTGCAGCTGGAAGTCCGGCAGGATCCCGGCGAGCACGAGCATGGTGACGGTCGAGACCGCCCACACGGCCACGCTCCGCCCCACCTGACTGGCAACCCGCCGCCAACGCCCACGCACGCCCACGCCCCCCAGCCTTGCACAACGCCCGGTTCGGTAGCGCCCCGATACGGGCGCGGGGCTGTATCCATATGCGGCTCCGCCGCGCGGGCGCGCCCAGCCCCCACGGCGCCGCAGCCGAGACCGAACCCCACCCGGCCCCCTCGGCGGAGCGCCTAGCGGCCGTCGTACCCCGCCGTCGGCATGGACAGCCGCCGATGCACCCGCGCCTTCATCTGGGCGTCGTACGACGGCTCGGCCCGCCCCACCGTCTCCACCCGCACCCCGCGCCGGGCGCACTCCGCGGTGAACTCCTCGACGGACGACAGCGCGCTCTCCAGCACCCTGCGGCTGGGCGCCACGAACAGGTCGAGGCCGGGCCGCACGCCCTCCCACAGCACACTGTGGTCCGCCCGCAGCCCCCGTACCAGGAGCTCACGCGCGACGAAGTACCCATGCTCGGCGGCCCAGCGCGCGCACATGGCGTGCTGGCTGCGGGAGTCCACCAGGAAGGGGTCGGCGTCCAGCTCTTCGAGCGGCGTCAGACTGGCGATCGCCGTGACGCGCACTATGGATGGCCCCATGGCGTCCCCCTCACCTCCGGGTTTCGCCGCCGACCCTACTCCAGCCCGTACGCTTCGGGGAGTCGCACGAAGGAGGCAAAGAGGTGCCGGTGGAGATCACCTGGTGGGGTCACGCCACCTGCACGGTCGAGGACTCGAACGTGCGCATCCTCACCGACCCTCTGTTCGCACGCCGGCTCGCACACCTGCGCCGACGCCGGGGTGCGCTACCGGCGCCCGACTCCCGGCGCGCCGACGTCGCCGTCGTCTCCCACCTCCACGCCGACCACCTGCACGTTCCCTCACTCGCCGGGCTGCCCGAGGACACCCGCCTGCTCGTGCCCCGGGGTGCGCCGGGCGCGGTCCCGGGTCTGCGCCGGCTCACCCATCTGCGGGTGACCGAGATGGCGCCCGGCGATGTGACGACGGTGGGCGGCGTGGCCGTACGGGCCGTTCCGGCGCGGCACGACGGGCGGCGGCTGCCCGTCGGACGGCACCGCTCCCCCGCCCTCGGCTATGTCATCGAGGGCCAGGCACGCACGTACTTCGCCGGGGACACCGGCCTGTTCGACGCCATGGCGCAGGAGGTCGGGCCGGTCGACGTGGCGCTGCTGCCGGTGGGCGGCTGGGGGCCGTATCTCGGGGAGGGCCACCTGGACGCGGGGCGTGCCGCCGAGGTGCTGGCCCGGCTCGGGCCGCGCAGTGCGGTGCCGGTGCACTACGGCACCTACTGGCCGATCGGCATGGACGCCGTGCGCCCCCATGAATTCCATGCGCCCGGCGATGAGTTCGCACGCCTCGCGGCGGAGCGCATGCCCGGCGTATCGGTGCACCGGCTCGCGCAGGGCGAGAGCGTGCGCCTGGAGGTGGCCCGGTGACGGTGGTGGCCGCCGCCACGACGACGGTGTCGCCGGAGTCGACGCAGCAGGCGATCGGCTATCCCTCCCTGTTCCTGCTGGTGCTGATCGGGGCGCTGGTGCCGATCGTGCCGACGGGGGCGCTGGTCAGTTCGGCGGCGGTGGTGGCGTTCCACCAGACGGCGCCGTTCTCGCTGGCGCTGGTGTTCGTGACGGCGTCGACGGCCGCGTTCCTGGGCGATGTGACGCTGTACTGGCTGGGCCGGCGCGGCCTGGGCTCGAAGAACGGTTCGCGCTGGCTGGAGGCGATCCGCTCCCGTGCGCCGGAGGAGCGGCTCACGCAGGCCCAGGAGAGGCTCGCCGAGCACGGGGTGGCGGTGCTGGTGCTGTCCCGGCTGGTGCCGGCGGGCCGGCTGCCGGTGATGCTGGCGTGTCTGCTGGCGGAGTGGACGATGCGGCGGTTCGCGCGGGGGAATCTGCCTGCGTGTCTGGCGTGGGCGGTGACGTACCAGCTCATCGGGATCCTCGGTGGCTCGCTGTTCAGCGAGCCGTGGGAGGGCGTGGTGGCGGCGGTCGCGCTGACCGTGCTGATCAGTGTGGCGCCGGGTTTGTGGCGGCGGATTCGCTCTGCCGGGTGAGGCGGCGTCGCGGGGTGACGGGCCGCGGCGGCTAGTCGCGCAGTTCCCCGCGCCCCAGGAGCGGCCTCCCGGCCGTCCGCCGATTCAGCACGCGTGATCCCCCTACCGGCAGGTCCCACAGGTCCGTCCGGTCCAGCCCCGCCTTCTCCCACGCCGCCCGCACGCGCGTGAGCGGTTCCAGAACCGGCTCCGCGGACAGGACGAAGGTCGCCCAGTGCATGGGGGCCATCCGCCGCGCACCCAGATCCTGAGCCGCCCGTACCGCCTCCTCCGGGTCGCAGTGGACGTCACTGAGCCACCAGCGGGGGTCGTAGGCGCCGATGGGGAGCAGCGCGAGGTCGATGCCCGGATAGCGCTCGCCGATGCGGGTGAACCAGTGGCCGTAGCCGGTGTCGCCGGCGAAGTACACGCGCTGTCCGTCGGGGGCCGTGAGCACCCAGCCGCCCCACAGGCTGCGGCAGGTGTCCACGAGGGTGCGCTTGGACCAGTGGTGGGCCGGTACGAAGTCGAAGCGGACGCCGGACAGTTCGGCCGCCTCCCACCAGTCCAGCTCGGTGACCTGGGTGAACCGCCGGCGCCGGAACCAGCCGGCGAGGCCGGCCGGCACGAACACCGGGGTGTCGCGCGGGAGTCGGCGCAGGGTGGGGGCGTCCAGGTGGTCGTAGTGGTTGTGGCTGACGACGACCGCGTCCACGCGCGGCAGGGCGCTCCACGCGAGGCCGACCGGGGTGATCCGGGCCGGTGTGCCGAGGATGCGGCGCGACCAGACCGGGTCGGTGAGCACGGTCAGCCCACCGATCTGCACGACCCAACTGGCGTGCCCCGCCCAGGAGACGGCGACCCGGTCGGCGTCCACACGGGGCACCGGGCCCGGCTCGAAGGGCAGGAGCGGGATGTCGGCGAGACCCTCGCGGCCCGGACGTACGGCGCCCTCGCGGGCGAAGCGGGCGAGGGCCTTGATGCCGGGCAACGGGGCGGTGAGACGGTCGTGGAAGGTGCGGGGCCACACCCGGCGTTCGCCCAGCGGGCGGGGGGCGGCGAGCGGAGGGAGCGAGGGCGCGAGGGGCGACGGGTGGCCCGCCGGATCGCCCGGTTCCTGGGTGGTCGTGCGCGTGGTGGCCGTATGCGTGGTGGCCGTTCGCCCGGTGGTCGACTCGGACTGCTGCGTCATCGAGGAGGCTCCCGTCGCCGAGCTTCGTCGCGGAGATCGTCGAAGACCGATCTCATGTGGATCAACGCGCGTCGCACATGTGGCAGTTCCAACGGCGAGGGGGAACCGACGCATTCCGCGCGCTCCTCGTCGGTGCCCGCCAGCAGCGCGCCGGTGGACAGCCGTACGCGCAGCGCCCCCAGGTCGTCGCCGAAGCGGTGCCCGCCCGGCGCGGGCATGCCGAGCCGCGCGGCGAGGTAGTCCTCCAGGTCCTGCGCGTCGCCCACGCCGTGCGGGGACAGCCCGGCGCGCAGGGGGCCGAGGTCGACGTACAGGTGCCGCCCGGCCTGCGGGGGCCGGGACAGGGCACCGGCTCCCACGGCGGCGGCGTGCGCCGCGGCGGCCACCCGCGCGTGCAGCCCTGCGGCGGCGCCGATCCGCGCGGTGACGGGCTCCGGCTCGGCGAGCGCGTACCCGGCGGCGAGGGCGACCGGGCCGGCGACGCGGGCGCCCAGTGCGGTGAGCACGTCCAGCACGCGCGCGTGCAGGCCGTTCCCGGCGTTGTGCGCGGGGAACCGGGCGACCGCGGCCGGCCAGCCCGGCGGGAGGTGGGCGCCGGCCAGGTCGGTGACGACGGTGACCTGCTCGGGCAGCATCTCGGCGGGGCTGACCAGCACGGTGTCGTGCGGGGTGTGCACGGTGTCGCGCCAGGTCTCGTCGCTGACCAGGTGCAGGCCCTCGCCGGTGGCGGCCTCCACGGTCTCGTGCAGCACCTCGGGCGGGGCCACCGTGGCGGTGGGGTCGTCGGCGACGGACAGCACGAGCAGCCGCGGGTCACCGCCCTCGTCACGGACCCGGCGGACGGTCTCCAGAAGGGCGTAAGGATCCGGCACACCGCCGCACTCGGCAGGTGTCGCCACGTGGAAGACGGGCCGGCCCAACAGACGTGCGTACGGCGTCCACCAGGCCGCACAGGGCCGTGGCACGAGGACGTCGCCGCCGAGCGCGAAGGTCAGACCGAGGAGCAGGGCGGGGGCGCCGGGGCCGGCCACCGCCTGCTCGGGCTCGGTCGGCAGTCCGCGCCGGCCCCAGTAACCGCACGCGGCCTCCAGCAGGGCGGTGCCACCGCCGACCGGCTCGCTCTCGGCGCGGCCCGCGGCGGCGGCGAGCACGGCCGCGATCTCGGGCAGCACGGGCAGTCCGTCGTCCGGGAGCGGCGGCCCGTAACGGACGGGGCCGTGGCCTTCGGGATCCGTCCGGCGCATCCGTGCCTCCGCTGTGCCTGGTGCCGTGGTGGGTCTGTTCGACGTCGACGTCGTCCGATGCTCCGTGCGGGCTGGTGGGAGTGGGCTGTGGGTTGTGGGTTGTGGGTCCTACGGTTCGGTTCGGGGCAGCCGGCGTGCGTCGTGTGCCTCCGCGTACCCATCGTGGCGCAACTGCACGGGTGGGCGCAGGGGTTGTGCCGGTCACCGGGCGGCCGTACGGCTCGGTCCTGCGAGATCCGTACTGCGAGATCAGTCCTGCGGGGTGGTGGTCCTACGGCGCAGCCGGTACGCCGCGCCTCCGAAGGCGCCCGCGATCAGCACGCCGCCGGCGACCAGCGCGGGAACGGAGTCGGTGAAGGTGCCGCCGGTGCCGGCCCGCACGCCGTGCTGGTCGGTCGCGCCGCCGCAGTCCTCCGCTCCGGGCTCCTTCTTGCCGGTTCCGGTGTCCCACTCGGGTGCGATTCCGCTCGCGTCGGTTCCTTCGGCGTCGCTCTCGCCGGCCCCGGTCCCGCCGGTGTCCGTGCCGCCGGTGCCGAGCCCGTCTCCTCCCAGTCCCCCGGCGTCGGTCCCGTCGAGGCCTCCCGTCCCTCCGGTGTCGGCGCCGTCCCACCCGGGTTCGGCCTTGCCGGCCTCCGACTCGGCCGCGTAGGGCTCGGCCCTTCCGGCGCCGGTCCAGTCGGACTCGGGGTCCTTGCAGGTATGACCGCCGCCGTCGGTGCCACCGACGCCGCTGCCGCCTTGCCGGCCGCCGCTCCCTTCACCCTTGGCGCCGTCCAGGCGGCCCTTGCCGCCCGCGTCGCTGCCCTTGCCCCCGCCGGAGTCGCTCACGCTCAAGCCGCTCACACCGGAGTCGGTCACACCGGATTCGCTCCCGCCGCCGCTCTCACGGGCCACCGTGAACGTCGCGCTCCACTCCTTGCCCTCGCCGCCGCCCGCCGCCGGGCAGGTTCCGTCGACCGTCCAGTCGGACTCGGCGCCGGCCGCGTCCGGGTCGCCCTCGAAGCTCTCGGCCGGGGGGACCCGGGCGCCGCCGCGGTAGGCGGGCCCTGCGGCTTTCCCGTCGGTGCCGGAGACCCGTTTCAGCTCGACCGTGCCCTCCTCGAACGCCTGCGAGGTGGCCTGGAGGGTGGTCGGCGCGGACCCGTCGAGGGCGTCGCAGGTGACCGAGACGGTGACGCTGCCGCCCGGCGCGACCGTCCCCGGGCTGACCTCCGCGGCCGGGTCCGCGGAGGCGGCCGCGGCGGGGGCGCCCAGGGCGACACCCGTCAGAGCGGCGACGGACAGGGCGCGGGCGGTGCGGCGCATGGGGTGAACTCCTTCGGCCGACGACTGTGGGGGAACGGCGGTCGTGCCCCCGCAGCCATGACAGCCCGCCCGCGGCCCGGGCGCGCGCGGCCGGACACCATTCGCGGGACGGGGGAGGGCCGAGCGGGTGACACGACACGCCCCCGACGAGCCCGCGTACCTCCACCGTCCTAGAGCCGGCCGAGCCCTCGCTCCGCCCCGCCCTCACTCACCCCACCCGATCAGTTCAGCAACGCCGCCAGATCCCGCTCCAGCCCCCGCCCCCGCCTGCTGACCACCCCGGCCGCGACGTCCGCCAGCTTGCGGTTCGTGCCCTGTGAGATGCGGCGCAGCACACCGAACGCGGCGTCGGCGTCGCAGCCGAGGACGTGCATGACGATGCCGCAGGCCTGGTCGACGACGGGGCGGGAGCGCAGAGCGGCGCCCAGGTGATCCAGCTCGGTGAGCGCGGCGCGGTAGGAGCGGTCGCGGACGAGGCAGCTCGCGGCGAATTCGCCGAGCGTGTGCACGGGCCCGTGCCGGGCGTCCTCCAGGGCGCCCGCACGGAAGCTGTAGAGGCTCAGCGTCACCGTCAGGCCGGACCGGCGGAACGGCAGCGTGACGCTGGAGCGCACGCCGGAGTCGAGCGCCAGGGCGCGGTACTCCGGCCAGCGCTCGTCGTGCAGCAGGTCGGCCGAGTCGACGGGCTCACCGCGTTCCAGGGCGGCCGGAATGGGCCCGTCCCCGGAGCGCAGCTGCACGGCGACGAGTCCGGCGAGGTCGGGATGGGTGACGGCGGCGGGCCGGTCGGCACCCGCCTCGGTGACCGTACTGCCGGCGCCGCAGCAGTCGGCGGTGCAGCGCGCAGCCTGTTCGGCCAGAACCGACAATCTGCGCCCGGGAAGGGCGGCTTCGGCGGACTCGTCTCCCCAGTGACCCACATGGTCGCGAGCGGGCATCGTCAACTCCTCCCTCTTTTCTGCGCGTTCCCGGTCCCGGCCGGGGAAAACGGCCGTAGAACAAGCAGGAACCGGTTGTGGCCCGGCCGCCCCGGAACGCGTCACCCCGAGCTAGGTTCATGCCCATGGAGAAGACGGACGGATTCGGTGACGAGCTCGCGGATTTCGTGCGCCGCGTCGCGGAACTGAAGGCGGCGCGATCCGTGACGGGAGAGGACCTGCCGACGGTCCTCGACGCCGCCATCTTCGAACTCGACCATGTCGCCGACCAGTTGTGGCCATGGTACGAGCGGCTGTCCTCGGCCGGATCGCCCCGTACGGTGTCCGCCGACCGCCAGGAGCAGCATCTGCTGCGGGCGGTGTTCCAGGGGTTCCCGCTCCCCGTCGCGCTGGTGGACCGGGGGACGGTGGTGCGCCGGCTGAACCTCGCGGCGACCGCCTTCACCGGTGTCCGCTCGGGCCATGCGACGGGCCGCCCGCTGTCCGGCCTCCTCGCCCACGCCGACCGGGCCGCGTTCCGTTCCCAGGCCGCCGCCGTGGCCCGCGGCGAGGGCGACCGCAGCCTGACCGTGCATCTCCAGCAGCACCCGTCGGCCCCGGTCCAGGCGACCCTGACCGCCGTACGTCCGAGCGGGGAGCCGCACCCCACGGTCCTGGTGGTGATGCAGCCCGGCGCGCTCGGGGCACTGGAACCGCCGGCCCGGCCGGCCCCGCAGGCGAACCGGGTCCCGGACCTGGCCGAGACGACCCGGCACGCGACCTTGATGGACCTGCTGGACGAGATGACGACGGCCCTGCTGACCGCACCGCGCGGCGACCGCGAGTCGGTGCTGCGGCGGGCGGCCCAGGTCCTGCACGGCGACTTCGCCGACTGGGTGATCGCCGACGCGACCGCCTCGCCGATGACGCGTACGGCGGTGCTGGCCCCCTCGCCCGAGGAGGCGACGGCGCTGGCGGCCCAGGATCCGGCCACGTGTCCGCTGGTCACGGAGACGACGCGCACCGGATCCCCGTCGCTGAGGGTACGGCCGGAGGACCCGGACGTCTTCGGGAGGGACCCGCAGGGCGCCCCCGTCCTCGTCCAGGCGAACGTCACGTCACTGCTGTGCGTCCCCCTGACCGCCGGCGGCAGCGTGCAGGGCACCCTGACCCTCTTCAGATGCGGAGCCCGGCCCCCGTTCTCCATGGCGGAGGCGAAGGCCCTGGACACGATGTCCCGCCACATGTCCCTGGCGGCCACCGAAGTCCCCTAGGAACGGCCCTCAGGCCACATCACTGAGCACTTGTTCCCGCACCCGGCTGCAGCACCGGCTGATCAGCCGGGACACGTGCATCTGCGATATCCCCAGCTGCTCCGCGATCCGGCTCTGCGTCATGTCGCCGAAGAACCGCATGTAGAGGATCGCCCGCTCCCGCTCGGGCAGCGCGGCGAGCCGCGGCTTGACGGCCTCGCGGTCGACGACGGTGTCCAGCGCGGGATCGGCCGACCCTAGCGCGTCGCTGAGCGAGTACCCGTCGTCGCTGCCGGGCAGTTCCGCGTCCAGCGACAGGGCGGTGAAGCTCTCCAGCGCCTCCAGTCCGACCCGTACGTCCGCCTCCGTCATGTCCGCGTGCGCGGCGATCTCGGCGTTGGACGGCATGCGGCCGGAGACGGTCTGCAGGTCGTGCACGGCGAACCGTACGCGGTTGCGCAGGTCCTGTACCCGGCGCGGCACGTGCAGCGTCCACATGTGGTCGCGGAAGTGCCGCTTGATCTCGCCGGTGATGGTGGGCACGGCGTAGCTCTCGAAGGCGTTGCCGCGCTCGGGGTCGTAGCGGTCGACGGCCTTGACCAGGCCGAGGGCGGCGACCTGCCGCAGGTCCTCGAAGCTCTCGCCGCGGCTGCGGAAGCGTCCGGCGAGCCGGTCGGCCATGGGCAGCCACGCCTCGACGATCCGCCCGCGGAGGGCGTCGCGCTGCGGTCCCTCGGGCAGCGCGGCCAGCCTGCGGAAGTCCTCGGCGGTGTCGGGGGCGTCGTCGTGCGGGTGGTGCTTCGCGCTCACTGGTGTGGGCATGTGCGTCGCAACTCCCTTGGTTGTGCTCTGGCTTGGACGGTCAACCGCGGGAGTGCGGGCGCGCACCGGTACCGGACACACCCGTGGCGCAACTCGCCGTTCCCACGGACGTGCCTCCTGTCCGAAGCACTGTTCGTCCGCCTGCCCTCACTCACCGTCCTCAAACACTCACGCGGGTTTTCCGCTGGTCCCCGGGGTCACTCGTAGCCGTGCCGCACAGCCCCCGCACGGAGGGCCGGCCCTCGATCGGACCGGGAGGTCCCCTATGAGCAGCAAGGTCGCCGACCATGTCCTTGAGCGCCTGCGCGCATGGGGTGTGGAGCAGGTCTTCGGCTACCCCGGCGACGGCATCAACGGGCTGCTGGCCGCCTGGGGCCGGGCCGAGAACCGGCCGCGTTTCGTCCAGTCGCGGCACGAGGAGATGTCCGCGTTCCAGGCGGTCGGATACGCCAAGTTCAGCGGCCGGCTCGGGGTGTGCGCGGCGACCTCGGGGCCGGGCGCGATCCACCTCCTGAACGGCCTGTACGACGCCAGGCTCGACCATGTGCCCGTCCTGGCCGTCGTCGGCCAGACGCACCGCAGCGCGATGGGCGGCTCGTACCAGCAGGAGGTGGACCTGCACACGCTGTTCAAGGACGTCGCCTCGGACTTCGTGGAGACGGTGACGGTCCCCGAGCAGCTGCCGAACGTCCTGGACCGGGCGATCCGTACGGCCTACGCGCGCCGTGCCCCCACGGCCGTCATCGTCCCCGGCGACGTCCAGGAGCTCGACTACAGCCCGCCCACGCACGAGTTCAGGATGGTGCCCTCCAGCCTGGACCGCACTTCCTGGACGGCGGTCCCCTCGGACGACTCGGTGCGGCGGGCCGCGGAGATCCTCAACACCGGTGACAAGGTGGCCATCCTGGTCGGCCAGGGCGCGGCCGGCGCACGCGCCGAGGTGGAGCGGATCGCCGAACTGCTCGGCGCCGGCGTGGCGAAGGCACTGCTCGGCAAGGACGTCCTGAGCGACGAACTGCCCTACGTCACGGGCGCGATCGGCCTGCTGGGCACCCGGCCCTCGTACGAGCTGATGCGGGACTGCGACACGCTCCTGACCATCGGATCCTCCTTCCCGTACGCGCAGTTCCTGCCGGACTTCGGCAAGGCGCGCGGTGTGCAGATCGACATCGATCCGCACCTGGTCGGGATGCGGTATCCGTACGAGGTCAATCTCGTGGGCGACGCGAAGGCGACGCTGGAGCGGCTGATCCCGCTGATCGCCGCCGAGGAGCGCGGTCGCGAGTGGTACGACACGGTGTGCGACAACGTGGTGCGCTGGCGGGACGTCATGGAGCGGCGCGCGGGGCTGTCGGCCGAACCGATCAACCCGGAGTACGTCACCCGAGCCCTGGACCCGCTGCTGCCGGACAACGCGATCGTCTCCTGCGACTCGGGCTCCGCGGCCAACTGGTACGCCCGCCACCTCACCATGCGGCCCGGCATGCGCGCGTCGCTGTCCGGGACGCTGGCGACGATGGGCTGCGGTGTGCCGTACGCGATCGGCGCCAAGTTCGCCCACCCGGACCGTCCGGCGATCGCGCTGGTCGGGGACGGGGCGATGCAGATGAACGGGCTGGCCGAGCTGATCACGGCCGCGAAGTACAAGGACCTGTGGGAGGACCCGCGCCTGGTCGTGGCCGTGTTCAACAACCACGACCTCAACCAGGTCACGTGGGAGATGCGCGCCATGGAGGGCGCCCCGTCCTTCCTGCCGTCCCAGCAACTCCCCGACGTCGACTACGCCGCCTTCGCCCGCTCCCTCGGCCTGACCGGCCTCCGCGTGGAGAAGCCCGAGGACGTCGAGTCGGCCTGGCGCGCGGGCCTGGAGGCGGACGGCCCCGCCGTGATCGAGTTCCTCACGGACCCTGCCGTACCCCCGATCCCCCCGCACGCCACCTGGGACCAGCTGGAGGCAACAGCGACGTCCGTCCTGAAGGGCGACGCCGACCGCGGTTCGATGATCCGCCAGGGTTTCAAGGCGAAGGTGCAGGAGTTCCTGTCGGGGCCGGTGAAGAAGGCCGACTGAGCGGTGCCGAGAGGCGTTGCAGACTGTCCACCCACCTGTGCCGACGAGCCCGGTCGCCCCTTCGCCCGTAGATTGGGACATGCAGGGAGTCGCGGTCGTAGGCCTTTGTGAGCGTGTGATGGCAGCGGACGTTGATTTCACGGCGTTCTTCGACGCCACACCGAGCCCGTACCTGGTCCTGGACACGGACCTGGTGATCCGTTACGTCAACCGGGCATATCTGCGGACCACGGGGAGAACCCGGGACGAGCTGATCGGGTCGTACTTCTTCGACGCCCTGCCGGAGAACCCCCATGCCCCCGACGACACACAGCGCAACCTGCATCGATCGCTCCGCCGGGTACTCGACACCGGAAGACCGGACACCCTGGTGCTGCAGCGATACGACGTCCCCGCCCTCCAAGATCCGGGAGAGTTCGAAGAGCGCTGGTGGTCGGTGGTCCACACGCCGATTCACAGGCCCGACGGCAGGGTGAGGCGGATCGTGCAGCGGGCCGAGGACGTGACCGGCTTCATCCATTCGCACTGGGCGGGCCGGCTCACAGAGGAATTCACCGAGCGGGAGAAGGGCCTGGCAGCCGAGCTGTACGCACGGGCCCGCGAGCTGCACGTCCTCAACGAGGAACTCCGCCGGGCCCATGCCCGCGAACGGCAGATCGCCGTCACTCTGCAGGAAGCGATGCTTTTTGCGCCGGATCTCGACCGCCACACCGACTCGATCGCCGTGCGCTACCAGCCGGCCACCACCTCGCTGAACGTGTGCGGCGACTGGTACGACGTCGTGGACCTGCCACCCGACCGCTACGCCGCAGCGGTCGGCGACGTCGTCGGCCACGGACTGCATGCCGCGGCCGTCATGGGGATGCTCCGCAGCGCCCTCAGCGCCGCGATCCGCACCACCCCCAGCCCCGCCCAGGCCCTGGAAGTCCTCGGTCTGTACGCCCGCTCCCTGGAGGGCGCCACGGCCGCAACCGCCGTCAAGGTGCTCATCGACACGCGCAGCCGACTGGTCATCTACAGCAACGCCGGGCACCCACCGCCCGTCCTGCTCCACCGCGACGGAACCTGCGAACTGCTTGACCAGGCAACCGATCCTCCGCTCGGCGCCCGTGTGCACCACGTCCCCCGCCCCCAGGCCGGCCTCGCCTACACCCCCGGGGACACCCTCGTCCTGTACACCGACGGCCTCATCGAACGCCGCGACGAAGACATCGACGTCAGCATGGCCCGCCTGACCACAGCCCTGGCCCAAGTCGGCTCCCACACCCCCGAGCGGCTCGCCGACGCCCTGCTGACCCGCCTGGACGTGGCCGACGGCGCCCCCGACGACATCGCCCTCATCGTCATCCGTCTCTAGGAGCCCGTTGCTCCATCGATCCCGGCGGGTTGTGCCTCAGGTCATGGGACGGCCCGTGTGGGAGAGGCGGCAGGCCGTGGCAGGGCTCCCGCAAGTCACGTCCTCGCGGGGGCCCTTCGTCATGCCGCCTGCCGGTGAAGGCTGAGAAGACGATCACGAGCAGGACATCTCAGTGCCGCGCCGTCACGGCGCGAGCAGCAGGCTGTCGCCGCGCTCCTTGGCGGCGGCGTAACGCCTGGCGACGTCCTGCCAGTTGACGACGGCCCACATGGCGTCGATGAAGTCGACCTTCTGGTTCTTGTACTGCAGGTAGAAGGCGTGCTCCCAGGCGTCGAAGACCAGGACCGGGGTCGAGCCCTGGCCGACGTTGCCCTGGTGGTCGTAGACCTGCTCGACGATCAGGCGCCCGCTGAGCGGCTCGTAGGCGAGGACACCCCAGCCGGAGCCCTGGGTGGTCGCCGCGGCCTTGGTGAGCTGCGCCTTGAAGCCCGCGAAGGAGCCGAAGGACTCGGCGATGGCGTCCGCGAGCTCGCCCACGCCGTCCTTCTCCAGGGGCTCGCCGCCGCCGTCACCGGTCATGTTGTGCCAGTAGATCGAGTGCAGGATGTGCCCGGAGAGGTGGAACGCCAGGTTCTTCTCCAGGCCGTTGATCGAACCCCACGCCTCTTTGTCCCGTGCCTCCGCCAGCTGCTCCAGGGTGTCGTTCGCACCCTTGACGTACGCCGCGTGGTGCTTGTCGTGGTGCAGCTCGATGATCTGCGGGTTGATGACCGGTTCGAGCGCCGCGTAGTCGTAGGGAAGCTCCGGGAGCGTGTAAACCGCCATGTCCAACGTCCTCCGCCGTAATTGCCACTGATGTGCAGTTGCACGCTAACAGCAATTATGGCCGCCTCGCCCGGAGCCCCGCCCACAGCTCACACGCTGAGCGCCCCCCGTACGGTCTGTTCGGCGCCTGTGCCGCCCTCTCCCGAGGAGGTCACCCGGCCCGCCTCCAGGACGTAGTAGTGCTCGGCGGCCCGCATGGCGAAACCGACGTGCTGTTCGACGAGGAGGACGGACAGGCCGCCGCGCCGGGTCAGGGCGAGGACCGTCTCCTCGATCTCCGCGACGACCGAGGGCTGGATGCCCTCGGTGGGTTCGTCGAGGAGGAGCAGCTTCGGACGGGTGATCAGGGCGCGGGCGATGGCGAGTTGCTGGCGCTGACCGCCGGAGAGCAGGCCGGCCCGGCGCCCGGACAGCTCCCGCAGGACCGGGAAGAGGTCGAGCGCGTCGGCGACGGCCTGCTTGCCGCCGGTCCGGCCGTCCGCGACGAGTTGGAGGTTCTCGGCCGTGGTCAGGTGCGGGAATGACTGCTGCCCTTGGGGGACGTACGCCATCCCGCGGGCCACTCGCTGGTGCGGGGCGAGGCGGGTGATGTCCTCGCCGTCGAGCAGGACGCTGCCGCTCCTGGGCCTGATCAGGCCCATGGCGGTGCGCAACAGGGTGCTCTTGCCTGCGCCGTTGTGGCCGAGGACGGTGCCGACGCCGTCCTTCGGGACCGAGACCGTCACGCCGTGCAGCACGATGGTGCGGTCGTACCCGGCGTGAACGGAACTGATCTCCAGCATGGTCATGCCTCCTCGGCGACGGCCACGGGCGTGGCGGCGGGCGCGGATTCGGGTCCCCCGGTCTCCGGCTCCGAGGCGCGGCCCAGGTAGACCTCCTGGACCTTGGCGTCGGCCTGGACCTCGGCGACCGTGCCCTCGCTGAGGACCCTTCCGGCGTGCAGGACGGTGACGCTGCGGGCGAAGGAGCGCATGAAGTCCATGTCGTGCTCGATGACCACGACCGTGTGGTCCGCGCTGACGCGTTGCAGGAGTTCGCCGGTGGCCTCGCGCTCGTCGTGGCTCATGCCTGCCACCGGCTCGTCGAGCAGCAGCAGTCTGACGTCCTGGACGAGCAGCATGCCGATCTCCAGCCACTGCTTCTGGCCGTGCGCCAGCACTCCGGCGGGGCGGTCGCGGAGATCCGTCAGCCCCGTCGTCTCCAGTGCCCTCGCCACCTCGTTCGGTATGCCCTTGCGGCGGCGCAGCATCGTCCACGCCCCGCGCCCGGCGCCGGCGGCGATGTCCAGGTTCTGAAGCACGGTCAGTTCCTCGAAGACGGTGGCCGTCTGGAACGTACGGCCGATGCCCATGCGGGCGATCTTCTGCACCGGCTTGCCCAGCAGGTCCTGGTCTTTGAACCGGACCGAGCCGGTGGCCTTCACCAGGCCGGTGACCGCGTCGACCAGGGTGGTCTTGCCCGCGCCGTTCGGGCCGATCAGGAAGCGCAGGTCGCCGGGGCGGATGTCGAGGTCCACGCCGTCGACCGCGGTGAACCCGTCGAAGGTGACCCTGAGGTCGCGGACGGTCAGTCCCTCGCCGCTCATGCTGTCTCTCCCGTCGTACGAGTGGTGGCGCGGCGCCTGCGCAACACGACGCCCAGGGAGGCGAGGCCGCCGGGCAGGAAGCCGACCGCGAGGACGAACAGCAGGCCCTGGAGGTACGTCCACGCCGCCGGGAAGGCGTCGGACAGCTCGCTCTGCGCCCAGGCCACGGCGATCGCGCCGAGGACCGCGCCGACCAGCGAGGCACGTCCGCCGACCGCCGCGCCGATGACGAACCCGATGGACGGCACGATCCCGATCAGTGCCGGGGAGATGATCCCGACGGCCGGCACGAAGAGCGCGCCGGCCAGTCCGGCCATGCCGGCCGCGACGACGTACGCCACGAGCTTGACGCCCGCCGGGTTGTAGCCGAGGAAGCGCACCCGCTCCTCGGAGTCCCGCACCGCGACGAGGAGTTCGCCGTACCGGCTGACGAACAGCTGGCGGGCCAGCCCCATCAGGAGCAGCAGGACGGCGGCGATGATGAAGTACACCATGCGCAGGTTGACCGGGTCGTCCAGCGAGTAGCCGAAGAAGCCCTGGATGTCGGTGAGGCCGTTCGTGCCGCCCGTGGTGGCCTGCTGGCCGATCAGCCAGATGGCCAGGGCCGCCGCCAGCGCCTGGCTGAGGATGGCGAAGTAGGCGCCCTTCACCCTGCGCCGGAAGACGAAGAACCCGAGGACGGCCGCGACCGCCATCGGCAGCAGCACGGTCATGGCGAGCGCGAACGCCGGGTCGGCGAACGGCTTCCACCACCACGGGAGGCCGTCTCCGCTGCCGTAGAGCTGCATGAAGTCGGGCAGCGTCTCGCCCGTCGCGGCGGCGTCGGCGAGCTTGAGGTGCATGGCCATGGCGTAGCCGCCGAGGCCGAAGAAGACGCCCTGGCCGAGCACCATGAGCCCGCCGCGGCCCCAGGCCAGGCTCACGCCGACGGCGACGATGGCGTAACACAGGTATTTGGCGAGGAGGTTGAGGCGGAAGTCGGTCAGAGCGAGCGGGGCGACTCCGAGGAGGAGTACGGCGCCGACGAGGAAGCCGGCGGGGACGCGGAACCGCTCCAGCGGGGACCGGGACGGCGGAGTCTGCACCGAGGGGGCGGCGGGGGTGGTCGTCGTCATGCCAGGCTCCGGGTGCGCAGTGTGTACAGGCCCTGGGGTCGCCACTGGAGGAAGGCGACGATCGCCACGAGCACGACGACCTTGGCGACGCTGACCGTCGTCGAGTATTCGAGGACGGACTGGAGGACGCCGAGCGCGAAGGCGGTGATGACGCTGCCCTTGAGCTGGCCGATGCCGCCCACGACGACGACCAGGAAGGCGTCGACGATGTAGTTGGTGCCCATGGTCGGGCCGATCGGGCCCACGAGGGTGAGCGCGACACCGGCGACGCCCGCGAGCCCCGAGCCGACGAAGAAGGTGAGGCGGTCGACCCGGCCGGTCGCGATGCCCGAGGCCTCCGCGAGGTCCCGGTTCTGTACGACGGCGCGGACACGGCGCCCCAGCGGGGTGAGCCGCAGGATCAGCGTGAGACCGAGGACGCACAGCAGCGCGAGACCGAGGATGAACAGCCGGCTGTTGGCGAAGGTGATGCCCCCGCCCAAGGAGATGTTGCCGGTGAGCAGGTCGGGGGCGCCGGTCTGCACGTTGGGGGCGCCGAAGATGTCACGGGCGAGTTGCTGGAGCATCAGGGAGACACCCCAGGTGACCAGCAGGGTGTCCAGTGGCCGGGTGTACAGGCGCCGGATCAGCAGCCATTCGAGCAGCGCGCCCATCGCTCCGGCCACCACGAAGGCGACCGGCAGAGCGACGAGCAGCGAGACGCCGGCGCCGCTGATGGACTTCTGGAGGACGTACGTCGTGTAGGCGCCGGCCATGATGAACTCGCCGTGCGCCATGTTGATCACGCCCATCTGACCGAAGGTCAGGGTCAGGCCGAGGGCGATGAGCAGCAGCACGGCACCGATGCTGATGCCGGTGAAGGACTGGTTGAGGATGACCGTCATGAAGCGGCTCCGGGTCGAGGACGGGCGTGCGGGCTTTCCACGGCCACGGCCCGGCCCCGTGACGAGGCCGGGCACCGGGGCGGGAGCCGGGCTCAGGACAGGCCGGAGGCCCAGGAGTAGCCCTTCAGGTACGGGTCCGGCTTGATCGGCTTGCCCGAGTTCCAGACCTCCTCGATGAGCCCGTCGGACCCGACCTTGCCGATGCGGGCCGTCTTGTGGACGTGCTGGCTGGCACCGTCGACGGTGACCTTGCCCTCGGGTGCGTCGAGTTCGATGCCGTCGGCGGCGGCCTTGACCTTCGCGATGTCGAACGAGCCCGCCTTCTCGACCATCTCCTTCCAGAGGTGGACGGAGATGTACGCGGCCTCCATCGGGTCGCTGGTCGGCTTGCCCTTCCCGTACGCGGCCTGGTACGCCTCGACGAACTTGGTGTTCGCCGCGCCCGGCGTGGTCTGGTAGTAGTTCCAGGCCGTCAACTGGCCTTCCAGATACTGGGTGCCGATGCTCTTGACCTCTTCCTCGGCGATCGAGACGGAGAGCACCGGAAGGCTCTTGGCGGTGAGGCCCGCGGACTTGTACTCCTTGAAGAAGGCCACGTTGCTGTCGCCGTTGAGGGTGTTGAAGACGGCGTCCGCGCCGGCGTCCTTGACCTTGTTGACGATGGTGCCGAACTCGGTGGAACCGAGGGGCGCGTAGTCCTCGCCCTTGATCTCCATGCCGTTGGCCTTGGCGTACGCCCTGATGATCTTGTTGGCGGTGCGGGGGAACACGTAGTCGCTGCCGACGAGGTAGAGCTTGGTCAGGCCCTGCTTCTTGAGGTAGTCGAGGGCGGGCACGATCTGCTGGTTGGTGGTGGCGCCGATGTAGAAGATGTACGGCGACTCCTCCAGGCCCTCGTACTGCACGGGGTAGAAGAGCGGCGACTTGTACCGCTCGAAGACCGGCTTGACGGCCTTGCGGCTGGCCGAGGTCCAGCAGCCGAAGGTCGCGGCGACCTTGTCGTCGGTGATCAGCGCCTCGGCCTTCTCGGCGAAGGTCGGCCAGTCGGAGGCACCGTCCTGGCTGATGGGCTTGAGCTTCTTGCCCAGCACACCGCCGGCCGCGTTGATCTCCTTGACCGCGAGCAGCAGCGCGTTGTGGACCGTGACCTCGCTGATGGCCATGGTGCCGGAGAGCGAGTTCAGCAGGCCGACCTTGACGGTGTCGCCCGAGGTGTCCGCCTTGGCGCCGGCGGCGGACGCCGTGTCGCTGCCGGTCTTGGCGCCACAGGCGCTGAGGGCTGCGGATGCGCCGACGGCCGATATGCCGGTCAGAAGACCGCGTCGGCTGATGCTGAGCCCGGACATGCACAACCTCCTTGCCCCGAGGGGGCGATGTGAATCGAGCGGAAGGGCTCCGAGCGGAGCCGGGGGAGGGAATGGATGTGACGCGCTTCAGACGCGGCGGCGTTGACGCTCGGCTTCCCCAGCCGTTCCGGGGTGGTGTCCGGGCTGGTCGCTGAAGTGCGACCACAGCCTGCGAGGAAACTGTTTCCAACGCGTTTCGACGCAATTGAAGGATAGTTTCCAACGGAAGTAAATCCGCGGGCAATACAAAGGAGGACGTCACTGTTGATGCCGGATTTACGGCATCGCAGCAACGTCAATTAATGCTTCCTGCCGGAAGGATCGATTTTTCCTGGCTCCCCTTGTCAGAGCTCGGGTGATCGAAGGTAGGCTCGAGCCGCGGTCAAGGGCACGAGCGGAGGAGCACGATGGCTGGACGGCCCCAGGAACTGCTCCACCTGCTGACGCGGGCCGAACGCCTCGCCGTTCGCCGAGTGCAGTCCGTGCTCGACGAGTTCGACTGCTCGATCGAGGCATGGCGCGTACTGGATCTGCTGTCCGACGGGCGGGGGCACAACATGACGGCCCTCGCCGAGCACGCCTTCCTGCCGGCGCCGAGCCTGACGAAGCTCGTCGACCAACTCGTCGATCAGAACCTGGTGTTCCGCCGTGTCGACCCCACGGACCGGCGTCGGGTGCTGGCCCATCTCACTCCGCGCGGAATGCAGCGCCGGCAGCTGCTGATCCGCGAAGTGCGCGCGGACTGGGCTCAATTGGAGAGTCTCCTGACGGACGAGGAGACCGAACGGCTCGGCAGCCTGCTGGAGCACTTCTCCGACGCCTTGGAGGAACACGGCCCGGCAGGGGCGCGGCGGATCACGACAGGTCGTGCGGAGCGCGCAGCTGGGCGAGCACGTTGAAGTCGAGCCCGTCCGCCTGTGCAAGGTAGATGCGCTGACGCACATGCCGGTCGTGGAGGTGGAGCAGTCCGCGCGGCCCCTCGTAGGAGACGCTCTCCGCGGCGGCCGAGATCGCGGACACGTCCAGCGTGCGGGCCTGTTCGATGAGCGACGCGAGCAGGAGTACACCTTCGTAGCAGGACTCACCGAGGCTCCCCGGGGCCGGAGCGTCGAATCCGAAGCGGTCGGCGTACTGGCCGTGGAAGTCCAGGGTGTCCTGGTTGGCCAGTGAGGCGAAGAAGCCGGCCGTGCTGAACAAGTCGGCGGTCGACTCGGGTCCGCTGGCCATCAGCATGTTCTCGTCCATCAGCGTGCTCAGCCGCAGACAGCGCTGGTCGAGGCCGGAGGCGGCGAAGGCCCGGTTGAAGCGGACCGCGTCGCTGCCCACCAGGAGCATCAGCACGCCGTCCGCGTCCGCGCGCTCGATACGCCGCAGAACCTCGCGGAAGTCATCGGTGCCGAGCGGCAGATACGCCTCACCGCAGACCCGCCCACCCAGGCTCGCGCGGGCGTAGCGTCGGGCCACGCGGGCCGTGCGACGGGGCCACACGTAGTTGTTGCCGACGACGAACCACCGCCGAACCTGCCTCGCCTCGGCCAGCAGCCGCATCGCGGGCAGGAGTTGCCAGTCGGGGGTCTCGCTGGTGAGGAAGACACCGTCGGTGTGCTCACCGCCCTCGTACAGGGCGGTGTAGACGTACGGCACCCGGTGCGCGACCCGCGGCGCCACCGCCTGCCGGACGGAGGAGATGTGCCAGCCGGTGACCCCGTGCACGGCACCGGTCGCCACCAGGGCCTCGACCTCGGCGGCCACCGTCTGCGGGTCGGCTCCGCCGTCGACCTCCAGCAGCCGGAGTTCCTTGCCGAGCACCCCACCGGTCCTGTTGATCTCCTCGGCGGCCAACCGCGCGCACGTCTCACAGGCGGGCCCGAACATCCCGGCGGGCCCCTGCATCGGGTACACGAGCGCGACGTTCAGGGTCGAGTCGTCGGCCGTGAACCAGTCGGGGGCGTGGAGACGGAGCGGCCGGTGCATGCCGACATGATGGCCGGGCGGCGAGGGAGCGCAACGGGCGGTCCGTATGACGGAAGGGGGCGCGGGGAAGCATCCGAGCCCCGAGACCGCTTTCCGGGCGCCCTGCACGCTCTGCGTCCGGTGATCCAGCAGTGCGCTGGACGACGCCGGGCTGCGGTCGCCCGGCATCGGGGCGGTCGCGGTGACGTCCGGGGCGGGACTGTCCGGCGCGCTCCGGGTGCGCGTGGCGGGGGCGAAGAGCATCGCGTACGCGCTGGGCGTACCGCTGCACGGCGTCCACCACCGCGCCGGTCACGTGGCCGCGGACATCCTGGAGCCCGGACCGCTGCCCGACCCCCGCATGGCGCTGATCGTCTCCGGCGGTCGCACCTCGCTGCTCCTCGTGCGTGATCCGGGGGTCAAGGGCGGCGACGACTTCCCTGCCCGCACCACCGCCCTGCGCTCCGTGGGTCAGCCCGAAGCGTGGTGGGTCATGGTGGCGGCCGGCGGTGCGGCCGGTTCGAGGGGGTCCTGCTCTTGCGGCAGCAGGAGGTCCTCGTACCGCCCCAACGCCAGCATCACGCCGAGCAGCAGTAGCGGGAGTAGCACGGTGAGCAGTGCCATGGCCTGGTCCTTCCCCGGATCGTCCGTGGGGGGGTACGGGTCCGGGTCACCCTCCTTCCGGGATGCAAACCCCCGTGTCGGTCCCCTCTCATCGGGTACGCGGACCGCAGCCCCGAAGATCTGGAGGGAGTCATGCAGCGAGGCAGTGACCGGCTGAGCGTCCACCGCGACGACGAGATGAAGCACGAGCTCCAAGGGCTGCTGCGGTCCGGGCATCCGACCCGGACCGAGGAGTGGCACGATCCGGAGCCGTCCGCCGAGGACGATCCGCAGGTCGCGGGTGGTCCGGTGGCTCCGGGGACGTCGGCGGCGTCGCTGGCGACGGTACGGCTGGAGCTCGCGCGGTTCCTCGGCCGAAGCGCCTTCCCGGCGACCCCGCGGGACCTGATCCGCGAGCTGCGCCGGGGGTACGCGCCCGACGCCCTGGTCGAGTCGTTGGAGCGGCTGTCGCGAACGTCGCACTATGCAAACGTCCAGGAGCTCGCCGAGGCCGTGACCGGTCGGCGGTGAGCGACAGACCGCCGCCGGGCGCAGCAGCCGGTAGCACGAGAAGGGCGTTCGGCGTCCTCCGGGCGGCCGACCGGGTCGACCGGCCGGCCGCCCGTGCTCGTACCGGGGCGATGACGGCGAGGACCGCGCACGACGTAGTCACGAGGCCCTCACGGGCCACGGAAGGACGTTGGGACATACATCATGCGTATCGCATTTCTGACCGCCCCCGAGGGCGTCGAGCAGATCGAGCTCACCGATCCTTGGCAGGCGGCGGTGGACGCGGGGCACGAGCCGGTGCTCGTGTCGACGAAGCCGGGCACGATCCAGGCGTTCCACCATCTCGACAAGGCGGAGAAGTTCCCCGTGCAGGAGGTTCTGGGCGAGACATCGGCCGGCACCTTCGGCGCGCTGGTGCTGCCGGGCGGGGTCGCCAACCCGGACTACCTGCGGATGAACCGCAAGGCCGTCGCCTTCGTGCGGGACTTCTTCGACCGGGGTCTGCCGGTCGCGGCGATCTGCCATGCGGCCTGGACGCTGGTGGAGGCGGACGTCGTACGGGGTCGGGTGCTCACCTCGTGGCCCAGCCTTCGGACCGATATCCGCAACGCCGGCGGTTCCTGGGTCGACGAGCAGGTACGGATCTGCGACCACGGCCCGAACGCGCTGGTCACCAGCCGTCGGCCGGACGACCTGAAGGCTTTCTGCGAGACGTTCCTCGAAGTGTTCGCCAGGGAGTCGAGGGCGACCGTGCAGTAAGTCGCGTGAGCGCAGACGACGAGCGGGACGGCGGATGCGCGGTCCGCCTCGCCGTCCCGCCGGCTCACTCACATCGGCGGTGCCGCGCCGCCCGGTGCCCGGTCGCGGGCGCCCTCGCGGGTCCGTCCCGAGGCCACCGTGCGGCGTGGGTTGCGGCGCAGATACTCGCCCTCCAGCTGCGCCATCCGTTCGTTGTGGGCCCGAAGCGCGTCGTTCGAGCCGTACAGCAGCGTGTCGTGGCGCGTCCGGTGGATGTTCTCCAGCTCCTTCATGAGCTGTTGGTCGTCCAGCCGGCTGGGGTCGACTCCGGTCATGGTGGTGCCCCGCTCGTCGTGTTCAACCATGCGGTCCGAGTACCCGCCCGTGGAGCGCCGTGGAGCATGGAGCCCACGGGCGGTGTACGGGAGACAGCCTTGGGTCTCGCCTTCTGCATCCACTGTACGAACACCGGGGCCCCCGGGCCTCCGTGCGCGTCGGCACTTACGGCGCCCTGCAGGACACACCCCTTGCGCGGCACCCCATGGCCCGGGCCGCGATCTTCGCCCGTGCGGGTGAGGTCTGCCGTTCACCGGCGAAGACCACCCCGCGCGACGGGCCGCACACGGACGGTCACCGCACCCGCTCCACCCGCCGCTCGTCCCACACCGGCTCCGCGGTCTCCCGAACCCGTCCGTCACTGCCGAAGACCAGGTAGCGGTCGAAGGAGCGGGCGAACCAGCGGTCGTGGGTGACCGAAAGGACCGTGCCCTCGAAGGCCTCCAGCCCCTCCTGAAGGGCCTCGGCGGACTCCAGGTCGAGGTTGTCGGTGGGCTCGTCGAGCAGGAGGGCCGTGACGCCCTCCAGCTCCAGCAGGAGGATCTGGAAGCGGGCCTGCTGGCCGCCGGACAGGCGGTCGAACGTCTGCTCGGCCTGCTGGGTCAGCTCGTAGCGGCGCAGACGGGACATCGCGGCGCCCCGGTCCTGGGCGTGCTCCTTCCACAGGATGTCCAGGAGGGTCCGGCCGAGCAGCTCGGGGTGCGCGTGGGTCTGGGCGAAGTGCCCGGGCACGACCCGCGCGCCGAGCTTCCACTGGCCGGTGTGGGCCACGTCGTCACCGGCCAGCAGTCGCAGGAAGTGCGACTTTCCGGAGCCGTTGGAGCCGAGGACGGCGACCCGCTCGCCGTAGAAGACCTCCAGCGAGAACGGCTTCATCAGGTTCGTGAGTTCGAGGTTCTCGCAGGTGACGGCCCGTACGCCGGTACGGCCGCCCTTCAGCCGCATCCGGATGTCCTGCTCGCGCGGCGGCTCCGGCGGCGGTCCCGCCTCCTCGAACTTGCGCAGCCGGGTCTGGGCGGCGCGGTAGCGGGAGGCCATGTCGGGGCTGTTCTCGGCCGCCTGACGGAGCGTCAGCACGAGCTTCTTCAGCTGCGCGTGCTTCTCGTCCCAGCGTTTGCGCAGCTCCTCGAAGCGGGCGAACCGGGCGCGGCGGGCCTCGTGATAGGTACCGAAGCCGCCGCCGTGCACCCAGGCGTCCGCCCCGGCCGGCGAGGGCTCCACCGACACGATCTTCTCGGCCGCGCGGGCCAGGAGCTCCCGGTCGTGGGAGACGAAGAGGACCGTCTTGCGGGTCTCCTTCAGTCGCTCCTCCAGCCACCGCTTGCCGGGCACGTCGAGGTAGTTGTCGGGCTCGTCGAGCAGCAGCACCTCGTCGGTGCCGCGCAGCAGCGCCTCCAGCACCAGCCGCTTCTGCTCACCGCCGGACAGCGTGCGCACCTGCCGCCACTGCGCCTTGTCGTACGGCACGCCGAGCGCGGCGGTGGTGCACATGTCCCACAGCGTCTCGGCCTCGTACCCGCGCGCCTCGGCCCAGTCGGCGAGGGCCTGCGCGTACTTCAGCTGGGCGGCCTCGTCGTCGACGGTCATGATGGCGTGCTCGGCGGCGTCGACGGCCTGCGCGGCCGCTCGGATCCGGGGCGGCGCGACCGACACGAGCAGATCGCGCACGGTCGTCTCGTCCCGTACGGATCCCACGAACTGGCGCATCACCCCGAGACCGCCACCGACGGTGACGGTCCCGCCGTGCGGTTTCAACTCCCCGGAGATCAGCCGCAGCAGGGTCGTCTTGCCGGCTCCGTTGGGTCCGACCAGCGCCACGACGGCGCCTTCCCCCACCCGGAAGGACACGTCGCCGAGCAACGCCCTCCCGTCGGGGAGGTAGTACTCGAGGTGCGCGGCTTCCAGGTGTCCCATGGATCGGATTGTGCGGGCCGCCCCGGAGCGCGGGCAAACCGTTATCCGCGGACGGGGCGAGGGACGCGCCCCGGGACCCCTCGGCCGTTACGGGAGGTCCTCCTCCACGGCCTGCCCGGCCGGTCCGCTCTCCCCCGTCGGCGCCACGACCGCGCCCGCCCAGGACAGCGCCTTCCAGCCGTCCACGGGCGAACCCTCCAGCACCACCACACCGGTGTTGTCCAGCGGATGCGCCCCCGCGAAGGCGACGTCGACGTTGGCCGCCCGGGCCGCCGTCCACATGCGGATCGCGGCGCCATGGCTGACCACGGCGACCGTACCGGCCCCGCTGCCCGCGGCCTCGGCGACCACGGCGTCGTAGCGCGCCAGTGCCTGCGCACCGCTCTCGCCGCCCGGCATGCGCAGCTCGGTGTCGCCCGCCGCCCAGGCGAAGACCGTCCGCATGTAGAGGTGCCCGGCCTCCGTGTCGCCCGGCAGCATCTCCAGGTCGCCCGCGAACACCTCGCGGATGCCGGCACGGACGATCACGTCCAGGCCGCGGGCGGCGGCCAGCGGGGCGGCGGTGAGCTGGGTGCGGACGAGCGTGGAGGCGTAGATCGCCTCGATGTCCTCGCCGGTCAGAGCGGCCGGCAGCGCGGCGGCCTGCCGTTGGCCGAGCTCGGTGAGACCGGGGCCGGGGGCGGCGGTGTCGAGGAGGTAGTCCACATTGGTCGGGGTCTGGCCGTGACGGACGAGCAGCAGGCGCATCTACGGGTTCCTCCGTGTGTCGGTCACCGTCGGCCGGACAGGAATCGGCCACTTCAGGGTACCCAGCCCTGTATGAGCCCAGACGTCGACCTCACCGTCCTCAAGCCCGGCCGGCACGCCCTGCGCGACCGGTTCCTCTCCCTCGACTCGCGGCTGTTCGAGTTCGCCGCCGAGCAGCACTGGCCGTACGCCGAGCGGATCCTGCCGCGGCTGAGCCGGAGCGCGAACCACGGCCTGCTGTGGTTCGCGGCGGGTGCCGTCATCGCCGCCGGCCGCACCCCTCGGGCCCGCCGGGCCGCGGTGCGGGGCCTGGCCTCGCTGAGCCTCGCCTCGCTGACCATCAACACCGTCGGCAAGCGGTCGGTGCGCCGGACCCGGCCCACGCTGGATCCCGTCCCGCTGGTCCGGCAGCTGAAGCGGCAGCCGATCACCACCTCGTTCCCGTCCGGGCATGCCGCCTCGGCGGCCGCGTTCGCCACCGGTGTCGCCTTGGAGTCGCCCGCCTGGGGCCTGGTGGTGGCCCCGATCGCCTGGTCGGTGGCGCTGTCCCGGGTGTACACCGGCGTGCACTTCCCGAGCGATGTACTGGCCGGCGCGGCGCTGGGCGCGGGCGCCGCCTTCGCCGTACGGGGCATGGTGCCCACCCGTGCCCGGCAGGTACCGCCGGCCCGGCCCCGTACGGACGTCCCGGCGCTGACCGAGGGTGACGGCCTGATCGTGGTGGCCAACAAGGCGGCCGGCACCTCCGAGAAGGTGCACGCCCTGCTGGATCTGCTGCCGCGCGCCGAGCTCGTCGAGTGCGAACCGGCGGACATCGGGGCCGAGTTGCACAAGGCGGCGGCCCGCGCCCAGGTGCTCGGGGTGTGCGGCGGGGACGGCACGGTGAACGCGGCGGCCGAGCTGGCACTGCGGCACGATCTGCCGCTGGCGGTGCTGCCCGGTGGCACGCTGAACCACTTCGCCCTCGACCTGGGCGTGGAGAGCGAACGCGACCTCGGCCGGGCGATCCAGCGCGGCGAGGCGGTGCGCGTGGACGTCGGCCGTTTCAGGTCCGGTGCGCAGGAGGGGCTGTTCCTCAACACGTGCAGTCTCGGCGTGTACCCGGAGCTGGTGCGCGAGCGCGACCGCTTCTCGCCCCGGATCGGCGACTGGCCGGCCGGGGTGGTGGCGGCGCTGCGCGTGCTGCGCCGGGACCGCCATCCGCTCCAGGCCGAAGTGGCGGGTCGCTCGCACCCGTTGTGGCTGCTGTTCGCCGGGAACGGCACCTACCACCGGCTGGGCCTGGCGCCCGCGCGCCGGCTGAATCTCGGGGACGGGGTGCTCGACGTACGGGTCGTGCACGGCGGCCGGCGGCCCGCGCTGCGCCTGCTCGCCGCGGCCGTCGCGGGCCCGCTGACCCGCTCCCCCGCGCACGCCGCGGTCCAGGTCCGCCGGCTGCGGCTGACGGGCGTCACACCGGGGGCGCTGCTCGCCTACGACGGTGAAGTCACCGAGGTGGGGGGCGAGGTGACGCTGGAGAAGCTGCCGGAGGCGCTCACGGTCTACCGTCCGCTGACCGGCTCCTGATTCCGGATTCCCGACGCCCCGTCAGTCCACATGGCAGAACACAGGTCTCAGCATTCGACATACGGGCGTACGGTGTCGAGTACCGCCCGGCGGGGCCGCGTGCCCCGTGAGCCGGTACGACGAGACGAGGGGAACGGGCATGTCGAAGGCACAGCCGGACGCACATTCCAAGGCGCGCGAGACCGCCGTCTACACGCACGGGCACCACGAGTCCGTGCTGCGTTCGCACACCTGGCGCACCGCGGCCAACTCGGCGGCCTACCTGCTCGGCTCGCTGAAGCCGCACATGCGGATCCTGGATGTCGGCTGCGGCCCGGGCACCATCACCGCGGACCTGGCCGCCCTCGTCCCGGACGGGCGGGTCACAGGTGTCGACCGGGCGCCCGGGATCCTGGAGCAGGCCCGCGCCACGGCCGCCGGGCGCGGTGTGCCGAACGTCGACTTCGCGGTGGCGGACGTGCACGCCCTGGACTTCCCGGACGAGACGTTCTGCGTGGTCCATGCCCACCAGGTGATGCAGCACGTCGGCGATCCGGTCGGGGCGCTGCGCGAGATGGCGCGGGTCACCAGGCCGGGCGGCCTCATCGCGGTCCGCGACTCGGACTACGCGGCCATGGCCTGGTATCCGCCGTCCCGCGGCATGGACGACTGGCTGGACCTCTACCGCCGGGTCGCCCGCGCCAACGGCGGCGAGCCGGACGCCGGACGCCGGCTGAAGTCCTGGGCACTGCGGGCGGGACTCACCGACGTCACGGCGACGTCGAGCACCTGGACCTTCTCGACCGAGGAGGAGCGGGCCTGGTGGAGCGGGCTGTGGGCGGATCGCACCCTGGCCTCGGCGTATGCCGGGCGGGCCACGGAGGGCGGGCACGCGACCGCCGAGGAGTTGCGGGCCGTGTCGGAGGCCTGGCGGGAGTGGGGGCGGCGCGGCGACGGCTGGTTCAGTGTGCTGCACGGGGAGATTCTGTGCCGGAAAGAAGCCTGAACGGCGAATTATTGGTAACCCGTTCGAGCAGGAGGTTGGACTATGATTCCTATTCTGCTCGTGCTGCTGCTGGCTCTGATTCTCTTCGGTGCCGGATTCGCGTTGAAGGCCCTTTGGTGGATCGCGGTCGTGGTTCTCGTCGTATGGCTTCTGGGATTCGTGATGCGGGGCACGACCGCGGCGGGGGGCAGGGGCCGCTGGTATCGATGGTGAGTTGATTCGACTTCCCGAGTCGAATTCACTCCCTGGGAAGCAGCGGTCCGAGCGGCCCGAGGTCCAGATTCAGGTCCTCGGGCCGCAGCCCGTACCGCTCCCGGAGTTCGGTCATCCGGTCGTCCAGCAGCATCAGCGTCAGCCCGATCCGCTCCTCCTGCTCCTCGTCCAGTTCGCCCGTGTCGAAGCGGCGCAGCGCCTGGCGTTCCATGAGCTGGCGGAGCAACTCGACGACCGTCAGGACGAGTTTCACCAGGTCGCGCTCGACCGTGTCGGGATCGAGGTCCAACCGGTTGCGCGGTGACGTCATGTCAATTCTCCCCAGGGCGACGGGACCTGCTCGTTGACGGAGCTGATCAGCGCGTTCAGGTCGATGCGCACGAGGTCGACGTCGGCGATGCGCAGGGTGATGTCGCCGGTGACGACGACGCCCCCGGCGAGCAGCCGGTCGAGCAGGTCCACGAGTGCGACCTCACGGCGTTCGACGACGGTCACCGCTCCACCTCCGTCTCCTCGGCGAACTCACCGGTGAAGGAATACGCCGCCCAGGGTCCGGTCAGTTCGACCCGGATTCCGGGGGCGTCGTCCTTCTCCCGGTCCACGAGTTCCACGAATTCCTCGGAATCCGCGCGCGGCACCAGATAGGCGGCGTTGAGCACGTTCTGTCCGGACGCCCCGGACAGCGCGGCGCTCTGCGGGGCATGCAGCCGGGCTTCCTCACCGAAAGCGGAAAGCGTCTCGTGCAGCCGGCCGGCGAATTCCGTGGCCCGCTGCCACACGTCCTCGCGGGCGCGCGTCTGCGTACGGCGCCGGCGCAGATAGTCACGGCCCGACCCCGCACCGTGCTCGGGCGGGCCGGGCGCGGTGGGCTCGGCGACTTCCGTGGGCTGTGGCTCCACGAACACCTTGACGCCCCACTCCACCCGGCCATCCAGCCGGTCCAGGACGCGCAGGAAGTCCGCCTCGCGCGCCTCCATCATGGTCCGTACGCCGCTGTCGTCCCGGAAGACGGTGCCCAGACGCAGCGGCAACGGCGTGGTGACGGCGGTGAGCGCGTCGATGACCTGCTGATGGGCGCGGGCCGTGACGGTGAGCCAGTCGAGGTCCTCCAGGTGGGCGCGCAGCGGCGCCTCGGCGAAGTCGGCCTCGGGCACCGTACTGACTACGGCGACCAGGCCGTGGTGGGTGAGCTGTTTGGGCGGCGCCCCGGCGACCCCGGTCAGCTGCGCCTGGAGGGCGGAGCGAAAGGGACGGCACACGGCGTAGACGTAGCGCAGAGCGGTCATGGGGCCTCCTTCTGTCCGCGAGCGACTTCCCCGGCGGGCTCCAGCTGCTGCAGCCGCTCCAGGCGCTCACGCAACTCGGCGTTCTCCCTGGCCAGTTCGTTGCGGCGGGCGCGGGAGGACAACGCGGGGTCGTCCTCCCACCAGTCGATGCCCATCTCCTTCGCCTTGTCGACGGAGGCCACGATGAGGCGGAGCTTGATGGTCAGGAGCTCGATGTCGAGCAGGTTGATCCGGATGTCGCCCGCGATCACGATGCCCTTGTCGAGCACCCGTTCCAGGATGTCCGCGAGGTTGGCTCCGCTGCCCTGGCTGTAGGGCTCGGGCAGCCTGCTGGACATGGTCATCGCCGGCTCCCACTGCCTGCGTACTCGTCCTCGTCCTCGTACGCGGCGTCTGCTTCGTCCTCGTACTCGGGCTCGTCCTCGTACGCGTCCTCGGGCTCCTCCTCGCCCTCGCCGTCCTCGGTCTCCTCTACCTCCTCGTCCTCGTACTCGCCCTCCGGCTCCTCGTCGGAGTACTCGGCGTCCTCGTCGCCCTCGCCGTCCTCGTCCTCGTCCTCGTTCTCTTGGTACTCCTCCTCGTCCTCCTCCGCGACCGCGTCCTCATGGGTGCGGACGACCTCGCCGTCGCGGATCTCACCGCGCCAGCCGTCCTCGGCCTCTCCCTTGAGGGTGATGAAGCGGACGAAGTTCTTGAGGTCGAGCCGGGCCCGGCGGCCCTGGGCGCGCCAGATGTTGCCGGTCTTCTCGAACAGGCCCTTGGGGTAGTACTCGATCACCAGCAGGACCCGGGTCAGGCCGTCGGTGAGCTTGTGGAAGGAGACGACACCCTTCGTGGTGCCCTTGCCACCCTCCGAAGTCCAGGCGATCCGGTCGTCCGGCAGCTGCTCGGTGGTGTGCGCCTTCCAGCCGCGGTTGGACCAGAACACCTTCAGCTGCCAGTCGGAGGTCGTGTCGTCGGCGCGGTTCGCGCTCTTCACGCCCTTGGCGAAGGTGCTGAAGTCCTGGTACTGGGTCCACTGGTCGTAGGCGGTGCGCAGCGGCACGCCGACGTCGATGTGCTCGATGATGACCGTGGGCTTCTTGCCCGCCCCGCCCTTGTTCTTGCCCTTGCCGCCCCCGCCGAGGTTCTTGAACGCGTTCACGACGTTGTCCTTCGCGCGGGTTGCGCCGAGTTCCAGCGCGCTGCGCAGCGGCCCCTTGCCCTCGGCGAGCTTGCGCCCGCCGTCGAGGGCGAGTTGTGCGAAGCCGGGGCTGCGGCCGTCGGCGATGTCGTTCAGTTTGAGGGTGGTCTCGCCGAGCTTGCGGCCCGCGCCGGTCAGCAGCCGCGTGGCCTGCGCGGCGAGGTAGTCCTGAAGTTCTGCCTTGAGCCGGTCGGCCGCCTCACTGTTGGCGAGGCCGGACAGCGGCTGTTTCGCCGCTCCGCCGGCCGCGGAGCCCGCGGAGCCGAGTGTCTCGGTCATGACTCGTCACCACCCTTCGACCGGCGTGCCCCGGCCGTCTGCCGGGACGCCGACCTGGCGGCGCCTCCGGTCCGCTTCGCCGCCGCCTTCTTCCTCGGCGCCGTCCGCTTCGCGGGGGCCTTCCCGGCCGCGCTCTTCGCGGTCTTCTTCGCCGCGGGCTTCTTGGCCGCGGCCTTGCGGGCCGGCTGCTCACGCTCTTCTTCGTCGTTCGCGGAGTCCCTTGCGGAGCTCTTTGCGGAGCTCGTTGTTGACTCCTCCGGCTCGTCGCCGTCCGCGTCCGGCTCGTCCTTCGCATCGAGATCCGGCGTCGGCACCGCGCCCGTCAGCTGCTCGCGCACCTCGGCGGTGCGTCCGTGCAGCCGGTCGGCGAACGCGTCGAGCTGCCGCTCGACCATGGCGCCCGAGGCGGCCTGGCCGACACCGCGCAGGTCCTCGCGGAGCTGGTCCCCGATCTCCTTGAACTGCGGGTTGTTCTTCAGCTGCCCGGAGACCAGGTCCATGATCCCCTGCGGGGTCAGGTTCAGCCGCTTGCCGGCCACCAACGTGCCCAGCGCGAACGCCAGTTTCATCTTCTTGGTACGTCCGAGGACGTATCCGGCCCCCACTGCGAGGCCCAGTCCCACTCGGTTCATCATGCCGTCCCGTCGCTGTTCCCGTAGCCTGCGCGCAAGCCGATCTCGAGCCGGTCGAGGAGTTCGTCCTCCTGACGGTCGAACTCGTCCTCGTCGATCTCGCCCGCGGTCAACCGCTCCTCCAGCCGTGCCAGTTCGGCGCGCACGGCACTCGGGTCGTAGTAGATGCGTTCCGCTTCGCTCAGCACCTGTCTGATCACCCATCCGCTGCCGCGCACCGGGGCGAACGGCAGCAGCAGTACCTCTCCGATCAGTCCCATGACCTCACTCCTCCGCATGCTCCGCGGCGCTCGCGGTGGCGGGCTCGGCCGGGCCGGGCTCGACGAAGCTGTACGGCGGCAGCGGGCCGTTGACGCGCAGTTCGAGGTGCGGATGGCCCGAGCGGAGCTGTTCGACCGCGGTGAGGAAGTTCTCGGCCCCCTCGCGGTCCACCAGGAACGACACGTTCGCGAGCCAGCCGCTGGAGTCGGGGCCGACGCTGACGGCGTCCGCGGCCGGTTCCAGGGTGTGCTGCACATCGGTGGCGTCCTCGGCCTCCTGGGCCTTGACAGCGGCGACCACCATCTCGCCGAGGTGGAGCCGCTGGTCGTAGGTGCCGCCGCCGGACTGCCTGTTGGCCTCGGTCATGGCCCGGATCTCCGGGTTCTCGGCCAGCACGCGGTGCAGCACGGCCTCCTCGGCGTGCGACGCCTTGACGTTGTACTCGACCTTGCCGTCGAGAGCCGTCAGACGTTCCTTGTAGTGCTCACAACGTTCGGCCAGGACCGAGCTGACGGTGTCGTCGTCGGGCGCGACGCTGCCGAACCGCATGGGCAGCACACAGCCGGCCGCGCCCGCCTCGGCGATCACGTTGGAGTGGGCGAGCAGCTCCCTGCGCTTGGGGCGCAGCCCGTCCGGCGCGTCGCTGACGAGGGCGGCGAGCTCACCTTGCCTGAGCACCCGCACCGGGCGGGCGGGTTCACCTATGCCGCCCATGTCCTTCGGAAGCGCGGGGTGCGAACTCGCGGTGATGCCGTACACGTACGTGTTCACTCCTGCTCCTCCTTCCTGCGCGACGCCGTGGACTTGCGAGTGCGCTGCCTGGGCCGCTCCTCGCCTTCCTCACGTGCCTGCTTGAAGGCGTCGGAGACGGTCTCGGCGGCGCCGGACAGCGCCCCCTTGGACTTGCCTTTCGCACCGGACTCGGTGATCTCCCCGACCAGGTCGGGCAGGCCCGGGTCCTTGCGCGGACCGGCCTCCAGGTCGAGCCTGTTGCAGGCCTCGGCGAAGCGCAGATAGGTGTCCACGCTGGCCACGACGACCCGGATGTCGATCTTCAGGATCTCGATGCCGACCAGGGAGACCCGCACGAACGCGTCGATCACGAGCCCCCTGTCGAGTACGAGTTCCAGTACGTCGTAGAGGCCGCTGCTGCCGCCTCCGCCGCCGGTCTGCTGTGCCGGGACAACGGTCATACCGTGCCTTCCTCCTTGTCTCGGGGCGGGGTGCTGGGCGGAGGCGGGCGACCTACCGGCCGCCCCGCCTGTGTGCGTCGGAGCGCCCACGCTCGTAGCGGCGCACGCGCCGGTACCCGGTGAGATGTCCCTGTGGGTCGAGATCGACCTGGTAGCTCGCCATCAGGCTCATCGTGTCGGGCACGCGGGACAGTTCCAGGACCTCGATCTCGAGGGACCAGCCGTCCTCCGACTGCTCGAAGGACGTCACCTTCTCCGCGTCCGCACCGGTGAGTTCGGCGAGCTGCGTCCGTGCCTGACGCAGGACCTCCATGGGGGCCGGACGTTTGCCTGCCCCGCCTGTCTGCCGTCTGGATGTCTTGGGTGTGTTCTGTGAATCATTCATGGCGCCTCCGACGCCGAGTGGCCTGAGAGACGCGGGTCAAACACCTGGTTCGGCTTCTTCAGCCCTTGAGTGAGTCGAGCCTGCGGCGGGCCGGTCCCAGCGCGCGGGCCCGGCCCATCAGCCCGGCCCACGGATCGCTGCGCGCCTTCTCCACGGCGTCGGCGATCGTCCAGCGCCGTGCGTGGAGGTCCGGGTCGTCCAGGTCGGCCCAGGCGATCGGCGTGGCCACGGGGGCTCCTGGGCGGGCGCGGACGGTATAGGGCGCGACCACCGTCTGTGCATAGGCGTTGCGCTGCACATCGAGGTACAGGCGGTCCCCGCGCTCCTTCTTGCGGGCGGCGGTGGTGAACCGGTCCGGGTGGGCGGCGACGAGCGTGTCGGCCACGTCCCGCGCGAACTCACGGACCTCGTCGAAGCCATGACGTCCCGTCAGCGGTACGACGACGTGCAGCCCGCGTGACCCGGTGGTCATCGGCGCCGAGGGCAGCTCCAGTTCGTCGAGCAGTTCGCCGAGGAACTCGGCGGCCTTTCGGACCTGTCCGAAGCCGTCGTCGGCCGGGTCGAGGTCGAAGACCAGCCGGTCCGGGCAGTCGGTGCTACTGGTACGGGAGAGCCAGCGGTGCAGGGTGAGGCAGGCCTGGTCGGTGAGGTACAGGAGGGTCGCGGTGTCGTCGCAGACCGTGTGACGGACGGTGCCGTCCTCCTTGGGCAGTTCGACACGGGTGATCCAGTCCGGGTAGTGCTCCGGAGTGTTCTTCTGCATGAACTCGGGCCCGTCCAGCCCGTCGGGACGCCGCTCCAGCATCAGCGGGCGGCCCCGCAGGTGCGGCAGCATGAACCGGGCGACGGAGCGGTGGTAGTCGACAAGGTCGCCCTTGGTGTACTCCTGCGCGTCCCCGGCACCGGGGAAGAGCACCTTGTCGACCCGTTTGACCTCGACGGTACGACGGCCTGCCCGCACTCTCCTCGTACCGCCGTCGGTCACCGTACGACCGCCTCCTCCACCAGCAGCTTGCCGGCGGCGGCGATGGACGCGGCGTCGATCCCGGCGGCGTGCAACTGCTCGTCCGGGGACGCCGAGCCCGGCATCGTGCGCACGGCGAGCCGCACCAGGCGCGGTACCGGGCGCCCGTCGAGGAAGGCGTCCAGGACGGCGTCGCCGAGGCCGCCCTCCTCGTGGTGGTCCTCCACCGTGAGCAACAGGCCCGTCTCCTCGGCGGCCTGCCGGAGCGTCGACTGATCGACCGGCTTGACGGAGTAGAGGTCGATCACCCTGATGGCGATGCCCTCGCGGGCCAGGACGTCGGCGGCGGCCAGCGCCTCGTGCACGGTGACCCCGGCCGCGACGACGGTCAGCCGGTCGTGGTCCCCGGCGCGCAGCACCTTGCTGCCGCCGACCGGGAACTCCTCGTCGGGGCCGTAGATCACCGGGCCGGCGCCGCGCGAGGTGCGCAGATAGCGGATGCCGTCGAGGCCGGCCATGGCAGCGACGAGCTTCGCGGTCTGGTTGGCGTCGCACGGGTACAGCACGGTCGAGTCGTACACCGCCCGCATCATCGCCAGGTCCTCCAGGCCCATCTGGCTGGGCCCGTCCTGCCCGATGGCGACCCCGGCGTGCGAGCCGACGAGGTTGACGCCGACGCCGCTGATGGACGCCATGCGCACGAAGTCGTGGGCGCGGGTCAGGAAGGCGGCGAAGGTGGAGGCGTACGGCACCCGGCCGCGCGTGGCGAGGCCCACCGCCGCGGCGACCATCTGCTGCTCGGCGATGTAGCACTCGAAGAACCGGTCGGGGAATTCCTTGGCGAAGAACTCGGCGCGGGTGGAGTCGCTGACCTCGCCGTCGAGGGCGACGACGTCGGAGCGTGCGGAGCCGAGCGCGGCGAGCGCCTCGCCGTAGGCGTTGCGGGTGGCGACCTCGTCCCCCTTGTCCCAGCGGGGCAGTTCGAGGTGTCCGTCGGGCACGGCGTGCAGGGCGCGGGTCGCGGGCGGCTCGTGGACCCGGACCCGCAGGTCGCGTGGTCCGCCGAGTTCGGCGACGGCCGCGTCGGCGTCCGGCAGCGGCTTGCCGTGCAGCCCCTCGCGGTCCTGGACGTCGGCGACGCCCTTGCCCTTGAGGGTGCGGGCGAGGACGACGGTGGGCTGCCCGGTGGTGGAGCGGGCCTCCCCGTAGGCACGGTCCACGGCGTCCACGTCATGGCCGTCGACCTCTATGGTGTGCCAGCCGAAAGCCTGGAAGCGGCGGGCGTAGGCGTCGAGATCGTGGCCGTGCCGGGTCGGGCCGCGCTGGCCCAGCCGGTTCACGTCCACGACGGCGGTCAGGTTGTCCAGGTTCTCGTACGCCGCGTGTTCGGCGGCCTCCCACACGGAACCCTCGGCGAGTTCGCTGTCCCCGCACAGCACCCACACCCGGTAGCCGGCGCGGTCCAGCCGCTTCCCGGCCAGCGCGATGCCGACGCCGATCGGCAGTCCCTGCCCGAGCGAGCCGCTCGCGGTCTCCACCCACGGCACCCGGCGCGGGGTGGGGTGTCCTTCGAGACGGCTGCCGATCCGGCGGAAGGTGAGCAGCTCGCCGTCCTCGATGGCGCCGACGGCCTTGTAGGCGGCGTACAGCAGCGGCGTGGCATGCCCCTTGGACAGCACGAACCGGTCGTTGCCCGGGTGGGCGGGCCGCTCGAAGTCGTACCGCAGATGCCGCGCGAGGAGAACCGCCATCAGATCGGCGGCCGACATCGACGACGTCGGATGCCCCGACCCCGCGGCTGCGGACGCCCGCACACTGTCCACCCTCAACTGCTGGGCCAGCTCGGTGAGTTCGGCGGTGTTCATGAGTCTCCTTCCGAGGAGGCGGGCGAGCGGGGTTCCGGCGGGGCGAGGGTCGAGGGATCCCTGGGGCGATGCTTGTGGACGGCCGGCGCGTCGGAGGAGGAGGCGCCCGGAGTGTGCTCGGCAGCCTGGATCAGGTCCGGCTGCTTCACAGGGCCCGGGGGCTCGGCGTGCCGCGCGGCACCGGGGTCCTGGACCGGATCCGGCTCCTTCACCGAACCCGAAGGCTCACCGTGCCGCGCAGCTTCGGAGTCCAGGACCGAATCCGACTCCCTCACCGGACCCGGGGACCCGGCATGCCGCGCAGCTTCGGAGTCCAGGACCGAATCCGGCTCCCTCACCGAACCCGAAGGCTCACCGTGCCGCGCAGCTTCGGAGTCCAGGACCGAATCCGACTCCTTCACCGGACCCGGGGACCCGGCATGCCGCGCGACACCGGAGTCCTGGACCGGATCCGGCTCCTTCACCGGACCCGGAGGCTCGGCGTGCTTGGCGGCGTCGGGATCGCGGATGCGGTCCGTCGGTTCGGCTCCCTCAACGGCACGCGACCCCTCGGCCGGCCCCGTGCTGCCCGCCCGCGCCTTCCCGGGGCCGCCCGGCACCCGGGCCACCTCCGGCGAGGCCGTGTCCAGCGGTACCGACCACGATCGTACGAGGCCCAACTGGACGGCCTGGCGCGGCAGTACGGCGTCCAGGAGCCAGTCGGCGGCCACGCGGACGCGGTTTCCGGGCATCGCGGCGAGGTGGTAGCCGCGGGTGACCGCCCCCGCGGCCACTCCGGACAGGGGGATGCCCAGCGGGTTGGCGGCTGCCTTGACGCCGCCGAGGTCGACGACGAAGCCCAGGTCGCGGTGGCGGTAGGCGCGCCGCTCCCCCAGGCCCAGTGACGCGGCGACGTTGTGCGCCACGGCCTTGCCCTGCCGCCAGGCGTGCTGGGCGGTCATCGGGGTGTAGGCGCCGGGATTCTCCAGGTCGGGCACGGCGGCGGCGTCCCCGGCGGCGAACAGTGCGGGCCGGCCCGGCACCTGAAGGTAGGGGTCGACGAGCAAGCGGCCCTTCTCCAAGGGCAGTTCGAGCGACTCGGCGAGCGGGTCGGGCCGTACGCCGACGCACCACACGAGGGTGCGGGTGTCGACGGACTCGCCGTCGGTCAGCAGCACCCCGCGATGGGTGGCCTCCTTCACGGAGGTGCCCATCCGCACCTCGACACCCCGCTGCCGCAGCACCCGGTCGGCGGTGCGCGACAGGCTCTCGTCGAGCTCGGGCAGGACCCGCCCGGCGATGTCCAGCAGCAGCCAGCGTGGCCGTATGCCCGCCCGCAGGGGGCGCCTGCGGAGCTGGGAGTCGGTGAAGAGTTTGCCCTGCGCGGCGACCTCGGTGCCGGTGTATCCGGCGCCGACGACGACGAACGTGCAGCGTTCCGCGCAGCTCGCGGGGTCGTCGGCGGCTGCCGCCAGCTCCATCTGCCGGGTCACGTGGTCCCGCAGGTACAGCGCCTCGGGCAGGCCGCGGAAGCCGTGCGCGTGCTCGGCGACGCCGGGGATGGGCAGCAGCTTGTTGACGCTGCCCGCGGCGAGGATCAGCCGGTCGAAGGGCAGGGTGCCGCCGTCGCCCTCGGGGCCGGTGTAGCGCACGGTGTGCCCGTCGAGATCGACGGCGTCGGCCTCGCCCAGCACGAGCCGGACGTCCGGCAGCGTGCCGGTGAGCGAGACGGTCACCCTGCGTGGCTCCAGGATGCCGGCGGCGACCTGGGGCAGCAGGGGCAGATACAGGAAGTAGTCGGTCGGGTTCAGCAGGGTGACTTCGGCTTTGTGCCGGGTGAGCCGGGACAGGGCGCGGGCCGCCCGGTACCCGGCGAATCCGGCGCCGACGATCACGATGCGGGGTCGACTCACGGTGCGCCTCCGACGCTGTCGCGTACCTCGGAGCCTTCCGCGTCCCCCGGGCCAGGACCGCCAAACGTCGGCCCGGGAGCCACGGGCCTCCGCCGCGCCGACCTGCCCGGGCCGGTTTCCGGCGGCGCCCGCGGGTACTCGGAGGACGATCCGTCCGCCCCGCCGAGGCGGCACTCCCGGAGGTGTCCCGCATGTTCGCGTACGGCCAGGTCACGGCGAGCGTGGAGTGGGACGGGCCGGCGCGATGAAACTCCGTCGCCCCGTCGTCTCCGTGTACACGGTGCCCACCGACGCCCCCGAGGCGGACGGCACCCTGAGCTGGAACTCCACGACCGTGGTGATCGCCGAGGTGACCTCGGGCGACACCACCGGCACCGGGTGGACGTACGGTCCGGCGGCGGTCGGCGACTTCCTGCGCGACCATCTCGCTCCGCTGGTCGAGGGCCGCGGCGCCCTGGACGTCCCGGCGGCGCACGACGCGATGTGCCGCGCGATCCGCAACGCGGGCCGCGCGGGCGTCGCCGCGTGCGCGGTCTCGGCGCTGGACATCGCCCTGTGGGACCTCAAGGCCCGGCTCCTGGAGCTGCCGCTGGCGCGGCTGCTGGGAGTGTGCCGGGAGCGGGTCCCCGTGTACGGCAGCGGCGGTTTCACGACGTACCACGACAAGCATCTGGCGGCGCAGCTGAACGGCTGGGTGCACGGCCAGCGCATTCCGCGCGTGAAGATCAGGATCGGCGAGGACCGGGGCCGCGCGGCCCTGCGTGACCTGGACCGGGTGCGGACGGCACGCCAAGTGATCGGCCCCGCAGCCGAGTTGTACGTCGACGCGGGCGGCGCCTACACCCGCAAACAGGCGGTCCGGGTCGGCCACGGGCTCGCCGGGCACGACGTCGGCTGGTTCGAGGAGCCGGTGTCCTCGGACGATCTGACAGGTCTGCGGCTGGTCCGCGACAGCCTGATGTGCGACGTCACGGCCGGTGAGTACGGCTACGACCTGCCGTACTTCGCCCGCATGATCTCGGCCGGGGCGGTCGACTGCCTCCAGATCGACGCCACGCGCTGCGGCGGTCTGACGGAGTTCGTACGTGCCGCCGCCCTCGCCCAGGCCCACGGCCTGGAGGTCTCGGCCCACTGCGCGCCGCATGCCCACGCCGCAGTGGCCGCCGCGATCCCCAATCTGCGGCACATCGAGTGGTTCCACGACCATGTGCGTCTGGAGGACATGTTCTTCGCCGGCGCCCTGGACCCGACGGGCGGCACGGTCACCCCGACCCACGGCCTCGGACACGGGCTGACCCTGCGGACGGACGAGATGGAGCAGTACCGGGTGGCCTGACAGCCCCGGTGACGAACGAAGGCCCTGCCGTCCCGGCAGGGCCTTCGTTCGTCACCGCGCCCGGATTCACGCCCGGTGGTGCGGCGGCTCGGGACCGATGTCGTCGGGACGCGGTGTCCGCGTCCCGCCCGTGCCCGGTGCTCCCGCCTCCGGCGGTCCGGGCGGCATCGGCGGATACGGCATGCCGAGCCCGCCGGGCGGAGTGCCCGGCGCCGTGCCGCCGAGGGTGCGCCCGTGTGCGGCTCCGGTCGCCGTGTCCGGCGCCGGCCGGGACGCGGACGGCCGTGCCGCGCCGCGCAGCAGGTAGGCCAGCACACCGAGGATCACCGCGGTGATCAGTGCGGCCGCCCAGTCGGGCAGCGCGGCGGCGAGGCCGAGCCCCATCGCGAGCGCGAGGGCCGCGCCCGCGTACAGGGCGACGGCGCCGGACCCGGCGTACAGCACGGCCCGGCGGCGCTGCCGGCGCGTCTGCTCGCGCAGTTCGTCGCGCACGGTCTCCCGCGCCACCTGCGCCAGCTCGTCGACCAGTTCCTTGTCCAGATGCTCAAGATGATCCAAGCGATCCATGGGCGCCGGGTACCCCCGCCGGCATCGGCATAACGGGGAGTGCGGGGATCGCGTGAAACGATCTCCGTATCGGTCCGCGCCCAACTAGGCTTCCCGCATGGACATTCTGGGAGCCACGCTGCGCGTATGCGTCGACGACCTGGAGACCGCGGTCCCCTTCTACGAACGCCTCGCCGGCGGCAGAGCGCTCCGCTTCGAACGCGGCGGTGTCCAGGTGGCCGCGGTCGGCTGCTTCCTGCTGATGAGCGGCCCCGCGGCCGAGCTGGAGGTGCTGCGCAAGGTCGCCGCGACGATCGCCGTCAAGGACGTCGAGGAGGCCCGGCAGGTGCTCAGCGAGCTGGGGGCGCACATCGTCGCCGGGCCGATGGCGACCCCCGCCGGGCGCAATCTGATCGCGATGCACCCGGACGGGGCGATCTACGAGTACGTGGACCGCCAGGCGTAGCCCAGGGCCGTCACCACCACGTCGGTGAGCAGCGCCCCGGCCGGGCCCTCCGGGTCCAGGTCGGGCTCGTAGACGGTCACCACGGCCCGCAGACAGGGCCGCAGCCGGTCGGAGCTGAGGGGGCGTCGCGCGCCACGATGTTCCGCATGCGCCCCGTCCTCTCTCCGAATCCTCCGCGACGCGAAATCGGCACTCGATGCCATGGCATCGCGATGACGACCGGCTTCAGGGCCGCATCTCGGCGGTGATCGCCCACCGTTCGTGATCGCGCCAGGCCCCGTCGACGAAGAGCATGTTCGGCGAGAAGCCCTCCAGGCGGAAGCCGCAGGCGCGGGCGAGGGCGGTGGAGCCGGTGTTGGCCGGCTGGACGTTGATCTCCAGCCGGTGCAGCCGCATCGGGCCGAAGGCATGACCGACCACCAGGTCGAGGCCCTGCCGCATCAGGCCGCGGCCGGCCGCGTGGGAGAAGGCGCCGTAACCGAGGGCACCGCTCTGGAAGGCGCCCTCGACGATGTTGTTGATGTTGACGAACCCGGCGATCCCCCCGCCGTCCTCCTTCGCGCACACCAGGAACCCCGCCTTGGTCGGATCCTCGATCAGCCGCCCGGCATAGGCGGCGTACGCGGCGTCGCCGTCCGGCGGGAAGAGCCACGGACGGTGCAGCTCCTTGCTCTCCCGGGCACGCGCGGTGAACTCGGCGGCGTCCTCGTGGGTGAAGTGGCGTATGCCCACGCGGGGGCCTTCGGCGAGGTAGCGGGACGAGGGCTGCGGCATTGCGCCAGCCTACGACCCGCTAGCGGCGACGTCGCATGAAGTAACCGCCGAACAGTGCGCCGACGATGCCCATGGCCAGCAGCGCCAGCCACAGCGGCATCGTCACCAGGGGGATCAGCAGCCGGATCTCGGTCTCGCGGGTGTTCTCGAAGATGAAGATCAGCGCGAGGGCGGCGAGCACCAGCACGGCGATCCTGCCGGGGGTCATCGCCCCGGACAGGCCACCCCGCTTCCCGCCGGCCTTCGAGCCGCTCTCCGACGTCTTCGCGGTCATACCACCAAGGATGCTCCCGAAGTGGCGATCACGCACGGTGAGCGGCCCGCCGGGCGCTAACCGATCACCGGCAGCCGGAGCACCCCGGTGTCGTGGGGCGCGCTGACCACGGTGACCGGCTTGATCCCCCGGTTGCCGAAGTACGCGTCGTCACTCGCCGCGATCACGAACCGCAGCCGGTGCCCCTTCTCGTACCGGTGCACGATCCCCGGCAGCGTGACGGTGAAGCTCCGCCGCACGTCGGGCACGCGCACCGGTGCGACGAGCCGGTGCACCAGCGTCCGGGTGCCGTCGGGGGCGATGTCGTACAGCTTGGCGAAGAGCACGAGCTTGTCGGCCGCGTCCCCGGAGTGCTGGGTCCGCTCGGCCCGCGGGGAGCTGACCCGGAGCGTGGCCCGGGGCGCGCCGACGACGTCGGTGGTGCGTGCGAACGGCTCGCCGGTCCAGGCGAGGTGGGTGCCCGGGGTGTCGTACGGCGCCGGGTCCGGGAGGCCGATGAGTCCGGCGAGCGAGCTCTCCGAGTGGCTGGTGGGCACGAGCCAGTTGGTGTACGTACGGCTGCCGCGCTTCACCTCGTGGCGGTTGTCGACGAGCTTGCCGTCGCCGGAGAGGTAGAGCGTGCGGCTGAGCGCGGGGACGCGGTCGGCGGTGGCGTAGGTGTGCTCGGGGTCGGTGATCCAGTCGCGGTAGTAGGCGAAGGCGGGTCCGGTGTCGACGGCGTGCCCGCGCAGGTAGCGGTCGAACCAGGCGAGGACGCGGCGGCCGACGTAGCTGGTCTCCAGGTTGCCCTGGCCGAGGTTGAGTTCGCCGGAGGCGGGGTCGGTCATGCCGCCGCTGTGGCCCCAGGACTGCCAGATCATCTTGGTCGGGGTGCCCTGGTCCTTGAGGGTCCGGTACGTCGCGGTCGCCTCGTTGAGGTTGAAGAGGCTGTCGGCCTGGCCCTGGACGAGGAGGGTGGGCGCCTTGACGCGGTTCAGGTACGACACCGGCGAGACGCTGCGGGCGTAGGCGAGCAGGTCGGCGGTCTGTTTCGGCGGGTAGCGGCCGGAGTTGAGGGTGCGGATGGTGTCGCAGGCCTTGGTGACGAAGTGCAGGCAGGCCATGGAGTTGATGCGGGAGGGGTCGAGGTTGGGCTCCAGCAGCGGCTGTCCCTCGCCGATCAGGTAGAAGCCGTTGGCCCACTGCCACTTGAAGGAGCCGGGGACGCTGCCGCCGCCGACGGCGTTGTTCGGGTCGAGGGAGTACGCCAGGTCGTTCCAGGTGATCATCGGCACCAGTGCGTCCAGGCGCCGGTCGACGGCGGCCGTGGCGAGCTGGACGGCCCCGCCGTAGGAGCCGCCGACCATGCCGACGCGCGGGTCGCCCGGGGCGTCAAGGATGACGTAGTCGGCCTTCGTGCCGTCGTCGGCGGCGCGCCGGCCGCCCAGGAAGTCGACCAGGCCGGAGGCGGCGACGCCGTCGAGGGCGGGGTCGTCGAGGGAGATCAGGCAGCCGGACCTGCCGAAGCCGAGGCCGGAGTAGACGAGGGAGACGTAGCCGCGCTCGGCGAAGGACTTGCCGATGATGTCGGTCGAGCCGTCGGACTTGCTGCCGCCGAAGCCGTTGGTGGCGACGACCGCGGGTGCGGGGTGGGCGCGTTCCACGCCGGCGGGGCGGTACAGGTCGGCGTCGACGGTGCAGCTGCGGTCGCCCGCGCGGACGGTGAACTTCAGGGCGGTGACGGTGTACTGGCCGGTCGCGGCCGCGGCCGGTGCGGTGAGCGCGAGGGGTGCGGTGAGCGTGGCGCCGAGGACGAGAGCGAGTGGGGCTCGGGATCTGGGCACACGACGGGACACGGAGACCTCCACACTGAGGCACGTCGGGACAGCCCTGCATACCGACCGGTAAGTACTGGCCGGTTGCCATGGTGTGACACGTGTCAGGCGAGGTCAATCGCCGTGACGGAGGTTTCTTGACGGAGGTTCAGTGAATCGAGTTCAGCGCAGAGCGGGCTCGTCGAGCGTCAACGTCCCCGCCTCGGCGTCGAGTTCCGCCCTCGCCCCGAACGGAATCGTCAGCGCGCCTTCACCGTGCCCGAACCCGAACTCCTCCACCACGGGCACACCGAGGCCACCCAGTCGGTCCAGGAGCAGCGCACGCACCCGCTCGTACGGCCCGCACTCCTGCCACGACCCGAGCAGCACACCGCGCACGCCGTCGAACAGGCCGGCGCGCAGGAGCTGGGTCAGGCAGCGGTCGAGCCGGTACGTCCGCTCGCCGACGTCCTCCAGGCACAGCAGGCCGCCGCGTGCGGAGGCACGGGCGTGCGGGGTGCCGGTGTCGGCGGCGAGCAGGCTGAGGCAGCCGCCGAGCGTGACGCCCCGCGCCCGGCCCGGGACCAGCGCGGAGCCGGTGGAGGTGATCGTGCGCACCGACTCCGGATCGAAGAGCGTGGCCCTCAGGTGCTCCTGCGCCCGCGCGTTCTTGATGAAGTCGACGCCCGCCGCCGCCGGCCCGTACAGCGTGCCGATGCCCAGCCGGGTCGCGAACGCCTCGTGCAGCACGGTGATGTCGCTGAAGCCGACGAAGACCTTCGGCCCGGCCGCGGCCATCGCGTCCCAGTCGAGCAGGTCGACCATCCGCTGCGCGCCGTAGCCGCCCCGGGCGCACAGCACGGCGTGCACGGACGGATCGCACCAGGCCCGCTGGAGGTCGGCGGCACGGTCGGCGTCCGTGCCCGCGAGGTAGCCCAACCCACCGTGCCGGTCGAGCGCATGGGGCGCCACGACCGGGTCGAGGTCCCAGCCGCGCAGCACGTCGAGCCCGGACTCCAGCCGTTCCTCGGCCACCGGTCCGCTGGGGGCGACGACGGCCACGCGGGCGCCGGGGGCGAGTCGGGACGGCCGCTGCAACGGCCGTACGGAGTCGGTCACTTGGCGAGCTCCAGCTTCGGGATGTCGGGCGGGTCGATCCCGAAGACCTGAGCGTACAGGGAGAGCTCGGACTCCAGGACGCGGACCATCGTCTCCGCCCTGCGGAACCCGTGTCCCTCCCCCTCGAAGGCGATGTAGGCGTGCGGCACGCGTCTGCCCTCCATCCGGGCGAGGAACCGCTCGCACTGGGCGGGCGGGCAGATCACGTCGTCCAGGCCCTGGAGCAGCAGGAACGGCACCGTGAGGTGCTCGGCGTGCTCCGCGGGCGAGCGCTCCAGGTACCGTGCGGGCACCTCGGCGAGCGGTCCCACCAGGGACTCCAGGTACTGGGACTCGAAGTCGTGGGTCTCGCCCGTGCCCCAGCCGGCCAGGTCGAGGATCGGGTAGAGGATGGTGCCGCACGCGAAGACGTCGGTCGTGGTGAGCGAGGCGGCCGTGGTCCAGCCGCCCGCGCTGCCGCCCCGGACGGCGAGCCGCCGCCGGTCGGCGGTGCCCTCGTCGGCGAGGGCCAGCGCGACGGCCGCGCAGTCCTCGACGTCGACCACACCCCACTGCTCGCGCAGCCGGTTGCGGTACTCCCTGCCGTAGCCGCTGGAGCCGCCGTAGTCGACCTCCGCGACGCCGATGCCGCGGGAGGTGAAGTAGGCGATGGCCAGGTCCAGCACGAGGGGCGCGCGCGAGGTGGGGCCGCCGTGCGCCCAGACGACATAGGGCGGCGGGGTGTCGCCGGGGGCCACGCAGCCGGGGTTGTGGGGCGGGTAGATGTGCGCGTGGATGTCCTGGCCGCCGGGTCCGGTGAAGGTGCGGATCTGCGGCTCGGGGTAGTAGGCGGGGTCCACGGCGTCGTCGTGCGCGGCCCCGATCACCCGGGTGCGGCCGGTGCCGGCGTCCAGCTCGACCACCTCGTAGGCGCTGCGCGGGCTCGCTCCGACGGCGACGACCCGCTCGCCGTACGCCGCGAGCGTGGGCGCGAACTCGGTCCAGGGGCCGGCCGCGTCGACGATCTCGCCGGTCTCCGGGTCGAGCACCCCGAGGGCCGTCGCGCCACGGCCGTGCACGACCGCGACGAGCCCGCTCGACAGGGGCGCGAACCAGCTCAGGCCGAGCTGCCACAGCGGCCCGCCGAACTCCTCCTCGCGGGGGCACAGCGGCACGCCGTCGCGGTAGAGGTTCCACCAGCCGCTGCGGTCGCTGACGTACAGCAGCCGGCCGTCGGGCGACCAGTCGGCCTGGGCGATCGACTCCTCCAGGCCGCCGGCGACGGTCCGCGGGCTGCCGAGGGTGCCGTCCGTCGCGACGTCGGCGACGAGCAGTTCGGTGCCGTCCCACGGCATGTGCGGATGGTCCCAGGTGAGCCACGCGGCCTGCCGCCCGTCGGGCGAGATCCGCGCGCCGGTGAGGAAGCGGCGTCCGTCGTCGGTCAGTTCGCGTACGGCGCCGCGGTCCCCGGCCGCCGAGCCGTCCAGCGGTACGGCGGCCAGGACGCGCCGCACGTCGGTGGGTCCGGAGCCGGTGAACTCCTCCAGCACGCACCACACCTCGCCGAGGTCGAGCCGCAGCCGCGGCTCCACCCAGCGCAGTCCGCCGCCCACCTCGGAGACGGGGGTGAGCGGACGCGGCTCGCCGCCCTCCTCGTAGCGGTAGAGCCGCTGGTCGGCGAAGTCGACGAAGACGACGAGCGGCCGGCCGTCGGCGACGGCACCGGCCCACGGCTGCCCGCCGTACTCGATGACCCGGCTGCGCACGTTCCACGGGGCGGGCAGCACCGACTCCTCGCCGCCGTCGGCGCGGCGCCGTACCAGGGTGTACCGGCCGCCCTCGGTGGGCCGGGCCTCGGTCCACCAGGCCTCGTCCCCCACGAAGCCCACGAAGTCGGGCCGCCCCTCGTGCGCCGCGGCGACGGCCGCGTCGATGGGCGAGGGCCAGGAACCGTACGCCAGCGTCCGCACTGTCTCCCCCAACTCCACTAGGCCGTACGCAGAAAACGGTCGAGCACGCGGACGCCGAAGTGCAGTGCCTCGATGGGCACCCGCTCGTCGACGCCGTGGAACATGGCCCCGTAGTCGTAGCCCTCCGGCAGCTTCAGCGGTGAGAAGCCGTAGCCGGTGATGCCGAGCCGTGAGAACTGCTTGGCGTCGGTCCCGCCGGGCATGCAGTACGGCACGACGTGCCCCTCGGGTGCGAACTCCTCGACGGCCGCGCGCATCCGGGCGTACGTCGGGGAGTCCACGGGTGACTGGAGGGCCACCTCGTGATGGTGGAACTCCCAGTTCACGTCAGGTCCGGTGAGCTGGTCAAGGGTGGCGCGGAACTCGTCCTCGTGACCCGGGAGATATCGGCCGTCGACATGGGCGACGGCCTCCCCGGGGATGACGTTGACCTTGTAACCGGCCTCCAGCATGGTCGGGTTGGCGCTGTTGCGGACGGTCGCCTCGACCAGCCGGGCGGCCGGTCCGAGCTTGTGGAGCAGGCCGTCCACGTCGTCCAGGTCGGCGTCGAGGCCGTAGAGCGCGGCGAGTTCGGTGAGGGCGGCGCGCACGGTCGGGGTGAGCCTGAGCGGCCACTCGTGGGCGCCGATGCGGGTGACGGCCGCGGCGAGGCGGGTGACCGCGTTCTCCCGGTTGGGGCGCGAGCCGTGCGCGGCGCGCCCGTGGGCGGTGAGCTTGACCCAGCCGGTGCCGCGCTCGCCGGCGGCGAGGGGGTAGAGCTGCCGGCCGCTGCCGTCGTGGAAGGTGAAGGCGCCGGACTCGCCGATGCCTTCGGTGCAGCCCTCGAACAGCGCGGCGTGCCGGTCGGCGAGGAACCCGGAGCCGTCCTCGGCGCTGGCCTCCTCGTCGGCGGTGAACGCGATCACGACGTCCCGGCGGGGCCGTACGCCCTCGCGGGCCCAGGACCGCACGACGGCGAGGATCATCGCGTCCATGTTCTTCATGTCGACCGCGCCCCGGCCCCACACGACGCCGTCGCGGATCTCCCCGGAGAAGGGGTGCACGCTCCATTCGCCGGCCTGCGCGGGCACCACGTCCAGGTGACCGTGCACGAGGAGCGCGTCCGCCGACGGATCGGTGCCCTCGATGCGGGCGACCACGTTCGTCCGGCCCTTCGTGCGCTCCAGCAGGGCGGGGTCCAGGCCTGCCTCGGCCAGCCGGGCGGCCGCGTACTCGGCGGCGGGGCGCTCCCGGCAGTCGCCGCCGCCGCGGTTGGTCGTGTCGATGCGGATGAGGTCCGAGGTGAACGTGACGACTTCGTCCAGTGCCTGCCCGTCAGCCATACTGCTCCTCCACCGAGGCCGAGGCGATCGTGGTGACCGCCTTGAAGGTACGGATTCCCTCGTACATTCGCTCGCTGGTGTACGCCACCTTGCGCTCGCCGATACGTTCGACGCCGGGAACGACGGTGACGGCCATCGCGAGGTGTTCTGCGTCGAACTCGACGGCGACGGTGAACGGCCCGCCGCGCACCGGCTCGTGACGGACCGCCAGCCCGGCCGCCTCCTTGGCCGCGGCACGGATGTCGGCGGCCGTCCTGGCCGGCGTACGGCACACCGCCGCGTACCGCGAGACGTGGTCCTTGACGGCGACCTTCAGCGCCCCGGGCGCGTAGCCGAGCGCGTCCTCGCAGGCCAGGTCGTCGCCGGTGACGAGCACCACGGGGACGCCGTACTCGGCGACGACGTGCGCGTTCAGCAGGCCCTCGCTGGCCCGGACGTCGTTGAGCCAGACGCCTGTGATCTGGTTCGCGAGGTAGGTGTGGGCCAGAACACCCTCCATGCCGGCGCCGGCGTGGTAGCCGACGAAGGCGATGCCGTCCACGTCGCCGTGCTGCACACCCTCGACCATGGACAGCGTCTTGTGCCGGCCGGTGAGCATCTCGGCCCGCTCGTCGAGCCGTTCGAGCAGCAGATTGCGCATGGACCAGTGCGCCTCGTTGATGAGGACGGCGTCGGCGCCGCCGTCCAGGAATCCCAGCACGGCGGCGTCCACGTCGGAGGTGAACATCGCCCGGCAGCGCTCCCACTGGGGAGTCCCCGGGAGCACGTCGGCCGGCCAGGTCACACCGGTGGCGCCCTCCATGTCGGCGCTGATGAGGATCTTCATGCTCGATCACGTTACGCGCCCGGAAGGGAACCCGCCACGAAGCGGACGAACGCCGCTTTCACACCTTTGGGGTGTGCTTGTCAGCCACCCGCCACGGGCACTACTGTCACCACGCCTTGGTGAACGGGAAATCCGGTGTGATGCCGGTGCGGCCCTCGCCACTGTGAATCGGGAAGTCCGGCTCCTGCCCTCGCGGGCAAGCCACTGGGTCCTAGGGCCCTGGCGCCACATTCCCGTCTGCCGCGCGACGCCTGGCACGCACGCTCGCCGCGTTGCCGAAGCGCCCACGTGGCTCCGCCACGAGGGCGCTCCGGCGCCTTGCGATCGCACGCGCCAGACGCCGCGCGGCCCGCCCTTCGGGCGGACGACGGGAATGTGACGCCAGGGCCCTAGACCCGGGAAGGCGGAGCACGGGCGGTGTCACCCGTCAGCCAGGAGACCGGCCAAGGCACGTCAACCATCCACGAGGTGCTGGAGAGGGTCTGCTGAGCCATGCACATAGCCGAGGGTTTTCTGCCCCCGGCGCACGCGGTCGCCTGGGGCGTCGCGTCCGCGCCGTTCGTCGTACACGGAGTACGGTCACTCACCCGTGAGGTCCGGGAGCATCCGGAGAGCACGCTGCTGCTCGGCGCCTCCGGGGCCTTCACCTTCGTCCTGTCCGCGCTGAAGCTGCCGTCGGTGACCGGCAGCTGCTCCCATCCCACCGGCACGGGCCTGGGCGCCATCCTGTTCCGGCCGCCGATCATGGCGGTCCTGGGCACCATCACGCTGCTCTTCCAGGCGCTGCTGCTCGCGCACGGCGGCCTGACCACGCTCGGCGCCAACGTCTTCTCGATGGCGATCGTCGGGCCCTGGGCCGGCTACGCGATCTACAGGCTGCTGCGGCGCTACGATGTGCCGCTGATGGTCGCCGTGTTCTCCGGCGCGTTCGTCGCGGACCTGTCCACCTACTGCGTGACCAGCGTCCAGCTGGCGCTCGCGTTCCCCGACCCGGGCAGCGGATTCCTGGGCGCGCTCGGCAAGTTCGGCTCCATCTTCGCCGTCACCCAGATCCCGCTGGCGGTGAGCGAGGGCCTGCTGACGGTGCTCGTGATGCGGCTGCTGGTGCAGTCCAGCAAGGGCGAACTGACCCGGCTGGGCGTGCTCCTGGCCAAGAAGCAGTCCCGCAGCGAGACCGAGGCGGTGGCCCGATGAGCAGGAACACCAAGATCAACGTCCTGCTGCTGCTCGTGGTGGCCGCGCTCGCCGTGCTGCCGCTGACGCTCGGCCTGGGCGACCACAAGGAGGAGCCGTTCACCGGCGCCGACGGCGAGGCGGAGACGGCGATCACCGAGATCGAGCCGGACTACGAGCCGTGGTTCTCGCCGCTGTACGAGCCTCCGTCCGGCGAGATCGAATCGGCCCTGTTCTCCCTCCAGGCGGCGCTGGGTGCCGGTGTCCTCGCCTACTACTTCGGACTGCACCGCGGACGCAGGCAGGGTGAGCAGCGGGCCCTGCAGCGGGTCACCGAGGACGCCGCGGCCCGTGGCGCCGAGGAGCCGAAGGCCGACAGGGTCTGACGGATGCTGCCGATCGACGCGGCGGCGCACGGCAGTCGCTGGCGCCGCCGTCATCCCGTGGACAAGGCCGTGCTCGGGCTCGGTCTCACCGTGCTCGCGATCTCCCTGCCGCCCTGGCCGGGTGCCGCGCTGGTCCTGGTCACCGCGCTGACCGTGCTGCTGGGCCCGGCGGGCGTGCCCGGACGGCGGCTGTGGCGGGCGTACCGCGTGCCGCTCGGTTTCTGTGTGACCGGCGCGGCCACGCTGCTGGTCCAGGTCGGCGGGGGGCAGGGCTTCGTGTCCCTCGCCGCCGACGGGCCGCTGCGCGCCGGTGAACTGCTGCTGCGCACCTCGGCGGCCTCGCTCGGGGTGCTGCTGTTCGCGTTCACCACGCCGATGTCGGACCTGCTGCCCCGGCTGGTGCAGGCCGGCGTGCCCGCGCCCGTCGTGGACGTCGCGCTGGTGACGTACCGCATGAGCTTCCTGCTGCTCGACTCGGTGCGCCGGGTGCGGGACGCGCAGGCCGCCCGGCTCGGGCACACCACCCGCGCCGCGACCTGGCGTTCGCTGGCCGGGCTCGGCGCGACCGCCTTCGTGCGCTCCTTCGAGCGGGCCACCCGGCTCCAGGCCGGGCTCGCCGGGCGCGGCTACGACGGCACCTTGCGCGTCCTGGTCCCCGAGGCGAAGGTCTCCGTCCGTTTCACGGCCGCGAGTTGCGTCCTGCTCGCAGCGCTGGCCGTCGTCACCCTCGTACTGGAAAGGGCCCTGCCATGAGCGAGCCCACCGCCCTCGTCACCGCCCGGGACACGACCGACCCCCACCAGAGCGGCCCCATCGCACGCACGGCCACAAGCCACTCCCCACTCACGACACCCGCCACCCCCACCCCCGCACCGAAAAAGGCCCAGCCATGAGCGAGCCCACCGCCCTCGTCACCCTGCGGGGCGCCTCCTACGCCTACGAGGACGGCCCCGTCGTGCTCAGCGGCCTCGACTTCGACGTCCGCGAGGGGCGGGCGCTGGCGCTGCTGGGGCGCAACGGCAGCGGCAAGACCACGCTGATGCGGCTGCTCAGCGGTGGACTGAAGCCGCACGACGGCCGGTTGGCGGTCGAGGGGACGCCGGTCACGTACGACCGCAAGGGACTGACCCGGCTGCGGACGACCGTGCAGCTGGTGGTGCAGGACCCCGACGACCAGCTGTTCGCCGCGTCCGTCGCGCAGGACGTCTCCTTCGGCCCGCTCAACCTCGGTCTGCCGGACGCCGAGGTGCGGGCGCGGGTCGACGAGGCGCTGGCCGCCCTCGACATCACCCGGCTGGCCGACCGCCCCACGCATCTGCTGTCGTACGGGCAGCGCAAGCGCACGGCCATCGCCGGGGCCGTCGCGATGCGGCCGCGTGTGCTGATCCTCGACGAGCCGACCGCCGGGCTCGACCCCGACGGCCAGGAGCGGCTGCTCACCACCCTCGACGGGCTGCGTGCGAGCGGCACCACGGTCCTCATGGCCACCCATGACGTCGACCTCGCGCTGCGCTGGGCCGACGACGCGGCGCTGCTGACCCCGTCCGGTGTCCGCACCGGTCCCGCGGACACGATGCTGGCCCGCACCGAACTCCTGCGGGAGGCCGGCCTGCGGCTGCCCTGGGGCATCGCGGCGGCCGGGCTGCTGAGGGCGCACGGCCTGCTGGCCGACTCGGCACCGGGTCCGCGCGACGCGGACGAACTGGCCGCCCTGGCGGCGCCCGCCACCCCCACGATCACGGCCGACGGCTGAGGTTCCCGGGCGTTGGGCACACGGGTGATACATCCCGCGACCGGCCGCCAGAGCCCCGGCTGACGCCGCGGTTGCCTGTTTCATGAGGTCACGCACGACCGAAGTGAGGCAGCATGGCCGAGGCCACCGAGGACACCAGCCCGCCCGAAGGACTGAAAGCCGACGCGATCGGGTTCGTCGACGCCCTCGTCATCGGGCTCAACGCCACCTCGCCCGCGTACTCGCTGGCCGCGGCGATCGGCCCGGTCGTGGCCCTCGTGGGTGTGTACGCCCCCGGCGTCATGCTCGCGTCGTTCGTCCCGATGCTGATGATCGCTTCGGCGTTCTACTACCTCAACCGGGTGGACCAAGACTGCGGGACGACCTTCTCCTGGGTCACCCGGGCGATGGGCCCGTGGGCCGGCTGGCTCGGCGGCTGGGCCATCACGATGACCGGCGTCCTGGTGATCGGCTCGCTGGCGGACGTCGCGGTGACGTTCGCGCTGATGGCCTTCGGCCTCGACAGCTGGGTCGGCAACGAGTTCGTGCGCCAGACGCTGACGGTGCTGGTCATCCTCGGCATGACGGCCCTGTGCGTGATCGGCACGGAGGTGTCGGCCAGGGTACAGAACGCGCTCATCCTCGCGCAGGTGGCCTGTCTCCTGGCGTTCGCGGTGGTGGCGATCTACCGGGTCTACGCCGACACGGGTTCGCTCGACGCCGTCGATCCGGCGTTCAGCTGGCTCAATCCCTTCGGGGCCGGCGGTGCCGAGCTGACGGCGGGTCTGCTGCTGGGCGTGTTCATCTACTGGGGCTGGGAGTCGGCGGTGAACCTCACCGAGGAGGTCGAGAACTCCGCCACCGCCCCCGGCAGGGCGGGCGTGTGGTCGACGGTCATCCTGCTGGTGACGTACGTGTCGGTCGCCTACGCGGTGGTGGCCTACGCCGGACCGGCGTATCTGGCCGAGAACGCCTCGGAGGAGGAGTTCATCTTCGCCCTGCTCGCCGACGAGGCGATGGGCACCTGGGACTGGGTCGTGCTGCTGGCGGTCTCGACGTCCGGGCTGGCGTCGACACAGACGACGATCATCCCCGCCTCGCGCACCGCGCTGTCCATGGCACGCCGGCATGCGCTGCCCGCGCACTTCGGGCACATCCACCACCGGTTCCGCACTCCCGACGTGAGCACGTGGTGGGTGGCCGCCATCGCCATCGCCTGGTATCTCGTCGTGCGCCAGATCAGCGAGAACGCCTTGTTCGACTCGCTGACCGCGCTGTCGCTGCTGATCGCGTTCTACTACGCGCTGACCGGCCTCGCCTGCGCGGTCTACTACCGCCGCCATCTCACCGAGAGCCTGCACAACTTCCTGCTCATCGGCCTCGGCCCGCTGGTCGGCGCCGGACTGCTGACATGGCTGCTGGTCGAATCGGTCAGTGACATGTCCGACCCCGCCAACTCCTACAGCGGCGTCTCGTGGTTCGGTGTCGGCCCGCCCCTGGTCATCGGCATCGGGATCGCTCTCGCCGGGGTGATCCTCATGGTCGTGTGGCGGTTCGTGTCCCCCGTGTTCTGGTCGGAGCGCCCGGAGGTGGCCGACCCCGCACTCGTGCCCGGCCACAAGGAGCCCTGAGATGACGGTCGTTCTCGGATACGACGAGTCCCCGGGCGCGGTGCGCGCGCTGCACGTCGCCGTCGAGGTGTCGGGCGCCTTCGACGAACCGCTCGTGCTGGTCCACGGCGCGGCGGCGCCCGGCTCCCTCGGCGAGGAGTACGCGGCGCACCGCGACGCCCTCCGGGAGGCCGGGCGCACCGCGCTCTCGCACGCGGTCCAGGTCGCCGACGAGGCAGGGGTGCGCACCACCGTCGAGGTCATCGACCAGAAGCCGGCGGAGGCCCTGATCGACGCCGCGACACGTCATGCGGCGCGGGTCATCGTGGTCGGCAGCTGGGGTGAGAGCCCACTGCGCGGAGCCCTGCTGGGCGCCACACCCCACAAGCTGCTGCATCTGGCGCGCATCCCGGTGCTGTGCGTGCCCACCGAACCGTGAGACCGCGGCGTACGGTTCAGCTCGCGGCAACGCCAACTGATCGCCGGCAGGCATGAGTTCGCCCTCCGGCGGGCAGCAGGCACGGCGGAGGGCGTTGGCCGTCGGGCGCGAGTCCGTCAGGCCGTGCGGCCCGCCACCACCCACTTCGACGGCAGCTCGATCCGGGTGCCGTCGGGCCCGTACTCCGCGGTGATCAGGGACAGTTCGCCGCTCGCGAGGACGCCGAGGCCCGCCGCGCGCAGGAGCTCGGGCACCGCGTCGTCGGCCACCTCGCCCGGGGCTATGCCGTGCCGGAAGATCGGCGCGAGTTTGGGCGGCGGCCCCGACGGGCTCTGCGCCAGGCCCATGAGGACGGGTTTGGCCTCCTGGGAGAGCTCCACGAGGAAGGCCCGGCCGCGCTCGCCGACCAGCGTGGCGATGCCGTTCACCAGCTGCTGACGGTCCTCGGGCTCGGCCTGGTGCAGCACGCCCCGCATATAGACGTTGACGTCCCCGAGCTCGGCGTGCAGCGTCTCCGCGTCGGTCTTCTCCACGGCGTCGAACAGCCGGTACGTCGCCTGCCCGGCGGGGTCGGCGTGGCGGGCGTGGTCGAGGGCCGCGGCGGACAGGTCGACGCCGACGACGCGCGGGAAGCGGTCGGCGAGGAACCGGGTCTGGGTGCCGTTGCCGCAGCCGAGGTCCACCATGGCCAGCCCGGGATCGGTCAGATGCGCCTCGAACAGGGCCAGATGGCGTCCGGCGGTCAGGGCCGGCTCGGCGTCCCAGAACACCGCCCCCTGTTCCTCGGGGGCTTCACGCCAGAAGCCCTCCCAGGCCTCCCGGTACCGACTCGTCACGCTCATGACCGACTCCCCAGGTAGCGCTGCCGACCCGTCGTCGTATGACGGGCGACTACGGTCTATCGCGGCGGGGTTGTCGCTACAAGCGCATGGCGCATTCCTTCACTCCGTATTCGACACTCGTGCGCCGTCGTACGCCCTGCGGGTCACAAGTCACGGGTGCTTCGAGGCGTCGAAGGCCGGGAATCAGCGTCGCGGGAGCGTGAGTTCGAACCAGACGGTCTTGCCGGCCGTCGTCCGGCTCGTGCCCCACTCGCGCGCGAGCATGCTCACCACACGCAGTCCGCGCCCGGCATCGTCGAAGGGGCCGGCGCTGAGCAGGGTCGGCAGCTCGTGATCGTCGTCGTCCACCTCGCACAGCAGCGTGTCGCCGCGGACGAGGCGCAGCTCGACCGGGCGGCCGTGGGAGTGCCGTACGGCATTGGTGACGAGCTCGCTGACGAGCAGCTCGGCGGTGTCCGCGAGGCGGGCGAGGTCCCAGTCGTGCAACTGCTCACGGACGACCGCGCGCGCCCGGCCGACCTCCTCGGGGCCGAGGCCGATGCGGCGGACGGCGACGTCCTCGGGTTCGATGCCGTTGAGGCGGGCCATCAGCAGGGCGACGTCGTCCTTGCGGCCGCCGCGGGTGTTGAGGGCACGGATGATGGTGTCGCAGGCGTCGTCCATGGACGCGGCCGGGTGGGCGGCGGACTCGCAGAGGGTCGCGAGTCCGACACCGATGTCTTCGCCGCGCATCTCGACCAGCCCGTCGGTGCACATCACCAGGCGGTCGCCGGGCCGCACGCGCACGCGTACCGCCTCGAAGGGCACCCCGCCGACGCCGATCGGCGCTCCCGTGGGCAGGTCGAGCAGCTCGCTGCGCCCGTCGCCGGCGCGGACCAGGACGGGCGGAATGTGACCGGCGTTGGCGATCTGCAGTTCGCTCGCGATGGGGTCGTAGACGGCGTACAGGCAGGTCGCGAGGTAGGTGTCGCCGAGGCGCTGGGCGAGGTCGTCGAGGTTGCGCAGGAGCTGGGCGGGCGGCAGGTCGAGAGCGGCCATGGTCTGTACGGCCGTGCGCAACTGGCCCATCATCGCGGCCGAGTTGAGGCCGTGGCCCATGACGTCGCCGACGACGAGCGCGGTGCGGGCGCCGGGCAGTTTGACGGAGTCGAACCAGTCGCCGCCGACCCGGCCGAGGAGGGTGCCCGGCAGATAGCGGGTGGCGATGTCGCAGCCCGCCATGCGCGGCGGGATGTGCGGCAGCATGCTGTCCTGGAGGGTCTCGGCGACGCTCTCCTGGTAGGTGTACATGCGTGCGTTGTCGAGCACGAGGCCCTCGCGGGCGGCGAGTTCGGCGCCGGTGACGCGGTCCATGTCGTTGAACTCGACGCGCTCCGGGTGACGCAGCAGGATCATGAAGCCCAGCACCACGTTGCGGGCCTTCAGCGGCACGACCAGCATGGAACGGCCGGTGATGAGCGGCCGGATGTCCCGCTTCTCGAACTGCGAGGCGATGGCGTGGCCCATCTGCTCGCTGATCCGCGGCACGAGAACGGGCTCACCGCTGGTCATGCACTGGAAGAAAGGGGTGTGGGCCGGAAAGGGCATGGCCTCGCCGACCGGGACGACGTCGTCCCAGCGGCCGGGTTCGTCGGTGTGCTCGACGGCGACCCGGTGCCACAGGGTGGTGGTGTCCGGTGCCCCGTCGGGGAATCCCTCGCCGGCGACGACCTGTTCGCGCAGATAGGTGCCGGCGACGTCGGTGAACCGGGGCACCACGGCTCTGCTGACCTCGACGATGGTCTGCGACAGGTCGAGGGAGGTGCCGATGCGGCCGCTCACCTCGTTGAGGAACTCCAGGCGTTCACGGACCGCGGCGTATTCGAGGTCCTCGGCATCGTCGGAGTACTCCCCCGGTATGGGCAGGCCCTGGGCGGCCGCCTGGGCGGCGCGCTCACGGCGGGCCCTGCGCTCCACGCGCCGGGGCACACCCCAGTCGGGGGTGACGGGCACCCGGTCGCTCTGGCTGAACTCCAGTACCGGATAGCCCAGTTCGAGGATCTGGCCGACGATGCGGGCACTGTCGTCGACGCTCATGCTGGGCAGGATCTCGGGGAGCTTGCCCGCGAGATCCTCGGCGCCCGGGAAGTCGGTGTGCAGGGCGAAGCCGGGTGCGACGCGGTCGAAGCCGGGGTCGTCCTCGCCGTCCTCGCCGTCCTCCTGCCGGAGGCACCCCACGTCCGCGCCGAGCACGAGCAGCCGCTCCGGTCCGGGGCCGATCAGCGGGTAGGCCCACCACAGCACGTCGACGCGGTCCCTCCCGCACCCTGTGGGCGGGGTGACCCCCATCTCGCTCCGCTCGGGGACCGTGAGCCGGGCGCGGCCGGCGGCGGGGTAGTACAACCGCCCGTCCAGGGAGGTCTCGAGGTCGTGGCCGAGTCCGTCGTACGCCCCGTAGGCGCCGTACGGCGAGGGGTCGTCGTCCTCGGGCAGTGCGCCGGAGACGGGCAGCAGATCGACGGCCGGACGGCCGAGCGCCTCTTCCTTGGTGGCGCCGAACAGACGGCGTGCGCCGGAGCTCCAGTGGGAGACCATGCCTTCGCGGTCCACCACGACCACGGCCAGCGGGATGCGTCCGGACGCGGCGTGTTCCGTCACCGCGCCGTCCCTCTCGGTGCCACGGTTCATGGCCCAGGCCCTCTCTCCCCAAGGCTCCGCAAGATCTGCGCGCCTCCACCACCGTACGGCTCCCTGCCTCGATGATGTGACTCAATACGGGAATTGATATGACGGGATCATCGGCGGGCGACGGCGTGCTACGGTGCCCGCCCTCCTCGCGTCCGCGCAGGACAGCCCGGGTGCGAGTGGTTCCGGTTCAGTCCTCGTGACCCAGCTGAAGATCGCGTTCCGTTCGGCCTCCTCCGGCGACCTGGAGCACGGTGGCGACCGGCGGGTAACCGGCGGCGATGACGGTGTACTCGCCGGACGACAGGCCGACGAAGCGGAAGGTGCCGTCGGGGCCCGTGGTGAGGGTGTCCATGACGTTGCCGGCCGCGTCGAGCAGCGTCACGCGCGCGTCCTCGACGGGACGTCCGCCGCCCGCCCGCACGGTGCCCCGCAGCAGGGCGCCGCCGGCGAGTTCGATGTCCTGGCGGGTCTCGCGGGCCGCCTTCACGGTCACCGGGACGGCGGCCGGCCGGAAGGCGGGCGCGCTCGCGGCGAGGGTGTACTCGCCGGCGACCAGCTCGGTGATGACGTAGCCGCCCTCGCGTCCGCTGCGGGTGGTGGCGACGACCTCGCCGTGGACGTCGGTGAGCGTGACGGTGGCGTCCACGGGGGTGCCGTCCGGGGTGAGCACGGTTCCGGCGAGGCGTCCGGCGCCGCCGAGGACGATGTCCAGTTCGACGGGGCGCTCGCCGACGGTCACGGTGACGGCCTGCGGCTGGTGCCCGCCCGCCGCGGCGATCATGACGTACGCCCCCGCGCCCGGTGCCGCCAGCGCGTACCGCCCGTCCTGGCCGCTCGCGCCGCGGCCGACCTGCTGCCCGGCGACATCGATGAGCGTGAGCGCCGCTCGCGCCACGAAGGTCCCGTCGGGGTGCTGCACGGTGCCGTGGACGGGGAGCGAGGGGGCGTGCGCGGAACGGGCCTGCGGGACCCGGGGGTTCACCGGGGCGGATGCCCTCTCGGGGGCGGGGGCGTCGTGGGACGCTGCGCTGTTCACGAGGGGGATCTCCTTGAGGAAGCAGGCGATGAGCAGGCCGAGCACCAGCACCGGCACGAGGTAGAGGAAGATCCTCGGCATGGCGTCGGCGTAGGCCTGGATGTAGGCGTCGCGCAGCGCCGGGGGCAGCGAGTGGACGAGCTGCGGGGTGAGGGACTCGGGCTCGGGCAGGTTCGCTCCGGCGTGCGCGGGGAGCCGTTCGGCCAGGGCGTCGGTGAGCCGGGCCGCGAACAGGGTGCCGAAGACCGCCGCGCCGACGCTCCCGCCGATCTGCCGGAAGTAGTTGTTGGCGCTGGTGGCGGTACCGAGGTCGGTGGGGCGCACGGAGTTCTGCACGGCGAGGATCAGCACGGGCATCACCATGCCGATACCGGCGCCGAGCACGGCCATCCAGATGCTGTAGTGCAGCCGCGGGGTGTCGATCTCCAGGCGGGACAGCAACCACATGCCGAGGACCGACAGGGCGCTGCCGAGCACGGGATAGATCCGGTACTTCCCGGTGTGGCTGATGAGCTGGCCGCAGACGATCGAGGCGCCGACGATGCCGCCCATCATCGGCAGCATCAGCAGACCCGACTCGGTGGCGGTGGCGCCGTCGACCATCTGGAGGAAGGTCGGCAGATAGCTGGCGGCACCGAACAGGGCCACGCCGATCACGAGGCCGACCAGGCCGGTGACGTTGAAGACGGAGTCCCTGAACAGCCGCAGCGGGATGAGGGGTTCGGCGGCGAAGCGCTCGGCGACGAGGAACAGGACGGCGGCGACGGCGGCGCCCGCGCCGAGGCCGAGGACGACGCGGGAGTCCCAGGCGTACTCGGTGCCGCCCCAACTGGTCAGCAGGACCAGGCAGGTGGAGGCGGCGGCCAGCAGCAGCGCGCCGAGGATGTCGAGCCGGGCCCGGCCGGCGGGCTTCGGCAGCTTCAGCACGACCGTGACGACGGCGAGGGTGACCAGACCGAAGGGGACGTTGATGTAGAAGCACCAGCGCCAGGAGAGATGGTCGGTGAAGTAGCCGCCGAGGAGGGGTCCGGCGACCGAGGCGAGGCCGAACGCGGCGCCGATCAGGCCCATGAAGCGGCCGCGTTCGCGGGGCGGCACGATGTCCGCGATGATCGCCTGGACGCCGATCATCAGCCCGCCCGCGCCGACGCCCTGTACCGCGCGGTAGGCGATCAGCTGGTCCATGGTCCCGGCCCGCCCGGCGAGCGCGGAGCCGACGACGAAGACGACGATCGCGAACTGGAAGACGCCCTTGCGGCCGAGGAGGTCGCCGAGCTTGCCGTAGACGGGCAGGCCGACAGTGGCGGTCAGCAGGTAGGCGGTGATCGCCCAGGACATCCTGTCCAGGCCGTGCAGCTCGCCGACGATCTTCGGCAGCGCGGTGGCGACGATCATCTGCTCCAGCGCGGCCAGCAGCAGCGCGAGCATCAGGCCGAAGAAGACCAACCGCACCCGGCGCGGGCCCAGTTGGACCTCGGCACCTTGGGGCGGAGCCTGTGGAGGGGGCGCAGTGACGGTTTCGTCCTGCACCAGAGTCGTGCCGCCCACGTACCGCTCCCCTCGCCGCACCTGCTCACATTTCCCGCATTAAGCGACAACTACGAGCAAGCACGGCGAGTTACGGCGCAGTCCCGGACTCGATGGAGATCCACTCGATCCAGTGAGGGGCCAAGGGCCCCCGAACGCCCGGGACTTACTTCTCGACCTCGGTGGCGAGCTTGACCAGCAGCGCGTCGTAGATCCGGCCGAGGCCCCTGGGCGCGAAGGTCTTCTCGAAGAAGCCGCCGACGCCGCCGGCGCCCTGCCAGGTGCTGGTCACGACGACCCGGGACTTGCCCTCGCCGGCCGGGGTGACCCGCCAGGTGGTGACCATGGAGGAGTTGCGGTCCTTCTCGACGAGCTCGCCGTCGGTGGGCTCGCTGACCTCCAGGAGGCAGTCGCGCACCCGCTTGCTGGTGGCCTGGAGCTTCCAGTGGACGAGGGTGCCCTCGCCGTCGCCGCCCTCGCGCACCTCGTACTCGCTGAAGTGCTCGGGCAGCAGCTTCCGCCGGGTGCCGCTGTAGTCGGCGAGGGCGTCGAACACCTTCTCCGCGTCCGCCGCGACGACCCGCTCCGTAGTGGCCTCGACCTGCGCCATTGACTTCCTCCAGGACCAGAATTCTCGGGGGCTGGAGCAAGCCAACCACCCCGCTCCCGGCCCGCCCAAATCGGGGTCCCGAACTCTTCCCCGAAGCGGTCGCACAGTGATCGAAAACGAAGCACGGGAAGAGGGCGCACAATCAAGGGAACATGTGTTCTATTCTGTGGGCAGTGCTACCGAGGAGGCCTCATGCGCTGGGAGAACCTCACCCTGGAGTCCGACCACAGCCGTGCCGGCTCCGCGCTGTTCGGCGCGGACGCGGTGGTCACCCGTACCTTCGGCACGCCCGAGTTCGCCGGGATCACGTTCCACGAGATCCGGGCCCGTTCGATCCTCAACCGGGTGCCGGGCGCCTCGCGCATGCCCTTCGAGTGGACGGTCAACCCCTATCGGGGCTGCTCGCACGCGTGCGTGTACTGCTTCGCGCGCAAGACGCACAGCTATCTGGACCTCGACACGGGCCTCGGCTTCGACTCCCAGATCGTGGTCAAGGTGAACGCCCCCGACGTGCTGCGCCGCCAGTTGTCCTCGCGCCGCTGGCAGGGCGACCACATAGCGATGGGCACGAACGTCGACTGCTACCAGCGCGCGGAGGGCCGCTACCGCCTGATGCCGGGGATCCTCGCCGCCCTGCGGGACCACGCCAACCCGTACTCGATCCTCACCAAGGGCACGCTGATCCTGCGCGACCTCGACCTGCTGAAGCAGTCGAGCGAGGTGACCGACGTCGGCATCTCGGTCTCGGTCGGCTTCGTCGACCCCGAGCTGTGGCGCACCGTGGAGCCGGGCACGCCCGCCCCGGAGCGGCGCCTGGACGTCGTACGGACCCTGACCGAGCACGGGCTCGGGTGCGGGGTGCTGATGGCGCCGGTGATCCCGTTCCTGAGCGATGGCCCGGCGCAACTGCGGGCCACCGTGCGGGCGATCGCCGCCTCGGGGGCCACCTCGGTCACCCCGCTGGTGCTGCACCTGCGGCCCGGGGCCCGCGAGTGGTTCATGGCGTGGCTGGGCCGTGAGCACCCGCATCTGGTGCGCCGCTACGAGCGGCTGTACGCGGACGGCGCCTACGCGCCGAAGTGGTACCAGCGCCGGATCACCCGTCAGGTCCACGACCTGGCGCAGGAGTACGGCATCGGCCCCTCGCGGGCGGGGATGCCCCGGCGGATCCGCGAGCCGGAGCCGGCGGAGGCCGTGCCGACGAGCGAGCCGACCCAGCTCTCGCTCATCTGAGAGCATTGGAGGGCATCCCTCGACCCAATCGGGTCAAGTGTGATCATAAGAAGTTCTTCCGGGCGTCCACGCCGGGACGATGCGGCCAGGACCGTGACCCTCGCGGCCCGAGACCCTCCGTCCTGGGGAGGACCCCATGGGAAGACGCGCAGCCGTACTGTGCGGCGCCGCCGTCCTCGTCGCCGGGACCGTGACGGCCGTCCCCGCGCAGGCGCAGACAGCGCCCCTCGCCTGGAAGAAGTGCGGCACCGCGAAGTACCCGAGGCTCCAGTGCGCGTCCCTCGAAGTGCCGCTCGACCACAGGGCGCCGCAGGGTCGCCGGATCACCCTCGCGCTGTCCCGTGTCCCGCACACCGCGAAGAAGTACCAGGGCCCGCTGCTGGTCAACCCCGGCGGCCCGGGCGGGAGCGGCCTCACGCTCGCCGGTTTCGTCGCCACGGCGCTGCCCAAGGCCGTGGCCGCCCAGTACGACGTCATCGGCTTCGACCCGCGCGGGGTCGGCAGGAGCAAGCCCGCCCTCGACTGCAGGCCGCGCCACTTCGCCCCGGTGCGCCCCGACTCCGTGCCGGGCGCACCGCGCACCGAGCGGGCCAACCTGTCGCGCGCCCGGGCCTTCGCACGGGCCTGCGCCGAGAAGTACGCGAGCGTGCTGCCGTACATCGACACCATCAGCTCCGTGCGCGACATGGACCGCATCCGTGCGGCTCTGGGCGCGCAGCGGATCAACTACTTCGGCTACTCGTACGGCACCTACCTGGGCGCCGTCTACGCCAAGCTCTACCCGCAGCGGGTGCGCCGGGCGGTCCTGGACTCCGTCGTCGACCCGACCGGTGTCTGGTACGGCGCCAACCTCGCGCAGGACTTCGCCTTCGACGACCGGCACCGCGCCCTCATGGCCTGGATCGCCGGGCACGACACGACCTACCGGCTCGGCACCGACCCGGCGCGGGTCGAGGCCAAGTGGTACGCGATGCGGGCGGCCCTGGCCAGGAAGCCGGCCGGCGGCAAGGTGGGCGCCTCGGAACTCGAGGACACCTTCCTCCCCGGCGGCTACTACAACGGCTACTGGCCCTACCTCGCCGAGGCGTTCGCGGCGTACGTGAACAAGAAGGACACCGCCCCGCTGACCGAGGCGTACGGCAACTTCGGTGCCGCCGACGCCTCCGACGACAACAGCTACAGCGTCTATGCGGCGGTGCAGTGCCGGGACGCCTCCTGGCCGCGCGACTGGCGGAAGTGGCGGACGGACAACCGGGCCGTGCACGCCAAGGCGCCCTTCATGACCTGGAACAACGCCTGGTACAACGCGCCCTGCGCGTTCTGGCCGGCCAACTCGCTGCGCCCGGTGGACATCGCCAACACGAAGGTGCCGCCGATGCTGCTGTTCCAGGCGACCGACGACGCCGCCACCCCGTACCAGGGCGCCGTCACGGCCCACCGGCGGCTGGCCCGGTCCAGCCTGGTCGTCGAGCGCGGCGGCGGCAACCACGCCGTCACGCTGGGCGGGAACGCCTGCCTGGACAAGCACCTCGCGGCCTACCTGGCCGACGGCACGGTGCCGCGCGGCACGGGCACGGTCGACGCGGTGTGCGACGCGCGGCCCGACCCGAAGCCGCTGAGCGCCAAGGCCAAGGTCACGGCGTCACGTGGCGCCGAACTGCACGGACTGCTCGGTTTCCGGCACTGAGCGGCCGATGACCCGTCGGGGGCGTTGTCAGTGCCGTGGTCCACGATGGACGCATGAGTGAGCTGACCAGGATTCCCGCCCCCGACGGCGTCGCCCCCGCCGCCCAGTACTCGCATGTCGTGCTGGGCACCGGCCGTTTCGTCGCCGTCTCCGGCCAGCTCGCCCTGGACGAGGACGGCGAACTCGTCGGCGAGGGCGACGCGGCGGCCCAGGCCCGCCAGGTCTTCGAGAACCTGCGGCGCTGTCTGGCCGCGGCCGGGGCGACCTTCGACGACGTCGTCAAACTCACCTGCTTCGTCACGGACATGGCCCATCTGCCCGCCGTCCGCGCGGCCCGCGCCGAGCACATACCCGACGACCGGCTGCCGGCCGCGTCGGCGGTCCGGGTCGCCGGTCTGGTGCGCCCGGAGTTCCTCATGGAGGTGGAGGCGTACGCGGTGCTGCCGGGTTAATGGGACGCGGCGCCCCGGCCGGCACGCCTAGGGTCCCTTCATGGACGACGACCGCATACGGATCCGCCCCATGATCCCGGCCGACTGCGACCGGGTCGCCGAGATCCGCATCGGCGGCTGGCGCAGCGCCTACCGGGGTCTGATACCGCAGTCCTACCTGGACGCCCTGGACGTGGCGCAGGACGCCGAGCGCCGGCGCGGCTATCTCTCGCAGGGTGACACAAGTGTGGTGGACCTGGTCGCCGTGGGGGCACCTCCCAGGCCGTCCGGGCACTGGGGGAGTGACGGCGAGGTCGTCGGCTGGGCCTGTCACGGCCCGTACCGCGACGGCGAAGTGCGCACCGAGGACGCCGAGTTGTACGCGATCTACGTCGACCCCGGGCGGTACGGCGCGGGCATCGGGCATGCCCTGCTCCAGGAGTCGGTGCGCCGCTGCACGGCGGCCGGCCATCCCCGGATGCTGCTGTGGGTGCTCAAGGACAACGCCCGCGCCCGCCGCTTCTACGAGCGGGCGGGCTTTTGCGCGGACGGCGCCGAGGAGCCCTTCGAGGTGGAGGGGGTCGAGGTGCCGGAGGTGCGATATGCGCGGGAGTTGACGCCTCACCGTTGACGGGGGATCAGCGCCAGCGCCCGTACCGCAGCCTCCGCGAGGGCCGGATGGGCCAGGGCCTCGTTCAGGACCTGGCGGGCCCGTGCGTCGCCCAGCGTGCCGAGCCCGTCCACACAGGCGAGGGCCACCCGGCGGTAGGGGTCGTGCGGGCGCAGCCGCCGCTCCAGGGTGGCGATCAGGGCGGGGACGGCTTCGGGGGCACGGAGTTCGACCAGGAGCCGGACGGGGTGCAGGGCGTAGGCGACGCGGAGTTCGTTGGTGGCGAGGGCGGCGGCCGCGCGGGCCGTGCGCGGGTCGCCGAGGCGGGCAAGGGCGTGGGCGGCGGAGACGCAGCGCTCCGGGTCACGATGGTTGAGCAGCAGGACGAGCGACTCGAAGGCCCGCCGGTCCCGGGCGAGGCCCAGCCGGAACGCGGCCAGCTCCCTCGCCCACAGCGGCTGCCCGGGCGCGATGAGCACGTCCGCCAGTTCGTCGAGGTCCTCGGTCGCCACGAGGCGGTCGTACGCGGCCGACGCTCCCGACTCCTGCCGTAAGCGTTCCGTGAGTGATCGCAACTCTTCGTCCATGATGCCGAGCGTATGCAAGCGGCCCGCCGTACGGGACCTACATCACAAAGACGAGGGCTGGCGCGCTCGTTACCCACCGGTTAAGCTCATACGAGCGAGTTACCCACTCGCACACTTGCTTGCAGCGGCCTGGTGACGCAGCCGCCGCGAGTGCTGGTCGGTTCGGTACTTCAGGTACCTCAGTACGACTCGGCTCCGGGACAGGGCCGGTCGGATCGCTGTTCCCCGAGGCGTGTGCACGCTCTCGGCGACGGCACCGGGCGTGTGCGCCTGCAGCCCGGCAACACCCGCACTCCGTCTCCTTTCCGCATCCGGTGCGCGCTCTGCGCGTACCCGGACGCGCTCCCAGTCGTCACCCTCATTCCTGGAGTCCCGCGATGGCCACTCCCCTGTCCGACACCCCTCAGTCCCCGCTCAAGACCGTCGCCGTGGTCGGCCTCGGCACCATGGGCACCGGCATCGCCGAGATCCTGGCGAAGGCCGGTCGCGAGGTCATCGGCATCGACATCAGCGAGGCCGCGGCCGCCAAGGCCGTCGCCGCTCTGGAGTCCTCGACCGCCCGTGCCGTGGAGCGCGGCCGGCTCACCGAGGACGAGCGCGCGGACGCCCTCGCCCGCGTCCGTACCTTCACCGACCTGCGCGCCGCGGCCGACGCCGACCTGGTCATCGAGGTGGCTCCGGAGTCGTACGAGATCAAGCAGCAGATCTTCCGCGAGCTGGACGGGATCGTGCGCCCCGAGACGATCCTGGCGACCGGCACCAACGCCCTGTCGGTCACCCGGCTCGCCGCGGACTCCTCCCGTCCCGAGCGGGTGCTGGGCCTGCACTTCTTCAACCCGGCACCGGCGATGCGGCTGGTCGAGGTGGTCTCCTCGGTGCTGACCGCGCCGACGGCGGTCTCCGCGGTCACCAACCTCGCCCTGGACCTCGGCAAGGAGCCCGTCGCGGTCGGCGACCGGCCCGGTTTCGTCGCCGACGGCCTGCTGTTCGGCTACCTCAACCAGGCGGCCGCGATGTACGAGGCGAAGTACGCCTCCCGCGAGGACATCGACGCCGCGATGCGGCTGGGCTGCGGCCTGCCGATGGGTCCGCTGGCGCTGCTCGACCTGATCGGCGTCGACACCGCCCGTACGGTCCTGGACGCCATGTACGCCGAGTCCCGCGACCGGCTGCACGCCCCCGCGCCGATCCTCAAGCAGCTCAGCGAGGCGGGCCTGACGGGCCGTAAGTCGGGGCGTGGCTTCTACACCTACGAGGCCCCCGGCAGCGCCACCGTCGTGCGGGACGCGCTGACGCCGCTGGAGGGCGCCGCCCTGGCCCCGGGCCGGACCGTCACTTCTGTCGGTGTCGCCGGCTCCGGCACCATGGCGTCCGGGATCGCGGAGGTCGTCGCCAAGGCCGGGTACCAGGTCGTGCTGGCCGCCCGCAGCGAGGAGAAGGCGCAGACCGCGAAGGCCCGGATCGGCAAGTCCCTGGCGCGTTCCGTGGACAAGGGGCGGATGACCGCCGAGGCCGCCGCGCGGACCCTGGACCTGATCACCGCGGCGGGCAGCTACGAAGCGTTCGCCGACGTCGATCTGGCCGTGGAGGCCGTCGCCGAGGACCTGGAGATCAAGCGTCAGCTGTTCGCGACGCTGGACAAGGTCTGCAAGCCGGGTGCGGTGCTGGCCACCACCACCTCCTCGCTGCCCGTCGTCGCCTGCGCCCGTGCCACCTCGCGTCCCCAGGACGTGATCGGCATGCACTTCTTCAACCCGGCGCCGGCGATGAAGCTGGTCGAGGTCGTCCGCACGGTCCTGACGGCCGACGACGTCCACGCGACGGTCCGCGAGGTCTGCGGCAGGATCAGGAAGCACGCCGTGGACTGCGGTGACCGGGCCGGATTCATCGTGAACGCGCTGCTGTTCCCGTACCTGAACAACGCGATCAAGATGGTGCAGGAGCACTACGCCAGCCTCGACGACATCGACGCGGCGATGAAGCTGGGCGGCGGCTACCCGATGGGCCCGTTCGAGCTGCTGGACGTCGTCGGACTCGATGTCTCCCTCGCGATCGAGAAGGTCCTGCACCGCGAGTTCCGCGACCCGGGCCTGGCTCCGGCGCCGCTCCTGGAGCACCTGGTGGCCGCGGGCTGCCTCGGCCGCAAGACGGGCCGCGGCTTCCGCGAATATGCCCGCCGCTAAGGGACGTCCCGGCGACTGGTTCAGAGGCGGTCAGGAGTGGGGCGGGCTGCTGGACCCCGGCAGCTCTCCCCCGGTCGCCCGGCGCGACCCGGCCCCGACCGCCGGACCCGGTACTCCCCCGCCCGCCAAGGGCGGGGGAAATCCCGCGCATGCGCATCAAGCTGCGCACATGCAGTACGTTCGGGTCATGTCCCAGCCCGCCAAGTCCTCACGTACACCCGCCACGCCCGACGCGCCGGAAAGTGCCGCCGGCAGTCGCGCGGCCGCTCAACGGCTCAAGATGCGCCGCGAACTGGCGGCCGCGGCGATGGAGCTGTTCGCGACCAAGGGGTACGAGGCGACCACCGTCGACGAGATCGCGGCCGCGGCCGGGGTCGCCCGCCGTACGTTCTTCCGCCACTTCCGTTCCAAGGAAGAGGCGATCTTCCCGGACCACGACGACACCCTGATCCGCGCCGAGGCGGTCCTGAACGCCGCCCCGGCCCATGAGCACCCGCTCGACACGGTGTGCCGCGGCATCAAGGAAGTCATGCGGATGTACGCGGCCCGGCCGGAGATCTCGGTCGCCCGCTACAAGCTCACGCGCGAGGTGCCCACCCTGCGCGAGGCGGAGATCGCGTCGGTCGCCCGCTACGAGCGCCTCTTCACCCGCTATCTCCTCGGCCACTTCGACGAGCACGCCCACGACGACGACGCCAACGACGACCCGCTGCTGGCGGAGGTCGCCGCGTCGGCCGTGGTCACCGCGCACAACCACGTCCTGCGGCGCTGGCTGCGGGCCGGCGGCCAGGGCGACGTGGAGGCACAGCTGGACCACGCCTTCGCGATCGTCCGCAGGACCTTCGGGTCGGGCATCGGGGCGGGCCGGGACACCACGCCGCGTACGGCGCCGGCCTCGGTGGCCGCGCAGGGCGAGGTACTGGTGACGGTGGCCAGGACCGACGCCCCGCTGGACGAGGTGATGCGGACGATCGAGCAGGCGCTGAAAGAGCGGGCGTAGGCGGTCCGGTCCGGCCCCGGACCCGACGCGGTACGCACGCGATGGAACCCCCGGCGGGAACCATCGCGCGCATTCATCCGTCGTCCATGTCGAGACACGATCTTCGTGGTGTGCGACGGAAGCGAGTTGCCATGCAGGCGGACGACCCGACCAAGCTCGAAGCCACCCTCACCGACGGACGGCGTATGACCCTGTCTCTCCCGCGGAGCGACGCGAAGTGGGCCGCGGACGGCATAAAGGGCCTGCGCGTGGTCCCGCCCACCCACACGGGCCGCGGCGAGGAGCCGCCCGCCCTCCCCGACGAGCCGATGCTTCCGCTGAAGGTGGCACTGCTGGGCCTCGACGGCTAGCCCCGACGCCCGACACCGAACCGCTCCGACACCAAGCCGCCCCGTGACCGGGGCGGCTTTTTCGCGCCCCGAATGAGCGGCGCACGACGACCGATAGCGCCCGATTGATACCTACTCACGAGTAGCTTTGATCGATCATCGCTCATTTGTTACGTAAAGATTTCATCTGAGAGCAAGTTCTGGCACTCGGTGCCTTGCCAGGTGACACGCCGTGCCATACGTTGAAAGTGTCCGGGCGGCCGGCGTGCAGAGACCTTTCGTACGTCGGCTGTCCCCGCAAGTCCCTCCCGGGACCTGCGCGCCCGGGCGCCTGCGTCACAGGCAACCTCCCGCGCCACAAAGCGCTGCCGAACAGCAAGATCCGCCGAACCGACGGCAACCACCAGAAATCCCTCAGCAGCACCGACGTAACCCTCAGCACCCCTCCCTCAGGGTGCGCATCGCCGGAGGCAACACCGTGACCACTCAGGCCATTCTGGACGCGATCCAGTCGCCGGACTCGACGCCGGCCGACTTCGCCGCCCTCCCGCTCCCCGAGTCGTACCGCGCGATCACCGTGCACAAGGACGAGACGGAGATGTTCGCGGGCCTTCAGACCCGTGACAAGGACCCGCGCAAGTCGATCCACCTCGACGAGGTCCCCCTGCCCGAGCTCGGCCCGGGCGAGGCCCTGGTGGCCGTCATGGCCTCCTCGGTCAACTACAACTCGGTGTGGACCTCGATCTTCGAGCCGCTGTCCACCTTCGGCTTCCTCGAGCGCTACGGCCGCACCAGCGACCTGGCCAAGCGCCACGACCTGCCGTACCACATCATCGGCTCCGACCTCGCGGGCGTCGTCCTGCGCACCGGCCCGGGCGTCAACTCCTGGAAGCCCGGTGACGAGGTCGTCGCGCACTGCCTGTCCGTCGAGCTGGAGTCCTCGGACGGCCACAACGACACGATGCTCGACCCCGAGCAGCGCATCTGGGGCTTCGAGACCAACTTCGGCGGCCTCGCCGAGGTCGCGCTCGTCAAGTCCAACCAGCTGATGCCGAAGCCCGGCCACCTCAGCTGGGAGGAGGCCGCCGCTCCCGGTCTGGTCAACTCCACCGCCTACCGCCAGCTGGTCTCCCGCAACGGCGCCGGGATGAAGCAGGGCGACAACGTCCTGATCTGGGGCGCGAGCGGCGGACTCGGCTCGTACGCCACGCAGTTCGCGCTGGCCGGCGGCGCCAACCCGATCTGCGTCGTCTCCAGCGACCAGAAGGCGGACATCTGCCGCGCGATGGGCGCCGAGGCGATCATCGACCGCAACGCCGAGGGCTACAAGTTCTGGAAGGACGAGCAGACCCAGGACCCCAAGGAGTGGAAGCGCTTCGGCAAGCGCATCCGCGAACTCACCGGCGGCGAGGACATCGACATCGTCTTCGAGCACCCCGGCCGCGAGACCTTCGGCGCGAGCGTCTTCGTCACCCGCAAGGGCGGCACCATCACCACCTGCGCCTCGACCTCGGGCTACATGCACGAGTACGACAACCGCTACCTGTGGATGTCCCTGAAGCGGATCATCGGTTCGCACTTCGCCAACTACCGCGAGGCCTGGGAGGCCAACCGGCTCATCGCGAAGGGCAGGATCCACCCCACCCTGTCGAAGGTCTACTCCATGGAGGAGACCGGCCAGGCCGCGTTCGACGTGCACCGCAACCTCCACCAGGGCAAGGTCGGCGTGCTGTGCCTCGCCCCCGAGGAAGGTCTCGGCGTGCGCGACGAGGAGATGCGCGCCCAGCACATCGACGCCATCAACCGCTTCCGCAACGTCTGAGACACCCGAGGTCATAGATGACTGAGCGTCAGCCCGCCGAAGGCAAGCGGGAGAAGGACCGGCCGTGGCTCATGCGGACCTATGCCGGTCACTCCACGGCCGAGGCGTCCAACGAGCTGTACCGGCGCAACCTCGCCAAGGGCCAGACAGGTCTGTCGGTCGCGTTCGACCTGCCGACCCAGACCGGCTACGACTCCGACCACATCCTCGCCCGCGGCGAGGTCGGCCGGGTCGGCGTGCCGGTGGCCCATCTCGGTGACATGCGCCGACTGTTCCAGGACATACCCCTGGAGCAGATGAACACCTCGATGACGATCAACGCCACCGCCATGTGGCTGCTGGCGCTCTATCAGGTCGTCGCCGAGGAGCAGGGCGCGGACATCACCAAGCTCCAGGGCACGACCCAGAACGACATCGTCAAGGAGTACCTGTCGCGGGGGACCCATGTCTTCCCGCCGGGGCCCTCACTCCGGCTGACGACGGACATGATCGCGTACACGGTCTCCCACATCCCGAAGTGGAACCCGATCAACATCTGCAGCTACCACCTGCAGGAGGCGGGCGCCACGCCGGTCCAGGAGATCGCGTACGCGATGTCCACCGCGATAGCGGTTCTCGATGCCGTGCGCGACTCAGGGCAGGTCCCCGCCGAGAAGTTCGGGGACGTCGTGGCCCGTATCTCCTTCTTCGTGAACGCGGGCGTCCGCTTCATCGAGGAGATGTGCAAGATGCGGGCGTTCGGGCGGATCTGGGATCAGGTCACGCGCGAGCGCTACGGCATCGAGAACCCCAAGCAGCGCCGCTTCCGGTACGGCGTCCAGGTCAACTCCCTCGGTCTGACCGAGGCACAGCCGGAGAACAACGTCCAGCGGATCGTCCTGGAGATGCTGGCCGTGACGCTGTCGAAGGACGCACGCGCGCGTGCCGTGCAGCTGCCCGCCTGGAACGAGGCGCTGGGTCTGCCCCGGCCCTGGGACCAGCAGTGGTCGCTGCGCATCCAGCAGGTCCTGGCGCACGAGAGCGACCTGCTGGAGTACGCGGACATCTTCGAGGGCTCGCACGTCATCGAGGCGAAGGTCGCGAAGCTCGTCGAGGAGTCGCTCGCCGAGATCGAGCGGATCCAGGAGATGGGCGGCGCGATGGCCGCCGTCGAGTCCGGCTACCTCAAGTCGCAGCTCGTCTCCTCGCACGCCGAACGCCGCGCTCGTATCGAGTCCGGCCAGGAGAAGATCATCGGCGTCAACATCTTCGAGACGACCGAGCCCAACCCGCTGACCGCCGACCTGGACACCGCGATCCAGACGGTCGACCCGGCGGTCGAGGCCAGGGTCATCGCGGGCCTGGAGCACTGGCGCGACACCCGCTACCAGCCGCCCTTCAACCACCCGCGCCCGTGCAAGGCGCTGGACAGGCTGAAGGAGGCCGCCAAGGGCACCGACAACCTCATGGAGGCCACCCTGGAGTGCGCCCGCGCCGGTGTCACCACCGGCGAGTGGGCCGGGGCCCTGCGCGAGGTGTTCGGCGAGTTCCGGGCGCCCACGGGTGTCTCGTCGGCTCCGGTGGCCGTCCCGGCCGAGGAGGGCAGCGCGCTGTCCCTGGTCCGCCGCAAGGTCCAGCTGACCGCGCAGGACCTCGGTGTCGGCAAGCTGCGCTTCCTGGTCGGCAAGCCGGGCCTGGACGGGCACTCCAACGGTGCCGAGCAGATCGCCGTGCGGGCGCGTGACGCCGGCTTCGAGGTGGTCTACCAGGGCATCCGGCTGACGCCGGAACAGATCGTGGACGCGGCCCTCGCCGAGGACGTGCACGCGGTCGGCCTGTCGATCCTGTCGGGTTCGCACGCCCAGCTGGTCCCGGACGTGCTGGAGCGGCTCCGTGTGGCCGGTGCCACAGATATACCCGTGATCGCCGGTGGCATCATCCCGAATGGTGACGCCGACCAGCTCCGGGCCGCCGGAGTGGCCGCCGTCTTCACCCCGAAGGACTTCGACATCACCGGAATCATCGGCCGCATCGCCGACGAGATCCGGAAAGCGAACAAGCTCGACCCCCTGGAGGTCCCCGCATGACGACCGCCCACCCGTCTCCCGCCACCACCCTTGCAACGAGCGGCTCCGCCACGCACCCTTTCGACCGCCTTCGCCCGCGGCGCTCCTGCCTGGCCGTACCGGGCTCGAACCCCCGCTTCCTCGAGAAGGCCCAGGGTCTGCCGGCTGACCAGGTCTTCCTCGACCTCGAGGACGCGTGCGCCCCGCTCGCCAAGCCCGAGGCCCGGCACACCATCGTCAAGTTCCTCAACGAGGGCGACTGGACCGGCAAGACGAGGGTCGTGCGCGTCAACGACTGGACGACCGAGTGGACGTACCGCGACGTCGTCACGGTCGTCGAGGGCGCCGGCCAGAACCTCGACTGCATCATGCTGCCGAAGGTGCAGACCGCCGAGCAGATCGTCGCCCTGGACCTGCTGCTGACGCAGATCGAGAAGACGATGGGCTTCGAGGTCGGCAAGATCGGCATCGAGGCGCAGATCGAGAACGCCCAGGGCCTGAACAACGTCAACGAGATCGCGACGGCGTCCCAGCGCGTCGAGACCATCATCTTCGGCCCGGCCGACTTCATGGCGTCCATCAACATGAAGTCGCTGGTCGTGGGCGAGCAGCCGCCCGGCTACCCGGCGGACGCCTACCACTACATCCTGATGAAGATCCTGATGGCCGCCCGTGCCAACAACCTCCAGGCGATCGACGGCCCCTACCTCCAGATCCGCAACATCGACGGCTACCGCGAGGTCGCCCGGCGCGCCGCCGCGCTCGGCTTCGACGGCAAGTGGGTGCTGCACCCGGGCCAGGTCGAGGCGTCCAACGAGATCTTCTCGCCGTCGCAGGAGGACTACGACCACGCCGAGCTGATCCTGGACGCGTACGACTACTACACGTCCGAGGCGGGCGGCAAGAAGGGCTCGGCGATGCTCGGCGACGAGATGATCGACGAGGCAAGCCGCAAGATGGCGCTGGTCATCTCCGGCAAGGGCCGGGCCGCCGGCATGCAGCGCACGTCGAAGTTCGAGATCCCGGAGGCCTGAGCGCGATGCAGTTCGGACGCACCTACGAGGAGTTCGAGGTCGGGGCGACGTACAAGCACTGGCCGGGCAAGACGGTCACGGAGTACGACGACCACCTGTTCTGCCTCCTCACGATGAACCACCACCCCCTCCACATGGACACGAACTATGCGGAGAAGACGACGGACTTCGGCAAGAACGTCGTCGTCGGGAACTACATCTACTCGCTGCTGCTGGGCATGAGCGTGCCGGACATCTCCGGCAAGGCCATCGCCAACCTGGAGATCGAGTCGCTCAAGCACGTGGCGCCGACCTTCCACGGCGACACGATCTACGGCCAGACGACCGTGCTCGACAAGTGGCCGTCGAAGTCGAAGAACGACCGCGGCATCGTCTATGTCGAGACCAAGGGCTACAAGCAGGACGGCACGCTGGTCTGCGTGTTCCGCCGCAAGGTGATGGTGCCGACCGAGACGTACATCAAGGAGCGCGGCGGCGAGCAGCCCGGCCGTCCCGAACTGCTGGACATTTCAAAGCGAGAGCAGGAGAAGTAAGTCATGGCGCGACTCGCCCAGACCGCCGGTCTGACCGACATCCAGCAGGAGATCCTGTCCACCGTCCGCGACTTCGTGGACAAGGAGATCATCCCGGTCGCGACCGAGCTGGAGCACCGCGACGAGTACCCGCAGCAGATCGTGGACGGCCTCAAGGAACTGGGCCTGTTCGGCCTGATGATTCCCGAGGAGTACGGCGGTCTGGGCGAGTCCCTGCTGACGTACGCCCTGTGCGTCGAGGAGATCGCCCGCGGCTGGATGTCGGTGTCCGGCATCATCAACACCCACTTCATCGTGGCGTACATGCTCAAGCAGCACGGCACGCAGGAGCAGAAGGACCACTTCCTGCCGAGGATGGCGGCCGGCGACATCCGCGGTGCCTTCTCGATGTCGGAGCCGGGCCTGGGCTCGGATGTGTCGGCGATCACGTCGAAGGCGGTGAAGGACGGCGAGGAGTACGTCCTGAACGGCCAGAAGATGTGGCTGACGAACGGCGGCACGTCAAGCCTGGTGGCCGTTCTCGTGCGAAGTGACGAAGGACACCCCGAGGGCACGGCGCCCCACAAGTCGATGACGACCTTCCTGGTCGAGAAGGAGCCCGGCTTCGGAGAGGTCCGCCCCGGCCTCACCATCCCCGGCAAGATCGACAAGATGGGCTACAAGGGCGTCGACACGACCGAGCTCATCATGGACGGCCTGCGCATTCCGGCCAATCGGGTGCTCGGCGGCGTCACCGGGCGCGGCTTCTACCAGATGATGGACGGCGTCGAGGTCGGCCGTGTCAACGTGGCGGCGCGTGGCTGCGGCGTCGCTCAGCGTGCGTTCGAGCTGGGTGTCCAGTACGCGCAGCAGCGACACACCTTCGGCAAGGCGATCGCCCAGCACCAGGCCATTCAGTTCAAGCTGGCCGAGATGGCTACCAAGGTCGAGGCCGCGCATGCCATGATGGTGAACGCGGCACGCAAAAAGGACTCCGGGGAACGAAACGACCTTGAGGCTGGGATGGCGAAGTACCTCGCCTCCGAGTACTGCAAGGAGGTCGTGGAGGACGCCTTCCGGATCCACGGCGGCTACGGCTTCTCCAAGGAGTACGAGATCGAGCGCCTCTACCGCGAGGCTCCGATGCTGCTGATCGGTGAAGGAACTGCCGAGATCCAAAAAATGATCATCGGTCGCCGGTTGCTCGAAGAGTATCGCTTCCAGGGCTGATTGTCCGGGTACGGGGTGTTTTCTTGGAGAAGAAGATCACACCCCGTCAACACTCTTCGGCCGCCGACTCGGCTTCCTGGCTTGCCCAGTTGTGGCCCACGACCGGTACCATCCCGGGAAAGCCGCCGTCCCCTGTTACCGCGCGGCATCATCCGCTACGAAGGTCATCCATGCCCCACAGCCAAACCTCTGCACCACGCGACAGCCAGGTCGGCGGCGTACGCCTCGCGCGCGGAGCATCGCCGTGGCTTCTCCCGACCGTCGCCACCGCAGCCGTCAGCCTGCTGCGCGCACGCCGTTCCGGCGTCGCGAAGGCCGTCGCCGTGCCCGCCACCGCTCTCGCGGCGGGCATGCTGTGGTTCTTCCGCGACCCCGAGCGCGAGATCGCCCAGGGCCGGGTCATCTCGCCCGCCGACGGTGTGGTGCAGAGCATCATGCCGTGGAAGGACGGCCGCACCCGCGTCGCGATCTTCATGAGCCCGCTGAACGTCCACGTCAACCGTGCGCCGCTCTCCGGCACGGTGACCTCCGTGGAGCACATCCCCGGCGGGTTCGTTCCGGCGTTCAACAAGGAGAGCGAGAACAACGAGCGCGTGGTCTGGCATTTCGACACCGAGCTCGGTGACATCGAGATGATCCAGATCGCCGGCGCGGTGGCCCGCCGTATCGTCCCGTACGTCCCGCAGGGGACGAAGGTCGAGCAGGGCGACCGGATCGGTCTGATCCGCTTCGGCTCGCGAGTCGACATCTACCTGCCCGAGGGCGTGGAGGTCGCGGTCGAGGTCGGGCAGAAGACCGTGGCTGGGGTGACTCGCATTGACCGTGATTGATCCTGAGACCCAGCCGGGCTGGGTGCCCGAGGCCGACGAGGTGGACGAAGAAGAGGAGATGCCCCTCTCTCTTCGCCTGTCGATAGCGGACACCCTCACTCTCGGCAACGCGACGTGCGGCTTCATGGCGGTGTACTTCACCACCACCGGCATCCTGATCCCGCACCTCACCGGGGACCAGGAGACCGGCATGGCCCGCCACAGCGCGGCCACGGCGGTCATCCTGATGCTGTGCGCGGCGGTCTTCGACCTGTTCGACGGCCTGGTCGCGCGCAAGCTGCGGTCGTCGCCCATGGGCGCGGAGCTGGACAACCTGAGCGACCTGATCAGCTTCGGTCTGGCGCCCGCGTACTTCGTCCTGGTCTACGGCATGGTCGCCGACGACGCGCACCAGCGGGTGGCGGCGGTCGGCGCGATCGTGGTTCTGCTGGCGGTGGTGCTGAGACTGGCGCGCTTCTCGTGCGTGACACCGCCCAACGGCATGTTCCAGGGCATGCCCTCGCCGTTCGGCGCGCTGACGGTGGTGTCGATCGTCCTGCTGGAGCTGCCCTTCGTGGCGACTTTGCTGGCGATTCTCGGTACGGCCTGGCTGATGGTGAGCCGCGTCGAGTACCCGAAGCCGCGCGGGCGCCTCGCGGTGGCGATGCTCGCCTGGATCGTGGTCAGCATGGGTCTGCTCGCCGCCTGGGCCTTCGACGCCCCGAGCGGTCAGCTGCTGCTGCAGACCGGGTGCGCGTTGCAGCTTGTGATGGGTGCGGTGATCCCGCTGTTCGCCACGGCTCGCCGGGTGAACAACTTCCGTGACAACCGGCGTGAGGCGCGGGCTGCGCAGCTGCCGTAGCGCTCCGCTGGGTGGGGCCCCGGACCGGGCTGGTTCGGGGCCCTTCGCTTTGTCGCCCCCGCCGCCCATCCCCGTCCCGTCCCCGAGGGCTGTGCCGCCCCCGGACCCCCGCTTCGGCCCTGAAGGGGCCTCGTCCTCAAACGCCGGACGGAACGCCGGACGGGCCGGATGATGCCGACCGGCGTGAGAATGCAGCCCCTCCGGCGTTTGAGGCAGGGGCGGCGGGGGGCGAGGAAAAGTCCGGGCTCAGGCCAGGAAGTCCTCGGCGATCCGCTCCGCCACCCGCTCCAGAATGGGCCCGGCATCCGCGATGCACTGCGCCACGTCCGGCTCGACCTCCGTCAGCGGGTACGCCCGACGGATACCCGCCCGCCCCAGCGCCTCCGGCGCCAGCGCCAGACGGCCGCAGACCGCGACGACCTCCTTGCCCTCCGCGCGGGCCGCCGCCGCGACACCCGCGGGGGCCTTCCCGTGCAGGGTCTGCTCGTCGAGGGAGCCCTCACCGGTGATCACGAGCGTCGCCCGCTCCAGCGCGGGCGCGAAACCGAGGACGTCGAGCATGACCTCGATGCCGGGGCGGAACCGGGCGCCGAGGAGAAGGGCGCCGTAACCGATGCCGCCTGCCGCCCCGGCGCCGGGTGCGGCCGCGTGCTCGGCCGCCCGGGGGCCGGTCGGCTCCTCCAGCACCTTCGCGAAGTGCGCGAGCGCGGCGTCCAGCGTCGCCACGTCGTCCGGCGAGGCGCCCTTCTGCGGGCCGTAGACCGCGGGCGCGCCCTTCGGCCCGGTCAGCGGATTGTCGACGTCGCTGGCGAGCACCAGGTCCACGGAGGCCAGCCTCGGGTCGAGGCCCGAGAGGTCGGCCGTGGCCAGGTCACCGAGGCCGCCGCCGCCCGGTGTCACCGGCTCGCCGTCCGCGTCCAGGAAGCGGGCGCCGAGCGCGGTCAGCATGCCCGCCCCGCCGTCCGTCGTGGCGCTGCCGCCCACGCCGAACACGATCGTGCGGGCACCGGCGTCCAGGGCGGCCCGCAGCAGCTCCCCGGAGCCGTAGGTGGACGCCGTGAGCGGTGCGAAGACGCCCGCGGGCAGCCGCTGCAGGCCGCTCGCCTCGGCCATCTCCACTACCGCCGTGTCGCCGCGCAGCGCGAACGCCGCGCTCACCTCGTCCCCGAGGGGCCCGGCGACCCGGACCTCCCGCCGCTCGAAACCGGCAGCGACCGCCGCGTCCACGGTGCCGTCGCCGCCGTCGGCCACGGGCATGGCCTCGACCCGGACGTCCGGCACGATCCGGCGCAGACCGGCGGTCACTCGCTCGGCGACCTGCACGGCCGTCAGCGACCCCTTGAACTTGTCCGCGGCGATGAGCACGCGCTGTGTCACCTGTTTTCCCCTTGCTCTCCGGGCCTCGCGCACGTCAAGGCCAGTCGCGCCGCTGCGACCTTAACCGGAGGAGGCCCATGCCGTCATGCCCTGCCCGGAGCCTGAGAACGCCCTGCGAACCCGCTGTGCGGACCGGCCGGACCCCGAGCGGACACGCCCGGAATTGGGTAAACCGGTCCTATGACCCCTGTGGGCACTGAGCCAGAGCTCGCCGACCGCGTCCTCGGGGGCTGGCTGGGCCGGATCGCGGGCAACATGCTCGGCAAACCGGTCGAGCAGGGCGACCTGTGGACGCGGGACCGTATCGATCAGTATCTGCGGCAGGCCGCCGCCCTGCCGCTGACCGACTATCTCCCCGAGCCGCCCAGCGAGGCCGCCGGCTTCGAGCTGCGCCCGGAGTGGCGCCAGTGCGTACGCGGCCGTATCCACGGCAGCTGCCGGGACGACGACGTCGACTACGCGATCCTCGGCCTCGACCTGCTGGAGACCCACGGCTTCGGCTTCAGCACCGAGCAGGTCGGGGACCTGTGGCTGCTGCGGCTGCCGTACCTGCAGACCTTCACGGCGGAACGGGCCGCGTACCGCAATCTCGCGAACGGGCTGAAGCCGCCGCTGACCGCGACGTACGACAACCCCTACCAGGAGTGGATCGGCGCTCTCATCCGCGCCGACATCTACGGCTGGACCTGCCCCGGCGCACCGCGGCGCGCGGCCTCGCTGGCCCGCCGGGACGCGGTGCTGTCGCACACCGGCAACGGCGTGTACGGGGCGATGTTTGCGGCGGCGCTGATCTCGGCCGCGTTCACCGCGCCCACCGTCCGGCACGCCGTGGACGAGGCGCTCGCGGTCATCCCGGCGAGCAGCCGCCTCGCGCGCACCGTGCGCCGGGTCGTCTCGCTCCACGACACCCGGATGGCCTGGGAGGACACACTCACCACGGTCGCCGAGGAGACCGCCGGGCTCGGCTGGATCCACACCGTCCCGAACGCGGCCGTGCTCACCGCCGGGCTGCTGTACGGCGACGGCGACTTCACCCGCAGCATCACCCTCACCGTCCGTGGCGGCCTGGACACCGACTCCAACGGGGCGACCGCCGGTTCGGTGGCCGGCGTACTGACCGGGGCGCAGGCCATCCCGGGGCAGTGGACCGAGCCGCTGGAGGACACGGTACGCAGTGCGGTGTTCGGGTTCGACGGGGCACGGATCAGCGAGCTGGCGGAGCGTACGGTGCGGCTGGCGGAGGCGGAGGAGCAATAGGGCGGCGGGACGGGAAGGGCCCGGGTTCTCTTCAGGCGGGGGCGCCGGGTCCTCTCAAGGCAAGGGCGCCGGGTCCTCTCCACGACCCGCGGTCCGCTCCGCGGGGTGCGGCTCTGGGCCGAGGGTGTGGTCGCGCGGGCTGGTTACGCTTCCCCCATGACCACCACGCAAGACTTCGCCACGTACATCGCGGGTCTCCCCCGCGTTCTGGCCGGTGCCGCCGCCCTGTTCCGGGACGCGCAGGGCCGGGTGCTGCTCGTGGAGCCCAACTACCGTGAGGGCTGGGCGCTCCCGGGCGGCACGGTCGAGTCCGACGACGGCGAGACACCCCGGCAGGGCGCGCGCCGGGAGACGGCCGAGGAGATCGGTCTGGACCGGCAGTTGGGCGCGCTGCTCGCGGTGGACTGGGTGCACGGGACGGGGCGGCCGCCGCTGGTGGCCTATCTGTACGACGGCGGGGTCCTCGGCGAGGACGACCTCAAGGCGATCCGGTTGCAGGAGGAGGAGCTGCTGTCCTGGCGACTGATCGCGCGCGAGGAGCTCACGGCGCATCTGCCGGGCGCACTGGGCCGACGCGTCCTGGCCGCCCTGGACGTCCTGGCGGACGGCGGCGGGCCGGTGGAGCTGGAGAACGGGCACCGGGTGAACTCCGGCGCCGTGTGAGACGGGCCGGGCGGAGCCGGACGGCGGCGAGGAGTGCCGGGGAAGCCGTGGAAGAGCGTTCGCGGCCGCTCGGAAATCCGTTCGCCGCCGTCATCGCCCCGTCCTACCCTCGGGGCATGACCAAGCCGCCCCTCGTCGCCCTCCTCAGCGGCGCCGGTATCAGCACGGACTCCGGGATCCCCGACTACCGCGGGCCGAACGGACTGTGGCGCCGGGACCCGGAGGCCGAGAAACTCGTGACGTACGAGTACTACATGGGCGATCCGGAGATCCGGCGCCGTTCATGGCAGATGCGGCGCAAGAACCGCACGCTCAAGGCGGAGCCGAACGCCGCGCACCGGGCGGTGGCCGAGCTGGAGCGGTCCGGGGTGCCGGTGCGGGTGATCACGCAGAACGTCGACGGGCTGCACCAGCTCGCCGGAATGCCCGCCCGCAAGGTCCTCGAACTGCACGGCAGCGCACGGAGCGTGGTGTGCACGAAGTGCCATGCGCGCGGGTCGATGCAGGACACCCTGGCCCGGGTCGAGGCCGGCGAGGCGGATCCGCCCTGCCTGGAGTGCGGCGGGATCCTGAAGTCGGCGACGGTCATGTTCGGCGAGCGGCTGGACCCCTCCGTCCTCGGCCAGGCCGTCGCGATCACCAAGGCCTGCCAGCTGTTCATCGCCGTCGGCAGCAGCCTGCAGGTGCAGCCTGCGGCGGGCCTCGCGGGCGTCGCCGCCGACCACGGCGCCCGGCTCGTCATCGTCAACGCCGAGCAGACACCGTACGACGACCGCGCCGACGAGGTGATCCGCGAGCCGATCGGCACCGTGCTGCCGGAGCTGCTGCGAGGGCTCGGCGTGAAGAGCGGCCGGGTGGACTGACCGGCGGCAGGCTAGGGACGGATGCCGTCGCAGGCGATGTGCAGGTGGCGCGGGCCGCGCAGCACGGCGTTCCGCCGGTAGGGCGGCGGGTCCTGGAGCAGCCGGGGGTTCTCCAGCCTTCGGGCCAGCTCCGACAGGGCGAGCTGGGTCTCCAGGCGGGCGAGCGGTGCGCCGAAGCAGCTGTGGATGCCGCTGCCCAGGCCGAGGTGCTGGATGTCCGGGCGGTCCGGGTCGAAGCGGTCGGGGTCGGTGAAGCGCTTCGGGTCGCGGTTGCCGGACGCCAGGACCAGCCACAGGGTGGCGCCCTTGGGGATGGTCACGCCGCGGACCTCGATGTCGGCCAGGGTGGTGCGCTGCGGCACCAGTTGCACCGGCGGTTCGAAGCGCAGCAGTTCCTCGACGAGGGGCACTACCAGCCGCGGTCGGTTGCGCAGCCGCTCAAGGACGTCGGGGTGGCGCAGCAGGGTGAGCATGCCGTTGGTGATGAGGTTGACCGTGGTCTCGTGCCCGGCGATCAGCAGCAGGGCCGCGGTGCTGAGCAGCTCCATCGTGGTCATCGGGCCGTCCTCGCCCTCGGCCGTGGCCAGTTGGGAGAGCATGTCGTCGCCGGGGTTCCTGCGGCGCTCCTCGATCAGGCCGGCCAGATACATGCCCAGCTGCATCCGGGCGTCGTGCGCGCCCTTGCCCCGCTCGGCGGGTTCGGCGTCCGGGTCGGGGTCCAGGCTCGCGGCGAGGGTGTCCGCCCAGACGTGGAAGCGCGCCTCGTCCTCGCGCGGCACCCCGAGCAGCCGGCAGATCACGGTCACCGGGAACGGGTAGGAGAACTGTTCCACCAGGTCGATCCGGCCCGGGTCGGCGATGCCGTCGATGAGGCCGGTGACGATGTCGTGGAGCTCGGGGCGCATGCCGTCGACGCGGCGGGGCGAGTGCGGCGGGCCGAAGGGGCGGTTCGTCATGCGGCGCAGCCGGTCGTGCTCCGGCGGATCGAGCTTCAGGAAGCCCGGTGGCAGGGCGCCCTCGCCCTGGGGCGCCTCGGGCAGCGGGTCGTCGGCGTGCGAGGCCAGGTTGCGGGCGTCGGAGCTGATCCGGGGGTCGTGCAGCAGGCTGCGGATCTCGTAGTAGGTGCTGATCACGTACGGCCCGTCGCCGCCCTCGTGGTGGACCGGCGTCCTGCGCAGCTCTTCGTACAGCGGGTACGGGTCGGCCCGGTTGGCGTAGTCCAGGATCTGGTGCAGCAGGCTCTGTGTCATGGCGGGTCCTCGGGGCCGTGCTGTCAGTGCGCGGGGGCGAATGTCGTCCGGCGGTCGGCCGGCGAGTAGCCGCTGAGGGTCACGGTGGGGCCGTGGGTGGGGACCGAGGGGTCGGGGAAGTCGGCGTCGACGGGGCGCTGTCCGCCGGGGCGCCGGTCGACCGTGGCGAACGGCGGCGGGAACGGCGCGGTGGTCTCGATCAGCTCCTGGTAGAAGGGCAGCCAGCGACCGTGGTCGAACGAGACGGCGCCGATGACGCGACCCTGGTAGCCGTAGACGCCGACGAACCGGCGGCTTTCGAGGGAGCCCTGCGTGACGAGGAATTCCGCCCCCATCGACGGCACTCCGACCGACTTGACGTTGACGCCGAACTGCGCGGACCAGAAGGACGGCACCTCCATGTGGGGCACGCGTTCGGTGCTGTCGCTGAGCATGTTGTGCGCCGCGATCCGGGCCTGGGCGACGGCGTTGCCCCAGTGCTCCAGGGACAGGAACTGGTAGCCGAACAGGGGGTGCGGGCAGCGGGCGACGTCACCGGCCGCGTAGATGTCGTCGGTGACGATCCCGCGGATGTCGAAAGCGCGGCAGCCGGCGTCGCAGGCGATGCCGCGGGGTCCTGCGCCGAGTCCGGACCCGGCGAGCCACTCGGTGTTGCGGGTGGCGCCGAGCGAGACGACCACCACGTCGGTCTCCACGGTGGCGCCGTCGGACAGTCGCGCGGCACGCACCCGACCCGAGGCGTCACCCTCCAGGGCGGTCACCATGACCCCGCACCGCAGGTCCACGCCCTTGTCGCGCTGCATGCCGGCGGCGACCGCCCCGACCACGCCGCCGAGGGCGCCGACCAGGGGCGCCGCGCCGCGTTCGGCGACGGTGACGGCAAGGCCCCGTTCACGGCAGGCGGAGGCGATCTCCGAGCCGGTGAACCCGGCCCCGATGACGAGGACCCGCTCGGGTCCCGCGTCGAGCCGGCGCGCGAGTGCCGCGCTGTCGTCGCTCGTCCGCAGCACGAAGACGCCGTCGAGTTCGGCCTCGGCCTCCTGCGGCCACGGGCGCGCCCGCACGCCCGTGGCGATCAGCAGCCGGTCGTAGGGCACCTCGTCGCCGTCGGCCAGTCGCACCAGACCGGCGGCCATGTCCAGGCCGCTCGCCGCGACGCCGAGCCGCCAGGTCGCCTCCACGGCCCGGAGCCTGGGCAGGGCGGTGCGCCCGGCCGCGGCCCTGCCGAGCAGCACCTGCTTGGACAGCGGGGGCCGGTCGTACGGTTCGTGGGGTTCGTCGCCGATCACGGTCAGCGACCCGGCGAAGCCCTCGTCCCGCAGGGCTTCGGCGGCGCGCAGGCCGGCCAGGGACGCGCCCACCACGACGATGCGGCCCTGGCGCCTGAGCCGTTCCAGGGAGCCGTCACCGCGCACCGGTCACCGCCTCGGCCGGTACGTCCACGGCGTCGACGAGGATCGCCTGGACGGGGCAGGCCGCGACGGCCCGGGCCAGTTGCTCGCGCTGTTCCTCGCCGGCCTCCGGGGCGTACAGCAGGGCCTCCTCGCCGTGCATGGCGAAGACGTCCGGGGCGAGGAACGCGCACTGCGCGTACCCCTGGCACCGATTCAGATCGACGGCAATCCTGACCACGGGATCGGTCCTCTCCAAGGGCCCGTTCAACCCTCCTGCGACCACTCTCGGCGCCCGGACGGGATGCGGCGACGAAGAGCGGACCGATCGGGTGAGCGGGGCGGATCAGCTCGGGGCGGCCGGCCGTGGCCCCGTGCGGCGCCGGCGCTCCCACAGGATGTTGAGGCTGAGCAGCAGCGCCCAGCCCGGGAAGACGAGTTCGGACCAGGGCACGTCGGAGCCCACCACGAGCAGCGTCAGGCCGCCGAGGTAGCCGAGGGCGACGAGCGGGCGCGGCAGGACGCCGAGCCGGCGGCCGATGGTGGAGGTGGTGATGACGAACACCGCCGCCATCCGCATGGCGTACGTGGTGAGCAGGGCGTAGGCGTAGTCGCGGCCGAAGGGCGAGGCCTGCTGTGTGTCGGCGAGGACGGTTCCGGCCGCCGCGGCGGCGCCGAACAGGGTGGCCACGAAGAGCAGGCCGCTGCCCAGGAACACGGTGGAGACGAACCGGTCCTCGGCCCGGCCGGCCTGCTCGCGCAGGGCGCCCATGAACCACAGGAACGCGATCCCGGCGAACGGGAGCAGTTCGAGGGCCGTCCGCACGGCGTTGCGCTGTCCGGCGTCGATGCTCACCTCGCTGCCTTCGGCGCCCTGGGGCAAGGCGACGCGCACCAGGACGATCGCCACGGCCATCAGGACCGCGAAGACCACCCCGGCCAGGCCGGCCGCCCAGGGTGTCGCGAGGTGCCGGCGCTCTGGCTCCATGGTCTCCCGCTCTCTGCCTGCTCCCCCTCCGTACAGACACCAGCGGTCGCGGCACTCCCGCCACCGGGGTCACCCGGGAGGCGGGGCGAGGTGCGCCATACAGGTCACGGCGACCCGGTGCGCGGGCCGCCGGCGGTGGACCAGAATCGCGATCACGACTTCCGACATCCGCCGTACGACGATCGACTGCGCCGACGCCTACGGGCTCGCCGGCTTCTGGTCGCAGGTGCTCGGTCTGCCCGTGCACGAGGACGACAAGCCCGGAGACGAGGACGTCCTGATCGAGGGCGCGGGCCTGCTGTTCGTGACCGTCCCCGAGCCCAAGACCGTCAAGAACCGCGTGCACCTGGACCTGCAGCCCAAGGACCGCACCCGGGACGAGGAGGTCGAGCGGGTCCTGGCCCTCGGTGCCACGCTGGTCGACGACCGCCGCAACCCGGACGGCACGGGCTGGGCGGTCCTCGCCGACCCGGAGGGCAACGAGTTCTGCGTGGAGCGCGGTGCGGCGGAGCGGGCCGGCTGAGGCGCCGCGCTCAGAACAGCGCCGCCGCGCTCTCGAAGTCCAGCAGGCGCTGTTTTCGGGCCAGGCCGCCGCCGTAGCCGGTGAGACTGCCGTTCGCGCCGACGACGCGGTGGCAGGGGACGATGATGCCGATCGGGTTCTTGCCGTTGGCCAGGCCGACCGCACGGGAGGCGCCGGAGTTGCCGAGGGCGTCGGCGAGTTGGCCGTAGGAGCGGGTCTCGCCGTACGGGATCCTCTTCAGCTGTTCCCAGACGCTGCGCTGGAACGGCGTGCCGGGCATGCGCAGTTCGAGGGTGAACTCCTTCAACTCGCCTGCGAAATAGGCCTTCAGCTGGTCCTCGGCCTCCGCGAAGGGTGTCTCGTCGCGAGGGCCGAAGGTCTCCTCGGCCGGGCGGTGACGCTGGTCGGTCATGTAGAGGCCGCACAGGACTCCGTCGTCGGCGACGAGGGTGAGCGGGCCGTAGGGGCTGTCGATGACGGTGTGCTGTTTCACTGCTTTTTCCTTATACGGGGAGGAAGTTGATCGGGTGGCTGTCCGTCGCCCACAGGTACTGGACGGCGTACGCCCGCCAGGGCCGCCAGGCCGCCGCGCGGGCCGTGAGGGCCGCGGGGGTGGACGGCAGGCCGAGCTCCTGGGCGGCTCGGCGGATGCCGAGGTCGGTGGGGAGGAAGGCGTCGGGGTCGCCGAGGGCGCACATCGCGATGACGTCGACCGTCCAGGGGCCGAAGCCTGGGAGGTCCAGCAGGCGGGCCCGGGTCGCCGGCCAGTCGCTGTCGGGGCCCAGGCGCACGTCGCCGTCGGTGAGTTGACGTACCAGGGTGGTGAACGTCGTGCGGCGGGTGCGGGGCATCGCCAGGGTCTCCGGGTCCACCGAGGCGAGCGCCTCGGGTGCCGGGAAGAGGTGGGTGAGGCCGCCCTCGGGGTCGTCGACCGGCTCGCCGTGGGCGGTGACCAGACGCGCCGCGTGGGTGCGGGCGGCCGCGGTGGAGACCTGCTGGCCGAGCACGGCCCGGACGGCGAACTCGGCCTCGTCGGCCGTGCGCGGCACCCGGCGGCCGGGCGCCTTGTCGACCAGGGGCGCGAGCAGCGGGTCGGTGCGCAGTCGGTCGTCGATCGCGACCGGATCGGCGTCCAGGTCGAGCATCCGGCGGCACCGGCTGATCGCCACGGTCAGATCGCGCAGGTCGCCGAGGGTGAGCCGGCAGGCGATGTGGTCGGGCTGCGGGGTCAGGGCCACGATGCCGTGACCGTACGGCAGCCGCAGCGTGCGCCGGTAGGCGCCGTCCCGCCACTCCTCGACGCCGGGTACGGCGGTCGCCGCGAGGTGCCCGAAGAGGTTGTCGGGGTTGAGGGGGGCGCGGAACGGCAGGCGCAGGGTCAGGGCGCCGGTGGTGCTGCCGGGGTTGCCGCGGGGCGCGCGGGCCCGCAGGTCACTGGGTGCGAGGGCGAAGACCTCGCGGACGGTGTCGTTGAAGGTGCGGATGGAGGCGAACCCGGCGGCGAAGGCGACGTCCGCCATGGGCAGCGGCGTCGTCTCGATGAGGAGGCGGGCCGCCTGGGCGCGCTGGGCGCGGGCCAGGGCGAGCGGGCCGGCGCCCAGCTCGGCGAGGAGCTGGCGTTCGACCTGCCGGGTGCTGTAGCCGAGCCGGGCGGCGAGGCCGGGTACGCCCTCTCGGTCCACGACGCCGTCGGCGATGAGCCGCATCGCGCGGGCCACGAGGTCGGCGCGCTGGTTCCACTCCGGGGAGCCGGGGCTGGTGTCGGGGCGGCAGCGCTTGCAGGCCCGGAATCCGGCTTGCTGGCAGGCGGCAGCGCTCGGGAGGAACCGCATGTTCTCGGGCTTGGGCGGGACCGCCGGGCAGCTGGGCCGGCAGTAGATCCCGGTCGTGACGACCGCGGTGAAGAACCATCCGTCGAAGCGGGCGTCCCTGGACTGAACGGCGCGCACACAGCGCTCCGTGTCGATGTGCATCCCCTTCTGCATACGTCCAGCATCGACCACGGCAGCACCCTGGGCTGGCGAGAATCCGACATCGACGTGGCCTGCGCTGGGAGCCGCCGTGTCACCTCCGCGGGGCCGCATCTCAAACCATGAATGATCATTCATGCGTTCAGGTGCGGCGGGTAAGATACCCCGCATGGGTCATGGAGCCGTCACCGCCGCGCAGGACGTCCCCGAGCGCGTGCGTCTGGACGCGGCCAACGTGGCCAAGGTGGCCACCACCCTCCAGGCTCTTTCCACCCCCTCCCGGCTGCTGATCCTGGCGCGCCTGCGCGAGGGGCCGCTGCCGGCCACGGAGTTGGCGGCCGAGGTGGGCATGGAGCAGTCCGCGTGCTCGCACCAGTTGCGGCTGCTGCGCAATCTGGGCCTGGTGGTGGGCGAGCGGCGCGGCCGGTCGGTGGTGTACGCGCTGCACGACCACCATGTCGCCGAACTGCTCGACCAGGCCGTGTACCACGTGGAGCACCTGCGGCTGGGCATCAGCGACGCGACCGGGTGAGCCGGGGCGCGCGAGCCCCGCGCGTCAGGAGGCGTTCGGCCCCGGCGCCGGGCCCACGCCCCGCAACTCCTGGATCTTTCCGCCCAGTTGAGGGCGGAGCTGTTCCAGCAGCTTCGGTTTGGCGCTGACCACCCAGCGGGTTCCGACGAGGTACTTGCCGCCGTAGACCGCGGCCGAGTCCAGCCAGGTGAGCTTGTACTTCTCCTCGGGGAACGTCGTGATGAGGTAGTCGCCGCGCTTCGTGTGGCAGACCCCCTCGCGCAGTTCGTCCGCGTCGGTCCGGATCTTGACCTCGCAGCCGGTCAGGTCGGCGATCACCTCGACCTTCGCCGGTGCCACGACGCCGGCCACGGTGGCGGCGACGTTCGACGGACCGCTCTTCGCGGAGGCCCCCTCGTCCTCACCGCCGCCGCACCCGGTGGCCGTGAGCAGGAGGACCAGGATCCCGGCCGCCGTGAGACGGCCGGTGCTTCCGCTGCCGCCCTTGCCTTCTCTGCTTCCACGCTGTGACTGCACGAGAGGTGGTACGGATCAAGCCCCGCGACCGTTCATCGCGCCGGTCACGCGGGCCCGGCCGGCAGCCAGCGGCCGACGTAGGCGCGCAGCCCGTCCGGCTCGGTGCCGCGCGCGACGTAGCCGAGGTGGCCGTCGGGCCGTACGAGCGCCTGGGCGACGCCCGGCCAGGGGCTCCGGTCGCCGAGGCGGTGCACGGTGACGAGGCCGGCCCGGCCGGCCAGGACCGGGGCGAGCCGCTCGTCCGGCCAGAGGTGGGGCGGGCCCGACAGGAGCAGATGCCAGCCGGGGGCGGCGACCTGGGCCTGGAGCCCGCGGGGCAGGTCGGGCAGCCGGTCCCCGGCGCGTGGCCCGCGGCGGGGCGGGCGCGGGCCCGTGGTCGAGGCGGGGCTGCGGCGGTAATGGATGCCGAGTTCGGAGACGGTACGGAAGACCCGGCGGCGGGGTGCCGTCGCGTGCCCGGCCAGCGGGGCGAGGCGGGGCACGAGCCGGGCGCGGGCGAAGCGCAGGACGGGGTGGGGGCTGGTGCCGATGACGAAGGCACGGTCGGTGAACCGGCGGACGTCACGGCCGACCGGGGCCCGCTCGGCGTCGTAGGTGTCCAGCAGTTCCTCCCGTGCGGCGCCCCGGCACACCAGGGCGAGCTTCCAGCCCAGGTTGAGGGCGTCCTGGATGCCGGTGTTCATGCCCTGGGCGCCGGCCGGGCTGTGGATGTGGGCGGCGTCGCCGGCCAGGAAGAACGGGCCGGAGCGGTACCGGGCGGCGCCGCGGTTGTGGAGGCGGAAGTCGGTCATCCAGACCGGGTCCCGCAGGACCAGCCCCCGCGCGCCGTACCGTTCCGCGATCCCTTGCAGCAGCGGCAGGGTCACCTTGGTGTCGGGGGCGTCGGACGGGCGCATCGCGAGCATGCGCCAGGGGGCGGGCGAGCCGAGCGGGAAGAAGAACAGCATCCCGCGCCCGGTCATGTACGAGTGCACGGCCCCCGGTTCCAGCCCGTCCACCTCCAGGTCGGCGAGCAGGTAGGTCTGCGGATAGGAGTACCCCTCGAACCCGATGCCGGCCTGTGCGCGCACGGTGCTGTGGGCACCGTCGCAGCCGACGACGTAGCGGGCCGTCACGGTCTCCTCGGCCCCGTCCCGGCCGCGCAGCCGTACGACGACGTGCGGCCCCTGCCGCTCCAGTGCGACGACCTCGGTGCCCCGCTCGATCGTCACCTCCCGCGCGGCCAGATGCGCTCCGAGCACACTCTCCGTCTCGGCCTGCGCGAGGAACAGCAGGAAGGGGTACGGCGTGTCGGTGGCCCCGATGTCGAAGAGCGGCACGGACACCGTGCGCCGGCCCAGATGCAGCCGCAGCCCCATCGCGGGGTTGCCCCGCGCCACGAGTTCCTCACTGACCCCGAACCCGGCGAGCGCCTCCAGGGTGCGGGGCTGGATGCCGAGCGCCCGGGACTCCCGTACCCGGTCGAGGGACCGGTCGACGACACGGAACCGGGTTCCGTAGGAACGCAGTTGAGCGGCGAGCGCGAGCCCGGTGGGCCCGGCACCCACAACCAGCACGTCCAGCGGTGGCGTCATGGTCCAACGGTAGACGGGACGCCGCCCCCGGGGGCGTCAGCCCTGCTGGGCGAACGCCTCGTAGGCCCGGTCGTCGAAGAGGACGAACCGTACCTCCTCCACGGAGGTCGGTGTGTCCCGCACGGTCTCCGTCGCGATCCGCGCCGCGTCCTCCATCGGCCACCGGTACACGCCGGTGGAGATCGCCGGGAACGCGACCGTGCGGGCGCCCAGTTCGTCCGCCACGCGCAGGGACTCCCGGTAGCAGGAGGCGAGCAGCGCCGAGCGGTCCTCGGAGGCCGACCAGACCGGGCCGACCGTGTGGATCACCCAGCCGGCGTCCAGGTTCCCCGCGGTCGTGGCGACCGCCTGCCCCGTGGGCAGGCCCTTGCCGTACCGCGAGGCGCGCAGATCCCGGCAGGCGTCGAGGATCGCGGGGCCACCGCGGCGGTGGATGGCGCCGTCGACTCCTCCCCCGCCGAGGAGGGAGGAGTTCGCGGCGTTGACGATCGCGTCGGCCGTCTCGCGTGTGATGTCGCCCTGCACGAGCCTGATGGTGGTCATGACTGCCTCTATAGCAGGGCGGTACCGCCACCGCAGGATCACCGCCAGGCGACCGGCAGCGAGCGCACCCCGTGGACCGTGCTGGTGGACAGGTCGAGCGAGTCGGGCGGGGCCGTCAGGTGCAGCATCGGGAGCCTGCGGAACAGGGTGGCCAGGCCCAGGCGGAGTTCGGTGCGGGCCAGGGACTGGCCGAGGCACTGGTGCAGCCCGTGCCCGAAGGCCAGGTGGCCGGACGCGTCGCGGTGCACGTCGAGGTCGTCGGGGCCGGTGTACCGCGCCGGGTCGCGGTTGGCGGACTGCAACGCCACCACCACGCCGTCCCCCGCCCGGATGCGGACCCCGGACAGCTCCACGTCCCGCGTGGCGATCCGTCGGATCCCGGAGTGGATGACGGTCAGATGGCGCAGGAGTTCCTCCACCGCCCCGGGCCACAGGGACTCGTCGGCGCGCAGCGCGTCCAGTTGGGCCGGGTTGTGCAGCAGGGCGATCACGGCGAGCGGGAACATGTTCGCCGTGGTCTCGTGCCCGGCCAGCAGAAGCAGACAGACCATGCCGGTGGCCTCGTCGAGCGTGGCCTCGCCGGTCGCCACGCGCTCCGTGGCCAGCCGGGAGATCAGGTCGTCGGCGGGGTCCTGCGCCCGCCGTTCGATCAGGGCGCGCAGATAGCCGTAGAGCGCCGTGCGGGCGTTCATCGCCTCGGCCGGATCGCCGGCGACGCTGGTGAGGGCGTTGGACTTCGCGCGGAAGAAGCCGTGGTCCTCGTAGGGCACGCCGAGCAGTTCGCAGATGGCGAGGGTGGGCAGCGGCAGCGCGTACGACGCCACCAGGTCCGCCTCGGTCGTACCGGCCGGCGTCATCGCGTCCAGCAGGTCGTCGCAGATCCGCTGGACGGCGCCCTCCATCTGCTCGATGCGCCGGAAGGTGAAGTCGGGGATCAGCATGCGGCGCAGCCGGGTGTGGTCCGGCGGGTCCATCTGGTGGAAGAGGCCGGGGGCCTGGGGCGGGGCTCCGGGACGGGTGTGGGGGAAGTCGGGGTGGTCGGCGTCCGCGCTGAAGCGGGGGTCCGCGAGGACCGTGCGGGCGTCCTCGTGACGGGTGATCAGCCAGGGGCTGTTGTCGCCCCAGATCGTCACCCGGCGGATCGGCTCCTCGGACCGCCACTTGGCGTACTCGGGGGCCGGGTCGAGCAGGGGTCGGATCGTGGGCAGGGGCGGGTGGCTCGTCATTACTCGGTTCCTTCGGTGTGCAGGTCCGCGAGGGCGAGGAGCAGGGACTTGACCTCCGTGGCCGCATACGCCTCACGCGCCCGGTCCGGCCGCGAGCACAGCAGTACGGGGCCGTCGGCGGGGTCGGCGGGCAGCCGGCCGTGGCTGCCGCGGACGCCGGACGGGTCCAGCGGCACCGTCCTCAGGCGGTAGCGGAAGCCGAGCTTCTTGCGGGCGACCTGGCCGACGGCGCGCAGCTTCACCGCGGGGACCGTCTCGTCGTAGAGCAGCTCGGCGGGGTCGTAGCCGGGCTTGCGGTGGATCTCGACCTGGCGGGCGAAGTCGGGGGCGCGGTCGTCGTCGAGCCAGTAGTAGTACGTGAACCAGGCGTCGGGGTCGGCGAGGGCGACGAGTTCGCCGGAGCGCTCGTGGTCCAGGCCGTGCGCGGCCTTGCCCTCGGCGTCCAGCACCCGCTCCACGCCGTCCAGTTCGGCGACGAGCTTCGCGACCGCATCGGTGTCCGCCGGGTCACGGACGTACACGTGGGCGATCTGGTGGTCGGCGACCGCGAAGGCGCGGGAGGTCCACGGGTCGAGGTACTCCATGCCGTCCTGCGTGTACACCTCCAGCAGGCCGGCCCGGCGCAGGGCGCGGTTGATGTCGACGGGGCGGGAGGCGGGCGTGATGCCGTACTCGCTGAGCGCCACGACGGTCGCACCCTCGCGCAGGAAGTGGTCGAGCAAGGGGCGCAGGGCCTCGTCGAGCCGGCGGGCCGCCTCGATCGTCGCGTCCGAGTCCGGGCCGGAGCGCTGGGGCTCGTAGTCCATCTGCGGGATGTAGACGAGGGTGAGGTCGGGGCGCTTCTCGTCGAAGACCTGGCGGGCGGCGGCGAGGATCCACTGGGTGGACGGCATGCCGGCGCCCGGTCCCCAGTAGGTGAACAGGGGGAACGGGCCGAGCCGGTCGGTGAGTTCGTCGTGCAGGGCGGGCGGCCAGGTGTAGCAGTCGGGTTCCTTGCGGCCGTCGGAGTAGTAGACGGGGCGCGGGGTGACCGTCCAGTCGACGTCGGCGCCCATCGCGTACCACCAGCAGATGTTGGCGACCTTGTAGCCGGGGTTCGACTTCCGGGCCGTCTCCCAGATCTTCTCGCCGCCGACGAGGGCGTTGTGCTGGCGCCACAGCATGACTTCGCCGAGGTCGCGGAAGTACCAGCCGTTGGCCACCGCGCCGTGGGTGGCGGGGGGTTCGCCGGTGAGGAGGGTGGACTGGACGGTGCAGGTGACGGCGGGGAGCACGGTGTCGAGCCGGGCCTGGAAGCCGCGTTCGCCGAGGGCGGCGACGGACGGCATGTGCTTCAGCAGCTTCGGGGTCAGGCCGACGATGTCGAGTACGACCACACGGTTCATGAGGGGTCCTCCTTGAGGCCGAGGCCGGTGAGCCGGTCGCGGGCCCAGGCGAGTTCGGCGGCGATGCCGCCGGGCAGGTCGGTGGGCGGTTCGGGCAGGACGGACCAGGTGTAGGTCTCGACCTCGATGTGTGCGCAGTCGGCCGAGGGGCCGCCCAGCAGTCCGGCGAGGACCTGGTCGAGCTGGGCGGAGGTCGTGCGCAGCGGGGGCTCGGGCCGGGTGTGCAGCGGGGCGTGGAAGTGCACGCGCCAGGGCCCGCCGGTGTCGGGGAGGCCGCCGTCGAGGGCGTCCGGCAGGTCGTCCACGCCGAGGACGTCACCGTCGGCAGGCGTACGGGTCTGGTGCAGGAACCGGGGTTCGGCGAGCCGGTGCAGGGCCGCACGGGCGGCGGGGTCGGCAGGGCGGGCGGCCTCCACGGCACAGGACGCCTGGAGCTTGACGACGGGCAGGCCGGCCTCGGCGAGCCGGTGCAGCGCGGCCGCCGGGTCCTCGAACTGGACGGCGAGATGGCAGGCGTCGAGGCAGACGCCGAGCCGGTCGGGGTCCAGTCCGCCCAGTTCGCGTACCGCCTGGGCGGTGGTCTCGACGACACATCCGGGTTCCGGTTCGAAGCCGACGCGGATACGGCGGCCCGTCCACGACTCCAGCGCGGCGAGCCCGGTGGTGAGCCGCTCCAGGGCGCGGCGTGCCTCCTCGGCGCGGGCGCGGGGCCACGGGGTGCGCCAGGCGAGGGGCAGGGTGGAGACGCTGCCCTGTTCGACGTCGTCCGGGAGGAGGGCGGCGAGGACGCGGGCACAGTCGAGCGTGTACTTCAGGCGGGCCTCGTCCGCCCAGTCGGGCAGGTACACGTCCTTCTTGACGACCTCGCGGTGGAAGCCGGCGTACGGGAAGGCGTTGAGGGTGACCGTCTCCAGTCCGCGCGCCCGCAGCTCGCTCTTGAGCCGCCCCAACGCAGCGGCGTCATCGGCGAGTTCGCTGACGACGCCGCGGGCCAGCCACAGCCCGATCCCGAGCCGTCCGGCCCCGAGGCGCTCGCGGACGGGCTCGGCGTGGTCGGCGAGCTGGGCGATCACCCCGTCCAGGTCCTCCGCCTGATGGACGTTGCTGCAGTAGCCGAGGTGGACGGTGCTGCCGTCCGGGTGCACAAGGCGCATCGGATGCTCACGCTCCCCCGCGGCGTATGGAGTTGCCCTGGAAGGTCGCCGTCTCGTCGGGCTTGGGCTCCTCCAGCTCCAGTCGTCCGCTCTGCCCGTAGAAGGCGACGGGGTTGCGCCACAGCACCTTGTCGACGTCGTCCTCGTCGAACCCGGCGGCGAGCATGGCGTCGGCGGTCCGCCGGGTCTTCAGCGGATCCGAACGGCCCCAGTCGGCAGCCGAGTTGACGAGCACCCGGTCGGTGCCGTGCTCCTTGAGGATCTCGACCATCCGGTCCTCGCTCATCTTGGTCCTCGGGTAGATCGAGAACCCGGCCCAGCAGCCGCTGTCGAGGACCGGGCCGACGGTGAGCTCGTTGAGGTGGTCGAGGACGACGAGCCCGGGGGCGATGCCCGACTCCCGTACGACGTCCAGGGTGCGGCGCGTCCCGGCGGCCTTGTCGCGGTGCGGGGTGTGCACGAGGGCGGGCAGCTCGTGCTCGACGGCGAGCCCGAGCTGACGGGCGAGTGCCTCGTCCTCCTCCGGTGTCATCGAGTCGTAGCCGATCTCACCGACGGCGACGACCCGGTCCTTGGCGAGATAGCGGTCCAGTTCGTCGAGGACCGCCAGGCAGCGGGGGTCGTTCGCCTCCTTCGGGTTGAGCGCGATGGTGCAGAAGTGCTGGATGCCGAACTGGGCGGCCCGGTGCGGCTCCCAGCCCAGCAGCCCGTCGAAGTAGTCGTAGAAGCTCTCCGGCGAGGTACGGGGCTGGCCCAGCCAGAAGGCGGGCTCGACCACGGCACGCACCCCGGCCGCGTACATCGCCTCGTAGTCGTCGGTCGTCCGGGAGGTCATGTGGATGTGGGGATCGAAGATGCGCACGGTCAGTCCTCTTCCTTGAGTACGTCCGCTTCGTTGAACGCGTCCATGAGTGCGGGCGCGAGCGCGGTGTCGACGACGTCCGGGAAGGCACGCACGACGGGCCGGACGTCGCGGGGCACGTCCCGTCCGGCGACGATCCGCTCGTGCGCGAAGTCGGCCAGCATCCGGGCCAGTTCACGGTCGGCGCGGATGTCGAGGCCGCTCACGCGGTCGAGCGGGATCTCGCAGAACACGCACTTCAGTACGGCCTGGCGGTACTCGGCGTCCGGGAGGTGCACGGCGGCGTACGGGCCGAGCGCGGCCTCGATCAGGGTGGTGTCGTTGCCCCGCAGCGCCTCCCGGACCAGGGGCAGCGCCAGGTCGCCCAGGTCGAGCAGCGGCAGGGCCCGAAGGACCGCACGCTGTTCGGCCGGGTCGCCGTGCCGATGGAGCCGGGTGACCTCGTCGGCCAGCGCCCGCCCGCGCAGGGGCAGCGCGGTGAGCAGTACGGCCCGGGCGGCCTCGTCGACGGTCCAGTACGCGGTGAGGCGACCGCGCCCGCAGCGCCGCCGGACGGCGGGGAACAGCCGCCGCACGGCGCCGGGTTCGGCGGCCACCTCGGCGGCACTGCCGGCGAGCCAGGCGCGGGCGGCGGGGTCCAGTACGCCGGCCAGGGCGGGGCGGGGGTCGGGAGGGGGCGAGGAAGAGGCGGTCGTTTCAGCCATGGGGGCAACTTCCAGAGAAATGGGGAGAGTAGGTGCGGTGACCTGGTGAGGGAAGAGTGGGCCCGGCAGGGACCGGAAGCGGTCCCTGCGCGTGAGGAGTGGGGCTACAGATCCGCGGCGGCGCGTTCGGCCGCGCGCAGGAACTCGATCGAGCGGCGGGCGACCTCGGGTGCGTCGAGCGAGCCGCCCTGGATCTCCACGGAGACCAGTCCGCGACGGTCGAGGTCGTGTAGAGCGGCCAGCACGGCCGGGAAGTCGATCTCGCCTGCGCCGAACTCCAGATGCTGATGGATCCCGCGCCGCATGTCCTCGATCTGCACATTGCGCAGAAGAGGCGCGGCCAGGCGGACGCACTCCAGCAGCGGGCTCTCCTCCACACAGTGCGCGTGGCCGATGTCCAGGGTGATCCCGAACAGCGGGTGCTCGCCGACGAGTCGGGCCAGCCGCAGACACCGTTCGACGGTGTCGACGAACATGTACGGCTCCGGCTCGAAGGCCAGCGCCACTGTGTACTCCTCGGCGCTCTCCAGCACCACCTCGACGCCTGCCGCGAGCCGCTTGAAGGCGTCCTCTTCGGGCAGCCCTTCCGGCGCCGGGCCGCTGCACAGGTGCACGGTGGGCGAGCCGAGGTCGGCGGCGATGCGCAGAGCGCGGCGCAGCAGGTCGCTCCTGGGCTCGGAGCCCTCCGACATCAGCGTGGGCAGGTGCTTGCCCCAGGGGTCGAGGAAGAAGGGCGCGCCGGTCTCCACGGTCACGTCCAGCCCGAGCCGGCCGAGTTGCCGGGCGAGCGCGGTGACGCGGCGCGGCAGGTCGTCGGCGTACGGGTCGAGGTGGTTGTGGTCCAGGGTGAGCGCGACACCGTCATAGCCGAGGTCGGCGAGGACGACGAGGACGTCGGCCAGCCGATGGTGGCTGAAGCCGTTGGTGCCGTAGCCGAACTTGAGGGGCGTGGGGGGAGGTCTCATGCTGCCGGTTCCTCACACGGAGGTGGGTGGGTCTCAGGTGGGGGATATACGCCGTGCCAGCCGTCGCGCGAGGGGATGGACGATGCCGAGGGCAGCGGCGGCACGGGGTGCGCCGCCCCGCGCGATCAACGCCGCCTGAAGAGGCATCAGCCCGAGGATCCCCGCCCCGACGGCCCGCTGCACGTTGTCGGCCGAGGGCTCTCGCACGGCCCGGATCTGCGCGGTCCCGTACGCCCCGAGATAGGCGAGAGCGGCACCGGTGGTGACAGCGGCCCGAAACTTTCCGGAGGAGGCGACCCGCAGCCCTTCGGAGGCCGAAGCGCGGATGCCTGCGGAGAGTGAGGTGCGCATGCCTGCGGAGGCCGAAGCGCGGATACCTGCGGAGGCCGAGCCACGCATGCCTTCTGAGACTGAAGCACGCATGCCTGCGGAGGCTGACGCACCGAGCCTCTCAGAGGCGGCGACGCGCAGCCCTTCGGGCGCGGCGGCGCAGAGTTCCCTGAAGCGGGCGGTGCCGGCAACGCCCTTGAGGGGCGCGGGGAACTGCGCGACCAGCCCCGACGGCGCCGCAGACGAAACCCGCCCGGTCCCGGCACCCCCGAACCCTCCCAGCACAACCGGCCCGACCACACCGAGCACGGTCGCCACCGACACACCCAACGTCCGAACCGGAACCCGCACCGGCGCCCCACCGATCTCGTGCCGGCTCAACGCCATCAACGTCCCGGTATGCGCACCGACCACCACCGCAGGCACAGCCGCACGCCGCAACGCGGTACCCACCGACGCGGCACCGGCCCCCGGCACGACCGCCCCGGCCAGAACATCCAGCATCCGGGCCCCCGCCATCGCGGCGCCGCCCGCCCCCGTGGACTTCAGCTTCAGGTCGTACGCCCAGACCAGCCCGGCCAACGGAAGCGCGGCGCAGACACTGCGGCGGCCACCCGCAACCGCCGCGAGACCCAGCCCCACCGCCGTCAGCCCACCGGCCACGGCGAGAGCGGCGCGGCGCGGGACGCGCCCGGAAGGCACCGGCCGATCGGGACGTTCGACGCCGTCGACGGCCGCGTCGGCGTAGTCGTTGAGGGCCATGCCGGCCCAGTACAGACAGACGGAGGAACCGATCACTCCGAAGGTACGGGCCCCCAGCGGCCGTCCGGCGGCGACCGCTCCCGCGATCACGTCACCGGGGACACTCAGCGCGGCCGGCGCTCTGACGAGCAGGGCGAGGTCGGAGAGGCGCACGGCAGACCGGGATCGACAGCGGACAACCGCTTTCCGATCTTTCATGGCCGCACCCTACTCGCGGCCGTTGAGCATCCAGCCACCTACCCCCCGGTAAGCGAAGTGACAAAGAAGACACAGGTTTTCCTTACCCTGCGACCTCAACTACCGGTAAAGGTAAGTCGTTTGGGCGGCGTCAGGACTCCTGCCGCAGCCGCCGCCACACCGCCTTGGCCGCGTTGTGCCCCGACATGCCGTGCACCCCCGGTCCGGGCGGGGTCGCCGACGAGCAGATGAAGACCGCCGGGTGCGGGGTGGTGTAGGGGAACAGCGACAGCTTGGGGCGCAGCAGAAGCTGGAGTCCGGACGCGGCACCGGAGCCGATGTCGCCGCCGACGTAGTTGGCGTTGCGCGCGGCGAGTTCGGCGGGGCCGGCCGTCGCACGGGCGAGGACGCGGTCGCGGAATCCCGGGGCGAAGCGCTCCAGTTGGCGCTCGATGGCGTCCGTGAGGTCGCCGGTCCAGCCGTTCGGGACGTGTCCGTACGCCCAGAAGACCTGCTTGCCCTCGGGGGCGCGGGAAGGGTCGACGACACCGGGCTGCACGGTGATCATGAACGGCTTGTCGGGTGCCCGGCCCTGCCGGGACGCGGCGCGCAGGGCGGCGTCGATCTCCGCGCTGTTCCCGCCGATCTGCACGGTGCCGGCGCGGCGGGCCTCCGGCGCGGTCCACGGCACCGGGCCGTCCAGCGCGTAGTCGATCTTGAAGACGCCGGGGCCGTAGCGATAGCCCTCGTAGTAGTTGCCGAGGCCGGCGATGCGGGCCAGGGCGGTGGGCGAGGTGTCGAAGACGTACGCGCGCGCGGGCGGCAGGTCGTCGAGCCGCTTGACCTCGTAGTCGGTGTGGACGCTGCCGCCGAGGTCCTCCAGGTACGCGGTGAGCGCGTCGGAGATGGACTGCGAGCCGCCGCGGGCAAGGGGCCAGCCGCGGGCGTGCGCGGCGAGGGCGAAGACCAAGCCGATGGCGCCGGTGGCGAAGCCGCCGAGGGGGGCCATGACGTGCGCGACGAGACCGGAGAAGAGGGTCTTGACCTGCTCGTCCCTGAAGCGCCGCATCAGCCACGTGGACGGCGGCAGCCCGACCAGGCCGAACCGGGCGAGGGTGACCGGGTCGCGGGGCAGCGCGGTGAGCGGCAGGGACATGAAGTCGCGGGCCAGGGTGTCCCACTTGGGCAGGAACGGTTCGACGAGCCTGCGGTACGGTCCCGCGTCGCGCGGGCCGAAGGAAGCCGCGGTCTCGGCGACGGACCGGGACAGCACGGCGGCGGTGCCGTCGGCGAAGGGGTGCGCCATCGGCAGGTCGGGGTGCAGCCACTCCAGGCCGTAGCGGTCCAGGGGCATGGTCCGGAACACGGGTGAGTTGATGCCGAGGGGGTGCGCGGCGGAGCACGGGTCGTGACGGAAGCCGGGGAGGGTCAGCTCCTCCGTACGGGCGCCTCCGCCGACGGTGTCGCGTGCCTCGAACACGGCCACGGAGAAGCCGCGGCGGGCCAGCTCCACGGCAGCGGTCAGTCCGTTCGGCCCCGCTCCCACCACGACCGCATCGAGCATCGACGGCACCTTCGGACTCCTTCGTCAGCCGACGGCCTTGAAGGATCAGGATATGCCGGGGCACTGACGGCGCAGGGCGCGGGCGGCTTCGCCCTGGGGGTCAGCGCACCCCGCCGGACAGCAGTCCCGCCACCCGACGGGCCGTGGCCGCGTCCCGCGCCGCCGTGAACGGCAGTGCGTTGCCGCCGGTGATCCGGAACGGCTCGCCCGTGCGGGTCAGGTGGGCGCCGCCCGCCTCCTCGACCAGGAGGATGCCCGCGGCGTGGTCCCAGGCGGCCTCCCAGCTGAACGCGGTCGCGTCCAACTCGCCCCGTGCGACGGCCAGATACTCCAGGCCGGCCGATCCGCAGGAGCGCGGTGCGACGCCGTCGGTCCACAAACCGAGCAGGCCGCGCTTTTGGTCATCGGTCGTGTAGTCCGGGTGGGACGTGGCGATTTCGAGGTCACGGCCGGGTTCCGGCGCGCCGGACCGCAGCCGTACGCCGTCGAGGTGGGCGCCCCGGCCACGTACCGCCGTGGCGAGTTGGTCGCGGGCCGGGGCGTAGGTCCAGGAGGCGAGCAGGACGCCGTGCCGGGCGAGCGCGACCAGCGTGCAGAAGCCGGTGTCGCCGTTCACGAACTGGCGGGTGCCGTCGACGGGGTCGATGATCCAGACCGGCGCGTCGCCGCGTATCGCCTCGTACGACGCCGGGTCGGCGTGCACGGCCTCCTCGCCGACCACGACCGAGCCGGGCAGGAGCGCGCTGAGGGCTCCGGTGAGGAACCGCTCGGCGAGCCGGTCGGCGTCGGTGACCAGGTCGTGCGGTCCGCTCTTCTGGTCGATCTCGTGCTCGGCGAGCTGCCGGAAGCGGGGCATGATCTCGGCCGCGGCCGCCTTGCGGACCGCTTCCTCCACGTCGGCCGAGTGCTGTGCGAGAAACTCTTCGATGGTTTCGTTGTATTCGATCACGCGTCAATAAGAACACGACCCTCTGACAGTCCCTGCCCGCCGGGTGGCCGGCGGATGGCATCGACGTGAACATGAGGGGCCGGTATCAGCAGGTCGGAAGCCCGGGGGCGGCGTTTCCTCAGCGCCCGACCGCGTATCCCTGCATGCCGCGCGGATTCGCCGCGGCCGACAGGACGCCGGTCTCCGGGTCCCGTGCCACCACGCACAGCCGGCCCTCCGACCAGGCGTCACCGACGGTCACCTCGTGACCGCGCCGCCGCAGCTCCTCCACCACCGCGGCGTCCGTCCGGGACTCCACGGTGACGCTCCCCGGTCGCATCCCGCGCGGGTGGAAGGAGCCGGGGAAGCTGTCGTTGTGCCAGTTCGGGGCGTCGATCGCGCCCTGGAGGTCGAGACCGCCGCGGACCGGGCCGCGCAGGGCGACGGCGAGGAGGAAGTGCAGCTGCCACTGGTCCTGCTGGTCCCCGCCGGGTGTGCCGAAGGCCATGACGGGCACCCCGTCGCGCAGGGCGATCGAGGGCGTGAGGGTGGTGCGGGGCCGCCGGCCCGGCGTCAGGGAGTTCGGCAGGCCCTCCTCCAACCAGGTCATCTGGAGCCGCGTGCCGAGCGGGAAACCCAGCTCGGGCACGAGGGGGTTGGACTGGAGCCAGCCGCCGCTGGGGGTCGCCGCGATCATGTTGCCCCAGCGGTCGACGATGTCGAGGTGGCAGGTGTCGCCCCGGGTCCCGCCGTCGGCGGCGACATCGGGCTCCCCCGGCACCGGGGACGTGGGGCGCTTGGCGACGGTCGGTTCCCCCGCGCCCGGCGCGTCGGAGGCGGGCCGGACGTCGGCCGCCACGCGCGCGTGCGCGGACAGTCGCGGGGTGCGGCCGCCCGGGCTGCCGGGCCGCATCTCGTGGGACGCCTTCTCGCCGATCAGCTCCCGCCGGTCGGCGTTGTACTCGTCCGACAGCAGGTCGGCCAGCGGCACCTCGGCCGCGTCGCCGTACCAGGCCTCCCGGTCGGCCATGGCCAGCTTGCAGCCCTCGATCAGCAGGTGGACGTACTCGGCGGACCCGTACCGCGGCAGCTCGGGCGGGAGCAGCGCGAGCTGCTGGAGGAGGACGGGGCCCTGGCTCCAGGGGCCGGCCTTGCACACGGTCCAGCCGTTCCAGTCGTACGTCGCCGGCGCCTCGTAGGTCGCGGACCAGCCGGCGAGGTCGGCGGCCGTGAGCGTGCCGGAGTGCCGCTCGCCGCTGGTGTCCACGGTCGGGCGGCCGGCCTGCCGTACCAGGGCCTCGGCGATGAATCCGGACCGCCACACCTCGCGCGCGGCCTCGATCTGGGCGATCCGGTCGCCTGCGCCCGACACCTCGTCGAGCAGCCGCTTCCAGGTGGCGGCGAGGGCGGGATTGCGGAACGGCTCCCCGGGGCGGGGCGCCCGGCCGCCCGGCAGATACACCTCGGCCGAGGAGAGCCACTCCGTCTCGAACAGCTCCCGCACGGTCTCCACCGTCTCGCCGACCCGCTCCACGGGCGCGTGCCCGTGTTCGGCGTACCCGATGGCGTACCGCAGCACCTCCGCAAGGGGCTGGGTCCCGTGGTCCCGCAGCAGCAGCATCCAGGCGTCGAAGGCGCCGGGCACGGCGGCGGCCAGCGGCCCGGTCCCCGGCACCAGTTCCAGTCCGAGTCCCCGGTAGTGCGCGACGGTCGCCCCGGCCGGCGCCGGACCCTGCCCGCACAGCACCCGTACCTCGCCGCCCGCCGGGGCGAGAAGGATCGGCACCTCGCCGGCCGGACCGTTCAGGTGCGGCTCGACCACGTGCAGCACGAACGCGCCCGCCACCGCGGCGTCGTACGCGTTGCCCCCGCGCTCCAGCACCGCCATCGCGGACTGCGAGGCGAGCCAGTGCGTGGAGGACACCATGCCGAAGGTGCCCTGGAGGGTGGGACGGGTGGTGAACATCGGGTCTGTCACCTCGCTGTCGCGCGGATCGGTCCTTCCGATCTTCAGGCACTCACTGTTCGGGGTTCAACCTTCCGGCGTCCCCGGCCCGCCGGGGCGGTGTGAAGGTGTAGAGGTCGAGGACGTCAGGGCAGGGCGCGACGCCGGGGCCGCCGGCCCTGACCCAGGTGATGACGTCCTCGGTGGCCTCGGGGTCGTTCACGAGGCCGAGCCAGACCGGGCGGGCGCCGGCCGCGCGGGCGGCTGCGGACGGCTGGACGACGATCACGTTGGCGTGCTCGCACACGTCGAGGCAGCCGGAGACGCGCACGGGCACGTTGTCGGCGAGGCGAGCGGTCTGCCGCGCGTGGTCGACCCCGGTCACCTTCGGGGTGCCGCAGCAGCAGTCCCGGCAGACGACGACACGGCACGGTGCGGGTGCGGCGGCGGTGGGTGCCGGAGGGTCGGTGGGCGCGGGGCGGGAGGGGAGCACGGGCATGCCTCGGGTGTCGGGGCTCGTACGCGGAGCCTGGCCTACGGACGTCCTCCCCGCCCGGGGGCGTGAAGGTGCCAGCAGGTCTTCGGACTCGGGTTCGTCCGGTCGGGGCGCCTTCCCGGTCTCCCAGTGGCGCGTGCCCCGCCCGTCCCCCTCACCGCTGCGCGTCAGTTCCGGATTCGCACCGGATTCCCTGGCCTCGGTTGTGGCTCGACTGGCCCGCCGAGGCTATCAACTCCGCATGCCGCTCAGGTCGTGCGCCCGGTCACGGGGTACGGCACGAACGTGCTGGTGTTCTCGTCGACGCGCAGGGTCCGCCCGAGGAGCGGCGCGGCCCGCCGGGGGTCCCTCTACGACGCGTTCAAGGAGCCCCTGTATGCCCCTCCCCCGTTGCCGCTGCGGATGGTCGAGGCGGGGCTGCTGGGCCGCAGGAGCGGGCGGGGGTTCCACACGTACGGCCGGGTAGGCTGATCCGTGCAGCTGGTTCGCCCCGTCCGCCAGGCGGGGTGTCGTAAGAGGGAACCCGGTGGAAATCCGGGACTGCCCCGCAGCGGTGAGCGGGAACGACCGCCGTCATGAGCACTGAGCCCGACGTACCGGGCCTGGGAAGCGACGGCCATTAGGAGTCCTCAGGAGATGAGGACGTGCCCGCGAGTCCGAAGACCTGCCAACTGCCCGCGCGCGAACCACTCGTGCGCGGACATCCCGGTGACCTCGAGGGCGGGTCGGCGTACATGACCGAGCGGACGGCCCTGCGGCCGCTGCCGTCCGGTCCGTCACCCCTTCGCACTCTCGTCCCGTCGCCGGGATCTCAGGGAATCGTCTCGCGAAGGAGATCTCCGTGACCACCAAGCCCACAGCCGCGGCAGCACGGGCCACCGTGTACGGCTACCCCCGTCAGGGCCCGGACCGGGAACTGAAGAAGGCGATCGAGGGCTACTGGAAGGGCCGCGTCACCGCCGACGCCCTCCGAGCCACCGCCGCCGAACTGCGCCGGGCCAACTGGCGCCGCCTCGCCGACGCCGGCATCCACGAGGTGCCCACCGGCGACTTCTCGTACTACGACCACGTCCTGGACACCAGCGTCGCCCTCGGCGCGATCCCCGAGCGGCATCGCGTCGCCGTCGAGACCGACGCCCTGGACGGCTACTTCGCCATGGCCCGCGGCACGCAGGACGTCGCGCCGCTGGAGATGACGAAGTGGTTCGACACCAACTACCACTACCTCGTACCGGAGTTGGGCCCGGACACGGTCTTCACGGCGGACTCGGCCAAGCAGGTCGCCGAGCTCAGGGAGGCCCTGGCGCTGGGCCTGACCGCCCGGCCCGTCCTCGTCGGCCCGGTCACCTACCTCCTGCTCGCCAAGCCGGCGCCCGGTGTCGCCGCGGACTTCGAGCCGCTCACCCTGCTGGACCGGCTGCTGCCGGTGTACGCGCGGATCCTGGCCGACCTGCGCGCGGCGGGCGCCGAGTGGGTCCAGCTGGACGAGCCTGCGCTCGTCCAGGACCGCACCCCGGCCGAGCTGAACGCCGCCGGGCGCGCCTACCGTGACCTCGGCGCGGGCACGGACCGGCCGAAGCTGCTGGTCGCCTCCTACTTCGACCGGCTCGGCAAGGCGCTGCCCGTGCTGGCGAAGGCGCCGGTCGAGGGGCTGGCGCTCGACTTCACCGAGGCCGCGGGCGCCAACCTCCAGGCGCTGGCCGCGGTCGGCGGACTGCCCGGCAGGCGGCTGGTCGCCGGTGTCGTCAACGGCCGCAACGTCTGGGTCAACGATCTGTCGGCGTCGCTCGCCACGCTCGGCACCCTGCTGGGCCTCGCTGACCGGGTCGACGTCGCGGCCTCGTGCTCCCTGCTGCACGTGCCGCTGGACGCGGCGGCCGAGCGCGACATCGAGCCGCAGATCCGGCGCTGGCTGGCCTTCGCCCGGCAGAAGACCGCCGAGGTCGTCACCCTCGCCAGGGGCCTCGCCCAGGGCACCGGCGCGATCACCGCCGAACTCGCCGCGAACCGGGCCGACCTGGCCTCCCGCGCCGGCTCCCCGATCACCCGCGACGCGGCCGTACGGTCCCGTGCCGCGGCCGTCACCGCCGAGGACTCCCGCCGCTCGCAGCCGTACGCCGAACGGGCCGCGGCCCAACGCGCCCATCTCAGGCTGCCGTTGCTGCCGACGACCACCGTCGGCTCGTTCCCGCAGACCGGCGAACTGCGCTCCGCACGCGCGGACCTGCGGGCCGGCCGGATCGGCACGGCCGCCTACGAGGACCGCGTCAGGACCGAGATCCAGGAGGTCGTCGCCTTCCAGGAGAAGACCGGCATCGACGTGCTGGTGCACGGCGAGCCCGAACGCAACGACATGGTCCAGTACTTCGCCGAGCAGCTCACCGGGTACCTCGCCACACAGCACGGCTGGGTGCAGTCCTACGGCACCCGCTGCGTCCGCCCGCCGATCCTGGCCGGCGACATCTCCCGGCCCGAGCCGATGACGGTGCGCTGGACGGCGTACGCCCAGTCCCTCACGGCTCGCCCGGTCAAGGGCATGCTCACGGGGCCGGTCACCATGCTCGCCTGGTCCTTCGTCCGCGACGACCAGCCGCTCGGCGAGACAGCCCGCCAGGTCGCCCTCGCCCTGCGCGACGAGGTGACCGACCTGGAGGCGGGCGGCGCCTCCGTCATCCAGGTCGACGAACCGGCACTGCGGGAGACCCTGCCGCTGCGTGCCGCCGACCGCGCCGGGTATCTCGCCTGGGCCACGGAGGCGTTCCGGCTCACCACCGGCGGGGTCCGGCCGGACACCCAGATCCACACCCACATGTGCTACGCAGAGTTCGGCGACGTCGTCCAGGCCATCGACGACCTCGACGCGGACGTCATCAGCCTGGAGGCCGCCCGCTCGCACATGCAGGTGGCCCGTGAACTCGCGGCCCACGGCTACCCGCGCGAGGCCGGTCCGGGTGTCTACGACATCCATTCCCCGCGGGTGCCGAGCGCGCGGGAGGCCGCCGAACTGCTCCGCACCGGCCTGAAGGCGATCCCCGCCGAACGGCTGTGGGTCAACCCCGACTGCGGTCTGAAGACCCGCGGCTGGCCGGAGACCCGGGCCTCGCTGGAGAACCTGGTGGCAGCGGCCCGTACGGTACGGGGCGAGCTGTCCCCGTCCTGACCCGGCCGACCGGCCGGGTGCCCTCGCCGCGGAAGCGGTGAGGGCACCCGGGCAGCCAGGAGCACGTCATGACCCCGGCCCGAGGAGCGACCACGTGACCAGCCGCGTCACCTTCATCCCACCCGCGATGAACGCAGCCCTGCGCCGGGCCCGCTTCGACGACGGCCGGACCCCGCTCGACGACACCGGCACGGCACAGGCACACGCGGCCGCAGGCGCCCTGCCGCCGGCCGCCCGGGTGCTCACCTCGCCGAGCCTGCGCTGCCGGGAGACCGCCGAGGCGCTCGGTCTGCACGGCCCGGCGGTCCCGGAACTGGCGGGGCCGGACGTGAGCCGCTGGCGGGGCCGCCCGCTCGACGAGGTGAGTGCCGCCGAGCCGGAGTCGGTGGGCCGCTGGCTCACGGACCCGGACTGCGCGCCGCACGGGGGTGAGTCGGTGCGGGAGTTCTGCGGCCGGATCGCCCGGTGGCTGACGGACGCCCGGGACCTGGACGGCCGTACGTTCGCCGTGGTCGAGCCGGAGGTCGTGCGCGCGGCTGTCGTGCACGCGCTCGGGATGCCCGAGGCGGCCTTCTGGCGGCTCGACGTCGCCCCGCTGACGGCGACGGAGCTCAGTGGGCGGAGCGGGCGCTGGAACCTGCGGCTGGGGCGGCCCCTCGCCGCACCCGACGCCGACCGGTGACGGCCACCGGGGTCACGGCTTGCCCTGTCTGTCCGGTCGACTCGGTGCCCGGGGAACGCGAGAGGGCCCCCGGACGGTTCCGCGGGCCCTCGTGCGTGAGCGCGTACCGGTCAGCTGGGCGCGGCCGCCGCCGAGGCCCGTGCCGCGGCGGCCGGCCGGGGGTTCAGCAGCCGCTCGGCCAGCTCGCCGAAGAGCAGCCCGAAGCCCGCCCACAGCGTGACCTGCATGGCCAGCGCGGACAGCCGGAACCGCCACAGCACGGTGGCCGGGAAGTCGGCGGGAACCTCGTTGACGACCGGCAGGAACGCGAACGCCAGGCCGGTCACCAGGGCCAACGCGGCCAGGGCGACGACGGTGGCGTACCAATTGCCCAGTCTCGGGGCGAGTCGCTTGCCCAGGATGGTCGCGGCCACCGCAAGGAGGACGCTGAGCACCATCATCAGGAAGTACAGGGTGGTCCGCCTGCCGATGGTGTCGGGGTCGCCGACGGCGGGCGGGTTGGCCGGGTACTTCAGGAACGGCACGATGTAGACGGCGAGCAGCGCGCAGCCGGACAGCAGCAGCGCGGTGGCCCGCGGGGAGAAACGGCCGACGCGGCCGAGGGCGAAGCAGTAGGCGAGAGCGGCGATGCCGCCGAAGGAGACGCCGTAGATCAGGACACCGGTGGCGAGGCCGGCGGTGGACTGGAGGCTGCGGGAGACGAGTTCGGCCTCGTGCTCGTGCCCGGCGGCGTGGGCCTCCTCGAAGCCGATCGCCTTGTCGACGCTCGGCTCACCGAGGACGTAGGCCACGATCAGCGCGAGGACGCCCGCGCCGAGGCCGGCGAGCATGCCTCGCACGAGCAGATTTCGTACGGTTGCGGAGTTCATGAGGGCCTGGCTCCCCGGCGTCAGTGGCAGGGGAAGCCGAGCAGGTGGCGGGCGTCGTGCACCCACTCGTGGACGTCCGCGCCGGAGACGACGGAGGTGGCGCCCTGCTCGGCGCCGACGAAGTACAGCAGGACCAGCATCAGGATGCCGAAGAAGACCGCCCACGGGACGATCGTGCCGATCGGCAGTTTGGCGGGGAGAGCGGTGGGGTCGGCGGTCGGCTGGGCGACATGCTGTGCCATGGCAGGGCTCCTTCGGGAGTTCGCGTCCCATCTCGGTGGTGCACATGACGACGGCCACGGGTCTGACTCACCACCCCCGCGAGGAGGGCGGCATACAGTGGCGCGACCGTGCCGGATTCCCACCGGCTTCCGTCGTGCCGTCGTCGATATCGTCCTGACCGTACTCCTCGACCAGGACATGACCAATGGCAGGCGGGCTCGTGGGACCTTGCTCTGACCGAACCTTTGCCTGAGACGAAAGCCGCGGAACGCCCCTTCCCCGACCACCGGGAAGGGCGCGGAGACGCAGGTCACAATGTGGGAGAGGGCAAGGTCACAGCCCTGCCCACTGCTGCTCCTTTGTCGATCTGACCTAGCATCCGAGCATGACGGTCCTGCCTGACGACGGGCTCTCGCTGGCCGCCGAGTTCCCTGACGCAACCCATGAGCAGTGGCAACACCTGGTGGAAGGTGTGCTGCGCAAGTCGGGCAAGGACGTCTCGGGCCCGGCCGCGGCAGACGCCCTGTCCACTGCCCTGGAGGACGGGTTGCGCACCCGCCCTCTGTACAGCGCGCGTGACGCCGCGCCCGATGCCGGCCTGCCCGGGTTCGCCCCGTTCGTCCGCGGCGGTCGCGCCGAGGGCAGCACGGCCGGCGGCTGGGACGTCCGGCAGCGGCACACGGCCCTCACGGACGGTGTGGTGCTCGCGGACCTGGAGAACGGCGTCACCTCGCTCTGGCTGGTCCTCGGCGAGGGCGGCATCCCGGTGACGGAACTCGGCCGCGCGCTGGACGGCGTCTACCTCGACCTGGCCCCCGTCGTCCTCGACGCGGGCACCGAGGTGGAGCCCGCCGCGCGCGAGCTGCTGCGGCTGTACGAGGAGCGGGGCGTCGCCAAGGAGGCGGCGCGCGGCAACCTCGGCGCGGACCCGCTGGGCCACGAGGCCCGTACCGGAAAGTCCTCCGAGTTCGCCGCCGCTGCCGCGCTGGCGCGGCTGTGCGCCGAGGAGTACCCGGGGGTGCGGGCGCTGACCGTGGACGCGCTGCCGTACCACGAGGCCGGTGGCTCGGCGGCGCAGGAGCTGGGCGCCTCGCTGGCGACCGGCGTCGCGTATCTGCGGGAGCTCGACGAGGCCGGGCTAACGGTCGAACAGGCCGCCGCGCAGCTGGAGTTCCGCTACGCCGCGACCGCCGACCAGTTCCTGACGATCGCCAAGCTGCGCGCCGCGCGCCGGCTGTGGGCGCGGGTGACGGAGGTGTGCGGGGCGTCGAGCGCGCAGGTGCAGCACGCCGTGACCTCGCCGGTGATGATGTCGCGCCGCGACCCCTGGGTGAACATGCTGCGCACGACGGTCGCCACGCTGGCCGCCGGCGTCGGCGGCGCCGAGTCCGTGACGGTGCTGCCCTTCGACCACGCGCTCGGCCTGCCGGACGCGTTCGCGCGGCGTATCGCCCGCAACACCTCGACCATCCTCATCGAGGAGTCCCACCTGGCCCGGGTGATCGACCCGGCGGGCGGCTCCTGGTACGTGGAGCGGCTCACCGACGAACTGGCCGAGGCGGGCTGGGAGTTCTTCCAGCGCATCGAGCGGACCGGCGGCCAGGCGGCCGCGCTGCGCTCCGGGCAGCTGGGCGAGGACCTCGCCGCCACCTGGGAGGCCCGCACCGGCAGGCTCGCCAAGCGCCGCGAGCCGGTCACCGGAGTGAGCGAGTTCCCGAACCTCGCCGAGCAGCCCGTGGAGCGCGAGCCCGCCCCCGAGCCCCGCTCCGGCGGACTGCCCCGCGTCCGGCGCGACGAGGCGTACGAGGCGCTGCGCGCCCGCTCCGACGCCCACCTGGCCGCGACCGGCTCCCGGCCGCGGATCTTCCTGGCCGCGCTCGGCCCGGCCGCCGCGCACACCGCGCGCCTCACCTTCGCCTCGAACCTGTTCCAGGCGGGCGGCATCGAGCCCGTCACCGGGGGCACCTTCGCCGAGAGCGGCGCCACCGAGGTGTGCCTGTGCTCCAGCGACGCGGTGTACGAGGAGCAGGCGGAGGCGGTGACCGGGCAGCTGAAGGGCGCCGGCGCCTCGCACGTGTTCCTCGCTGGGCGGCCGGGGGACCACCCCGGTGTCGACTCGTACGTCTTCGCCGGCTGTGACGCCGTCGCCGTGCTGTCCGCCACCCTCGACCGCATGGGAGTGTCCTGATGGGAATCCCCGACTTCTCCGGGATCGAGCTCGGGGAGCCGAGGACCGACGCCGGCGTCGACGAGTGGCGGAAGGCGGCCGGGAACGACGGAGCCTACTGGGAGACCCCGGAAGGCATCGCGGTCAAGCCGCTGTACACCGGCCGTGACCTGGAGGGCCTGGACTTCCTCGGCACGTACCCGGGCATGGCGCCGTATCTGCGCGGCCCGTACCCGACGATGTACGTCAACCAGCCCTGGACGATCCGCCAGTACGCGGGCTTCTCCACCGCCGAGGAGTCCAACGCGTTCTACCGGCGCAATCTCGCGGCCGGCCAGAAGGGCCTGTCGGTCGCCTTCGACCTGCCCACGCACCGGGGTTACGACAGCGACCACCCGCGGGTGACGGGCGACGTCGGCATGGCGGGGGTCGCCATCGACTCGATCTACGACATGCGTCAGCTCTTCGACGGCATCCCGCTGGACCGGATGACCGTGTCGATGACGATGAACGGTGCCGTGCTGCCGGTGCTGGCGCTCTACATCGTGGCGGCGGAGGAACAGGGCGTCGCGCCCGAGAAGTTGGCCGGGACCATCCAGAACGACATCCTCAAGGAGTTCATGGTCCGCAACACCTACATCTATCCGCCGAAGCCGTCGATGCGGATCATCTCCGACATCTTCGCCTTCACCTCGCAGCGGATGCCGCGCTACAACTCCATCTCCATCTCCGGCTACCACATCCAGGAGGCCGGTGCGACGGCCGACCTGGAGCTGGCGTACACGCTCGCGGACGGCGTCGAGTACATCCGCGCGGGCCGTGAAGCGGGCCTGGACGTGGACGCGTTCGCGCCGCGCCTTTCGTTCTTCTGGGCGATCGGCATGAACTTCTTCATGGAGGTCGCCAAGCTGCGGGCGGCGCGCCTGCTGTGGGCGAAGCTGGTGAAGCAGTTCGACCCGAAGAACACCAAGTCCCTGTCCCTGCGCACCCATTCGCAGACCTCGGGCTGGTCGCTGACCGCGCAGGACGTGTTCAACAACGTCACGCGCACGTGCGTCGAGGCGATGGCGGCGACGCAGGGCCACACGCAGTCGCTGCACACCAACGCCCTCGACGAGGCGCTCGCGCTGCCCACCGACTTCTCGGCCCGTATCGCGCGCAACACCCAGCTGCTGATCCAGCAGGAGTCGGGCACGACCCGGGTCATCGACCCGTGGGGCGGCAGCGCGTACGTGGAGAAGCTGACGTACGACCTCGCCCGGCGTGCCTGGCAGCACATCCAGGAGGTCGAGGCGGCGGGCGGCATGGCCAAGGCGATCGACGCCGGCATCCCCAAGCTGCGCATCGAGGAGGCCGCGGCCCGCACCCAGGCCCGGATCGACTCCGGACGCCAGCCCGTCATCGGCGTCAACAAGTATCGCGTCGACAGCGACGAGCAGATCGAGGTGCTCAAGGTCGACAACTCCTCCGTGCGCGCCCAGCAGATCGAGAAGCTGCGGCGGCTGCGGGCGGAGCGCGACGAGCGGGTCTGCCAGGACGCGCTGGAGGCGCTCACCCGGGCCGCCGACGGCGAGGGCAACCTGCTGGAGCTGGCGGTGAACGCGGCCCGCGCGAAGGCCACCGTCGGGGAGATCTCGGACGCCCTGGAGAAGGTGTACGGGCGGCACGCGAGCCAGATCCGTACGATCACCGGCGTGTACCGCAACGAAGCCGGCGAGTCGCCGTCCGTGGACCGCACCCGCACCCTCGTGTCCGACTTCGAGGAGGCCGAGGGGCGCCGTCCGCGCATCCTGGTCGCCAAGATGGGCCAGGACGGCCACGACCGCGGCCAGAAGGTGATCGCGACCGCGTTCGCCGACCTCGGCTTCGACGTCGACGTCGGCCCGCTGTTCCAGACGCCCGCCGAGGTGGCCCGCCAGGCCGTCGAGGCCGACGTGCACATCGTCGGGGTGTCGTCGCTGGCGGCCGGTCACCTCACCCTCGTACCGGCGCTGAAGGAGGCGCTGGCCGAGGAGGGCCGCGAGGACATCATGATCGTGGTCGGCGGGGTGATCCCGCCGCAGGACGTGCCGACGCTCCTTGAGATGGGTGCGGCGGCGGTCTTCCCGCCCGGGACGGTGATCCCGGACGCCGCGTACGACCTCGTACGGCGGCTGGGGGCCGACCTCGGGCACGAGCTGTGATCGATCTCGACGCGTATGTGAAGGGCGTGCTCGACGGGAAGCGTGCGATCGTCGCGCGCGCCATCACGCTCGTCGAGTCGACCCGGTCGCAGCACCGGGTGCTGGCGCAGCGGTTGCTCACCGAGCTGCTGCCGCACAGCGGCAAGGCGCGCCGGATCGGTGTGAGCGGGGTGCCTGGGGTCGGGAAGTCGACGTTCATCGACGCGTTCGGGACCATGCTCACGGGGCTCGGGTACCGGGTCGCGGTGCTGGCCGTCGATCCGTCGTCCAGCCGGACGGGCGGGTCGATCCTGGGTGACAAGACCCGGATGGAGCGGCTGGCGGTGGACCCGGCGGCCTTCATCCGTCCCTCCCCCACGGCCGGCACGCTGGGCGGCGTGGCCAAGGCCACCCGGGAGTCGATCGTGGTGATGGAGGCGGCCGGCTACGACGTCGTCCTGGTCGAGACGGTCGGCGTCGGCCAGTCGGAGACCGCGGTCGCGAACATGGTCGACTCCTTCCTGCTGCTGACACTGGCCCGTACCGGCGACCAGCTCCAGGGCATCAAGAAGGGCGTCCTGGAACTGGCCGACGTGCTCGCCGTCAACAAGGCCGACGGCCCGCACGAGCGCGACGCGCGTGCCGCGGCCCGGGAGCTGGCGGGTGCCCTGCGGCTGATGCACGGCAGGGACGCCGTCTGGACACCGCCCGTCCTGCACTGCAGCGGGCGAGAGTCGATCGGCCTGGACACCGTCTGGGACCGGCTCGAACAGCACCGCACGCTGCTCGACTCCACCGGTCGGCTCGCCGCCAAGCGGCGCGAGCAGCAGGTCGACTGGACCTGGACCATGGTCCGCGACGAGCTGCTGGGCCGGCTCCATGCGGACCCGTCGGTGCGGGAGGTCGCGCCGGGCCTCGAACAGCAGGTCAGGGACGGCGAGTTGACGGCGACGCTGGCCGCCGAGCGCATCCTCGCGGCGTTCGGGGGCGAGCGCGATCAGCCCACCGGGCTGTCGGGACTGCGCGGCGCGACCAGCCCCGACTCGTAGGCGAACACGACGAGTTGGGCCCGGTCCCGCGCCCCCAGTTTGGTCATCGCCCTGCTGATGTGGGTCTTCGCCGTGAACGGGCTGATCACCATGTGCGCGGCGATCTCCTCGTTGGTGAGCCCGCGCGCCGCCAGCGCCGTGACCTCCCGCTCGCGCCGGGTCAGGCACTCCAGACCGGGTGCCGTGGCCCGGTCGGGAGGGCGGGCGACGAACTCGCCGATGAGGGTGCGGGTGACGGCCGGGGACAGCAGCGCCTCGCCGCGGGCCACCACCTCGATCGCCTGGAGCAGGTCGGCCGGTTCGGTGTCCTTCAGCAGGAAGCCGCTCGCGCCGGCCCGCAGCGCCTCGAAGACGTACTCGTCGTGACCGTAGTTGGTGAGGATCACCACGCGCACGGCGGCGAGGGCGGGGTCCGCGGCGATGCGGCGGGTCGCCTCGATGCCCGTCATCACCGGCATCTGTACGTCGATCAGCGCGATGTCGGGGACCTGGGCGCGGATCAGCGCGAGGCCACGCGCGCCGTCGCCCGCCTCGCCGACGACCTCGATGCCGTCCTCGGCGTCCAGCAGGGCCCGGAAGCCCGCCCGCATCAGTGCCTGGTCGTCGACGAGGGCCACCCTGATCACGTCGTCCGTCATCCCGTCTCCCCCAGCGGCAGCCGCGCCCGCACCGCGAATCCGCCCTCCGCGCGCGGGGCGGCCTCCAGTGTGCCGCCGAGAGCCGCGACGCGCTCGCGCATACCGGTGAGGCCGATGCCGGCGGTGGGGGGACGGGACGGGTCGGCGGTGCCGTCGTCCTCGACACCTATCGTCAAGTCGCCTTTCGTGTAGGTGAGCTGGACGCTCACCTTGGCCGGGCCCGCGTGCCGGGCCGCGTTGGTGAGCGCTTCCTGGACGATGCGGTACATGGCCCGGTCGACGGTCGCCGCGAGCGGCCGCTCGTCGCCGGTCACGGTCAGGTCGACCGCGAGCCCGGCGGCCCGCGCCCGTTCCACGAGCAGCGCGGGCGTGCCGGTCGGCTCGTCGGTGCGCAGCACCTCCAGCGTGGCGCGCAGTTCGCGCATGGCTTCGCCGCTCGCCTCCTGGATGGCGAGCAGGGCGGGCGGCACGTCCTCGCCGCGCTTGCGGGCGAGGTGCACGGCGACCCCGGCCTGAAGCTTGACGATGGAGATGCTGTGGGTGAGGGAGTCGTGCAACTCCCTTGCGATGCGCAGGCGTTCCTCGCCCGCCCTGCGCAGCGCCGCTTCCTCGCGGGTGCGTTCGGCCTCCAGCGCGCGCTGCTCGGTCTGGCGCAGGTACGCCTGCCAGTTGCGGTCGGCGAGGCCGGTCACGACGGCGCACAGGAACCATCCGGCGAGGAGCAGTGCCTCGCGTACCACGTCCGAGGTCGCCGAGCCCACCGTGACGTAACCGGCGAGGAAGACGCCGGCCGCCGCGGCCGCCGTGCCCCGGTGCCCGGTCCGGGCGGCGGTGTGCACCGCGCCCACGACGGGGAGGGCGAGGCTGCCGGCGGGTCCGGCGTGGACGACGTCGGCGAGCAGGCAGGCGGTGGTGATCGCGAGCACCGCGCGCGGGGCGGTGCGGTGTGCGGCCAGGGTCAGTGAACCGGCCGCGATCAGTACCCAGTCGACGGGCCCGGCACGGTCGTCCGCCACGGCGGCGAGCACGGTGATCGCGCCGACCACGACCGCGACGGTCGCGTCGGCGAACCGCTCGCGTGTGCTGCGTTGCCCGCTCATGCCCGCACACTAGACCGCGCCACCGGCAGCGACGTCAGCCCTGTGGACGGCTCCTGGACTACTCCCGGCGCGGTAGTGCGGCACATCGGCCCGCCCCGCCGGCGCAGCCCGGACTCCGTTCGCCGGTACGACGACCCGCACGGCCCCGGCGGCGCAGGCTACTGCCCATGTCCACACCCTTCCGTCACACCGAGCCCCTGCCGCCCGCCTCGGCCGCCGGCACCGTCGCCGAGGTCTACGCGCAGATCGCCCTCGACTTCGGCATCTCCGAGCCCTCCACCTTCGTGGTCCTGTCCTCCGCACCCGAACTCCTCGCCCCTGCCTGGGCGTTGATGCGCGAGTCGCTCATCGCCGGTCCGGGCAGCCGGACCGGCAAGGAGCTGGTGGCGCTCGGGGTGTCGCTCGCCAACAGGTGCCCCTTCTGCGTGGACGCGCACACCGTGCTGCTGCACGCCACCGGGGACCATGCGCTCGCCGAGCGGGTGGCCCGCGGGGACATGCCGCAGAACGAGGAGCACGCGCGCCTGCTCTCCTGGGGGCAGGACACGCGCGTACCCGGCGCCGACCTGGAGCCGTACCCCTTCCCGCGCGAGCACGCCCCCGCCTATCTCGGCACCGCGCTCACCTTCCACTTCATCAACCGGATCGCGTCGGCCCTGCTGACCGAGAACCTGCTCCCGGCGGGCGCCCAGCGCTTCCGGGCGGTACGGAGCGTCGCGGGCCGCGCGCTGTCCCGGACCGTGCGCCGCACCGCCCGCCCCGGCCAGTCGCTGGCGCTGCTCGACGACATCGACGCCGGTGAGGCGCCCGCGTGGGCGCGTGGCACGCCCGTCGGTGTCGCGTACGCGTCGCTGCTCAGGGCGGCCATGAGCGGCGCGGGCCTGCTCGGCGCCGAGGACCACGACCTCGTGGAGGCGGCCCTCCAGGACTGGGACGGCACACATCCGCCGCTCGCCCTGGACGGGGTCCCGGACCGCCGGGAGCGTCCCGGTGCGCGGCTGGCGCTGCTGGCCGCGCTGGCGCCGTACCGCATCACCGACGAGGACGTGGCCGCGTGGCGCGGGCCGGAGCACACCGACCACTGTCTGGTGCATCTCGTCGCCTACGGCGCCTTCATCGCCGTGGACCGCATCGAAAGCGCCTTTTCCGCCCAAATCACCCAAGAGGCTCTGTAATTGACCCAGGGCACCACGTAATCGAGACCCGTCCGTAATGGCGTCGGCACGGAGCGAGTTGACCCTTCCGCCTCACAGTCAGTCATGTGACACTGGCGTCCCGTCCGCAGTGCGGACTGCTTCCGCACCGTCCCCCACGAGAAGTGCGCCGTGCGTTGTCTTCCCTTGCCGCTTGCTCTCACCGCACGACTGTCGCCCGTCGTCGTGCTCGCCGCCGCGGGCTGGGCGCTGTCGTCCTCACCCGCCGCGACGCCGGCCGCCGAGGAACGGACGGCGACGCAGAAGACGGACGAGGACTCGCCCTCGGCCCCCGCGACGGCGGCTGCGTCGAAGACGTACGCCGCCGCTCCCTCGCCCTGCGGCAGCCTGGGCTCGAAGTCGATAAAGGACCTCGTGCCCGGCGCCAAGACGGGCGGCAAGGAGATTCCGTCCTCCGACTCCAAGCTGCGCCGCACCTGCTCGTGGAACGCGCTCAAGGGCTACGAGTACCGCTGGCTGGACGTGTCCTTCGAGATCACGGCGTCGGACGAGGCGGCCGAGGAGTCCTACAAGGGGCGCGTCGCGGACAAGAGCGGCGGGGGCACCGTGCCCGGGATCGGCGACGCGGGCTACTCCGTGGTGAACCTCAGCACCGACGACGGACAGCAGACCCGCGAGGGCACGGTGCTGGTCCGCGCGTCCAACGCGCTGGTCTCCATCACCTACAGCGGCAGCGACTTCGAGTCGAAGAAGGCGCCCGGCACCGACGACATCAACAAGGGCGCGATCAAGGCGGCCAAGGAGGCGGTCGCCGCCCTGGAGGACGGTCAGAAGGGCTGACCGTCCTCCCCGGCTGCCTTCTCAGGCGTCCGCGCGTTCCTTGCGGCCGCCCATCAGCACCACGTACAGCACCAGCGAGGTGCCCAGACCCACCGCCCAGCCGTAGTCGGCGAGCGGCTTGAGGAACGGGATCACTCCGTCGGCCGGGAACGGTCCGGTCTTCGAGCCGTCCGCGCCCACACCCGAGTACGAGCCGCCGACCGCGAGGACGCCGCCCACGACGAAGGCCGCGACGGCCCGCCAGTTCCAGCCCGAGGAGTACCAGTAGCGCCCACCGGGCGTGTACAGGTCGGCCAGGTGCAGGACCGTACGGCGGACGATCCAGTAGTCGGCGATCAGGATGCCCGCGACCGTGCCGAGCAGGCCGCCGACCACGCCGAGCCAGGTGAAGATGTAGAACTCCGGGGTGGAGATCAGCTTCCACGGGAAGATCAGGACGCCGACGACACCGGTGATCAGCGCGCCCGTACGGAAGTTGATGAGCTTCGGTGCCAGGTTCGCCAGGTCGTACGCCGGGGAGACCACGTTCGCCGCGATGTTCACGGAGACCGTGGCGACCAGCACCACGATGAGGGCGAAGAGCAGGCCGAAGGCGTTGTCGGCCTTGGCGGCCAGGGCGACCGGGTCCCAGATGGCCTCGCCGTAGACGACCTCGGAGCCGGAGGTGACCAGGACGGCGAGGATCGCGAAGAGCGTCATGGTCGTCGGCAGGCCGAGGGACTGCCCCCAGGTCTGCGCCCGCTGGCTGGCGCCGAAGCGGGTGAAGTCGGGGATGTTGAGGGAGAGCGTCGCCCAGAAGCCGATCATTCCCATCAGGGACGGGAAGAAGACCGGCCAGAAGTCGGCGCCCCAGCCGAGCTTCGAGGGCTGGTCGAGCAACGCGCCGAACCCGTCCGCCTTGACCGCGATCCAGACCAGCAGGACCAGCGCGCCGACGATCACGAAGGGCGCGGCCCAGTTCTCGAAGTGCCGCAGGAAGTCCATGCCGCGGTAGATGATGGCGATCTGCACGGCCCAGAACAGGATGAAGCAGAGCCACAGCGGCCAGGGGTTGCCCGCGATCTTGCCGGCATTCTCCCAGTGGCCCCCGGTGAGCCTGGAGCCGAGCGCGAAGATGCCGCTGCCGCCGATCCAGGTCTGGATGCCGAACCAGCCGCAGGCCACGGCCGCCCGGATCATCGCCGGGATGTTGGCGCCGCGCAGCCCGAAGGAGGCCCGCGCAAGGACCGGGAAGGGTATGCCGTACTTGGGCCCGGCATGCCCGGTGGCCAGCATCGGCAGCAGCACGATGACGTTGGCCAGCGCGATGGTGAAGACGGCCTGCTTCCAGTCCATGCCGAGCGCGACCAGGCCGGAGGCCAGGGTCCAGCTGGGGATGCAGTGGGCCATCGAGATCCACAGGGCGGCGAAGTTGTACGTCGTCCACTTGCGCTCGGCGACCGGGACGGGACGCAGGTCCTCGTTGGCGAAGGGGCTGTCGGCGGGGTACGCCTCCGGGGCGAGCTCGATCCGGCCGCCGGTGTCGGCGGACCGGGATATGGGCGACCCCTTGGGGACTGTATTGGTCATGAGCAGGCCAATCGATCTTGGACGGGAACGGGAGAGGCCGTGCGGGGGCCGGCGGGGCGACGGGAAGGAGTGGGTGCGGTGCCGCGAGTGCGGGCGGGCCCACCCCTGCCCGGGCCCCGCCACCCCTCCCCTCCCCGGGACGGCGGGGAGGCCGGGACCGGTGGGGAGGGAGACAAGGGGTGGGGGGTCGGTGGAGCGGTGTGGTGCTGTGTGAACTCGCCCAGCGGCGTCAGGAGTTGACCGCGGGGATGACCGACGAGCCGTACGCGTCGATCACCGCTTCCTGCGCGTCGTGCATGTCGTAGACGGCGAACTGGTCGACACCCAGCTCGCGCAGGGCGTTCAGCTTCTCGATGTGCTTCTCGACCGGGCCGATGAGGCAGAACCGGTCGACGATCTCGTCGGGCACGAACGCGGTGTCCGGGTTGTCGGCACGCCCGTGGTGGGAGTAGTCGTAGCCCTCACGGGCCTTGATGTAGTCGGTGAGTTCGTCGGGTACGGCCGCTGAGTGCTCGCCGTACTTCGACACCAGGTCGGCCACGTGGTTGCCGACCATCCCGCCGAACCAGCGGCACTGCTCACGGGCGTGGGCGAGCTTCTCGGGCGAGTCGTCCTCGGTGACGTACGCCGGGGCCGCCACGCAGATCCTCACCTCGGACGGGTCGCGGCCGGCCGCGCCGGCCGCGTCCTTCACGGCCTTGACCATGTACTCGGTCAGATAGAGGTCGGCGAGCTGCAGGATGAACCCGTCGGCCTCCTCGCCGGTCATCTTCAGGGCCTTCGGGCCGTACGCCGCCATCCACACGGGGAGTTCGGCGCCGGGCTTGATCCACGGGAACCTGACGACCGTACCGCCGCCGAGATCGGCCTCACGGCCGCTGCCGAGCGCCCGGATGACCTTCATGGCCTCGCTGATCCGGGCCAGGGTGTTGGGCTTGCGGCCGGCGACGCGCATGGCCGAGTCGCCGCGGCCGATGCCGCAGACCGTGCGGTTGCCGAACATGTCGTTGAGGGTGGCGAAGGTGGAGGCGGTGACCTCCCAGGTGCGGGTGCCCGGGTTGGTCACCATGGGCCCGACGGTCAGGTTCTGCGTGTTGGCCAGGATCTGGCTGTAGATGACGAACGGCTCCTGCCACAGCACGGCCGAGTCGAAGGTCCAGCCGTAGGTGAACCCGCTGCGCTCGGCGCGTTTCATCAGGCTGACGACCCGCGAGGCGGGCGGGTCGGTCTGCAGGACGAGTCCGAAGTCCATGTGCTCCGCTCCTAGTTGAGGTACTGGCAGGTGGAGCGGGGCGTGTAGACACCGTGCCCGGCGTGACCGGTGTACTCCCGCTCGGTGATGACGAGTTCGCCGCGCGAGAGGACCGTCTCGACCCGGCCGGTGGTCCGCCTGCCCTCGTAGGCCGAGTAGTCGACGTTCATGTGGTGCGTCTCGGCGGACATGATCTGGGTGGCCTGCGGGTCGTAGATCACGACGTCCGCGTCGGCGCCCGGCGCGATGGTGCCCTTCTTCGGGTACATGCCGAACATGCGGGCCGGGGACGCGCAGGCGATCTCGATCCAGCGGCGGCGCGTGATGCGGCCCTCGACGACGGCCTGGTGGAGCAGGTCCATGCGGTTCTCGATGCCCGGCATGCCATTGGGGATCTTGGAGAAGTCGCCCCGGCCGAGTTCCTTCTGGCCGACGAAGCAGAAGGGGCAGTGGTCGGTGGAGACGACCTGGAGGTCGTTCGTCCTGAGGCCCTTCCACAGCTGCGCCTGGTGCTCGCGCGGCCGCAGCGGCGTCGAGCAGACGTACTTCGCGCCCTCGAAGTCCGGCTCGGCGAGGTTGTCGGTGGACAGGAACAGATACTGCGGGCAGGTCTCGCCGAAGACGTTCAGGCCCTCGTCGCGCGCCCTAGTCAGCTCGGCCACCGCCTCCATGGCCGAGACGTGCACGACGTACAGCGGAGCGCCGGCGACCTGCGCGAGCCTGATCGCCCGGTGGGTGGCCTCGGCCTCCAGCAGTGCCTTGCGCACCTCGCCGTGGTAGCGCGGGTCCGTCTCGCCCCGGGCGAGTGCCTGCTCCACCAGCACGTCGATCGCGATGCCGTTCTCGGCGTGCATCATGATCAGTCCGCCGTTCTCGGCGGAGCGCTGCATGGCGCGCAGGATCTGGCCGTCGTCGGAGTAGAAGACCCCCGGGTAGGCCATGAACTGCTTGAAGCTGGTCACGCCCTCCTCGACCAGCAGGTCCAGCTCCTTGAGCGTGTCCTCGTTCACGTCGGAGACGATCATGTGGAAGCCGTAGTCGATGGCGCAGTTGCCCTCGGCCTTGGCGTGCCAGGCGTCGAGGCCCTCGCGCAGGGAGCGGCCCACGCTCTGCACGGCGAAGTCGACGATCGTGGTCGTGCCGCCCCAGGCGGCGGCCCGGGTGCCGGTCTCGAAGGTGTCGGAGGCGAAGGTGCCGCCGAACGGCAGCTCCATGTGGGTGTGGACGTCGACGCCGCCCGGGATGACGTACTTCCCGGTGGCGTCGATGGTCCGCTCGGCCGTCCATGCCTCGGCGGCGGACGTTCCGGCGGCGGCGAGGGCGGCGATACGGCCGTCCTCGATCAGGACGTCGGCGTGCAGCTCGTCGGATGCGGTGATGACGAGGCCGCCGCGGATTACTGTTCGGCCGGTCATGGGTCCTCTCCCTCGTGGTCGCGTGCGGGTCGTTCGTGGCTGGTCGCGCAGTTCCCCGCGCCCCTGAGTCGGCTGCGCTGCCGGCGTTTTTACGGTGCCGTCAGCGGGCCGTACGTCCCCGGCTCCCGGTCCCGGTAGAACTGCCAGCGGTCGCGGACCTCGCGGAGCTTGGCCAGGTCCAGGTCGCGGACGACGAGTTCGGTCTCCTTGTCGCTCGCCACCTCGCCGACGAACTGGGCCTCCGGGTCGACGAAGTACGTGGTGCCGTAGAAGTCGTTGTCGCCGAGGTCCTCCACGCCGACCCGGTTGATCGCGCCGACGAAGTACTCGTTGGCGACGGCCGCCGCCGGCTGCTCCAGCTGCCACAGATAGCGGGAGAGTCCGCGCGAGGTGGCCGAGGGGTTGAACACGATCTCGGCGCCGGCCAGGCCCAGCGCCCGCCAGCCCTCCGGGAAGTGACGGTCGTAGCAGATGTAGACGCCGATCTTCCCGACCGCGGTCTCGAAGACCGGCCAGCCGCTGTTGCCCGGGCGGAAGTAGAACTTCTCCCAGAATCCCTGCACTTGGGGGATGTGGGTCTTGCGGTACTTGCCGAGGTAGGAGCCGTCCGCGTCGATCACGGCGGCGGTGTTGTACAGGACGCCCGGCTGCTCCTCCTCGTACATCGGCAGCACGAGGACGATGCCCAGCTCCTTGGCGAGCGCCTGGAAGCGCCGCACGGTCGGACCCTCGGGGATCTGCTCGGCGTACTCGTAGAACGCCTTGTCCTGCACCTGGCAGAAGTAGGGCCCGTAGAACAGCTCCTGGAAGCACAGCACTTGAGCACCCTGCGCGGCCGCGTCGCGAGCCGCCTGCTCGTGGACCTGGATCATCGACTCCTTGTCGCCGGTCCAGGCGGTCTGGAAGAGGGCAGCGCGGATCACTCGGCTCATCGGGACCTCCGGTCACTCGGTGTGCCAGAAGGCTAGGAAGTCCGAAGCGGCGCTTTGAGTTGCACGGTGTCACGTCTGCGGGCATGCGGCGTGTCACGGTGTCACCCTGTCGTGATCCCATGTTTCACCGCCGTTTTCCCAGGTCGTGGCAGGTTTCAGCTCTGTTGCGCGTCGTGCGCGAGGAGTGCGATGTGCACGGACGCGGCCTGTTCGAAGTCGTCGAGGTCGACGCCGAGCCGTGTCTGTATCGCCTCCAGCCGGCGGTAGAGCGCGGGCCGCGAGACATGGTGGAGCTGGGCGGTGCGGGACTTGTTGCGGCCGGTCGCGAGATACGTCCGCAGCACCGAGAGCATGTCGTCGTCGGCCGCGCACAGCAGCCCGTCCAGCTCCCGCTCCGCGAAGGACTGCACATGCGGGTCGTCGCGCAGCAGCCGGATCAGACCGCGCAGATGGACGTCCCTGAGGCGGACGACGGCAGGGAGGCCGAGGGCGGCCGAGGAGTCGGCGGCGTCGGCGACGTGCTGGGCCTCGCGCAGTCCGGTGGGCACGTCGTCCCAGGCGGTACGGGGGTCGGCGGCGGCCACGACGGTGCGGGCGGCCTCGGAGTGCACCCGGGCCGCGAAGTTCGCCGTGAGCACCGGGGCGTCCTGGTCCCGGGCAAGGCTCAGCAGCACCGCCACGGCCCCGTCGGCCAGCTCGGCGACGAGCCCGGACAGCCCCACCATCCGCAGGACGCGGTCGAGTTGGCCGGGTTCGACGTCCCGGACGACCAGCGGGACGAACGTCCGCCGGTTGACGGGCAGCCCGGCCGCCCGCGCCCGTGGCAGCAGCTGCCGTGCCGGTACGACCCCGCTGACCAGGTCGGTGAGCAGGCTCTGCGCGGACTGCTCCTCCCAGGTGTGCGCGGAGTTCCCGCCGAGCATGCGGTGCAGGACGAGGGCCTCGGCGGCGCGGTCGGCGAGCAGCCGTCCGGTGGCGGTGTCGCCGCGGTGCCCGCACAGCATGATCTGCCCCCAGCGCTCGCCGCGCCCGCCGAGTTCGGCGCGGATCCAGCCGTCGCCCTCGCTGCCTCCCGCAGTGCCTGAACGGCCTGGGTGGTGCCCCCATGCCTGCCGGGCGATGCGCTCCCAGTCGCGCAGCACGTCGTCCACGGCGGACCGCTCCCCCGCGGTGGCGAGCACGCGGTGGGCGAGGTTGGTGACGACGACGGGGCATGCGCTGTGCGAGGCGACCTCGTCGAGCAGGCTCTGCAACGGGGCGCCGGCGGTGATGAGCGCGGTGAGGGTGGTCCGTACGGACTCCGAGAGGCTGACGGCGGCGAACTTGCGCCGCACGAGCCGGCACTGGACCTCTTCGGTCAGCTCGGCGAAGGGGAACGGCCGGTGCAGGACCACCATGGGCAGCCCGCACCGCTCGGCGGCCCGGCGCATCACCTCCGGCGGGGCGGGGAACGCCCGGCCGAGACCCAGTACGACGGCCGCCGCCTCGGCCCGGTGCAGCGAGCGGATGTACTCGGCCTGCTTGTCCTCGTCGCCGGCGAGCAGCACGCCGGTGGTGAGCACCATCTCGCCGCCGGTGAGCATCACCCCGACGTCCGGCGCCTCGGCGACGTGCACCCAGCGCACCGGCCGGTCCAGCTGACCGGCGCCGGCCACCACCTCGGGTTCCCCGGCCAGCACCCGCTCCAGGGTGAGGACCTGCCGGACCGACAGGGCGGGTTCGGAGAGTTCCGTGGGCTCCGAGGTGGTGGTCATGACGGCGTTCCCTTGCTCGGGTGGGTCGTGCTAGAGGCTCCTCAGAGCGTTCTCGAGGATCGCGGCGCCCTCCTCGGCCTCCGCGACGGTCAGGGACAGGGGCGGGGCGACGCGCAGGGCGCTGGTGTTGTGGCCGCCGCCCTTGCCGATGAGCAGGCCGCCCTCGCGGGCCGCCTCCAGCACGGCGGAGGCGGCGGCGGGGTCGGCCTCGTCGGTGCCGGGCCGGGTGAGCTCGATGCCCAGCATCAGGCCGCGGCCGCGCACCTCCCTGACGTGCGGCACCTGCGCGGCTACGGCCCGCAGCCGCTCCAGGAGCAGCCCGCCGACCCGCCGGGCGTTGCCCTGGAGGTCGTGTTCGATCAGGTAGGAGAGGTTGGCGAGGCCGGCCGCCATGGTGATCTGGGTGCCGCCGAAGGTCGAGATGCTGTTGGAGTCGAGGCAGTTCATGATCTCGGCGCGGGCGACGACGCCGCCGATGGACATGCCGTTGCCGATGCCCTTGGCGAAGGTCAGCATGTCCGGCGGGCCGGAGCGGGCGTGCGCCTGCCAGCCCCAGAAGTGGTCGCCGGTGCGGCCCCAGCCGGTCTGCACCTCGTCGGCGATCCACAGGATGCCGCGCTCGGCGAGCACCTCGCGGAAGGCGGCGTACAGCCCGTCCGGGCCCGAGGTGAAGCCGCCGACGCCCTGGACGGGCTCGGCGATCAGCGCGGCCGGCGGGCGGGTGTGGCCGAGGAGGTCGGTGAGGTCGTCGACGCAGGCGGCGATGAAGTCGTCGTCGGAGAGGTCGGCGTAGGGGCCGCGGGTGCGGACGCCGCCGTGCACGTACAGCGTCTGGAGCGGCGACAGCGAGGTCGGTGACCAGCCGCGGTTGCCGGTGATGCCGACCGCGCTGAAGGAGCGGCCGTGGTAGCTGTTGCGCATCGCGAGGATCGAGTTGCTCTGCTTGTAGGTCGTCGCGAGCAGCAGGGCCGTGTCGTTGGCCTCGGTGCCGGAGGTGGTGAAGAAGACGCGGGCGTCCGGGATGCCGCTCAAGTGGGCGATGCGCTCGGCGAGTTCGACCATGGGCCGGTTCAGGTACAGGGTCGAGGAGTGGACGATCCGCCCGGCCTGCTCGCTCACCGCCTTGGTGACCTCGGGCAGCGCGTGCGCGGTCATCGTGGTGAGGATGCCCCCGAAGAAGTCGAGGTAGCGGTTGCCCGCGGCGTCCCAGACGTGGCGGCCCTCGCCGTGGGTGATCTCCAGCGGCTCCTCGTAGTACAGGGCGAGCCAGTCCGGCATGACGGCACGGTGGCGTCCCAGCAGGTCCTTGGTCACGGCTGTACCAGCCCTTCGTAGGCGTCGGGGCGGCGGTCGCGGTAGAACGCCCACTGCTGCCGCACCTCGTCGATCAGGTCGAAGTCGAGATCGCGCACCACGAGCTCCTCGCTCTTGTCGCTGGCGATCTCCCCGACAACCTGCCCACGCGGATCGACGAAATAGCTCGTCCCGTAGAAGTCGTTGTCGCCGTACGGCTCCTGGCCCACCCGGTTGATCGCGGCGACGAAGTACTCGTTGGCGACGGCCGCCGCGGGCTGCTCCAGCTGCCACAGGTAGGCCGACAGGCCGCGCGAGGTGGCGGACGGGTTGTAGACCAACTGGGCGCCGTTGAGGCCGAGTTGCCGCCACCCTTCCGGGAAGTGGCGGTCGTAGCAGATGTAGACGCCGATCCTGCCGACGGCGGTCTCGAAGACGGGCCAGCCGATGTTTCCGGGCTTGAAGTAGTACTTCTCCCAGAAGCCCTTGACCTGCGGGATGTGGTGCTTGCGGTACTTGCCGAGGAAGGTGCCGTCGGAGTCGATGACGGCGGCGGTGTTGTAGTAGAACCCGGACTGCTCGACCTCGAAGACGGGCACGACGATGACCATGCCGGTCTCGCGGGCCAGCTCCTGCATACGACGCGTGGTGGGCCCGTCGGGGACCGGCTCGGCCCAGCTGTAGTGCTCGGGGTCCTGGACCTGACAGAAGTAGGGAGCGTTGAAGACTTCCTGGAAGCCGATGATCCTGGCGCCCTGCCGGGCCGCCTCGCGTGCGTGCTCCTCGTGTTTCGCCACCATGGACTCGGTGTCGCCGGTCCAGGTGGCCTGGACCAGAGCGGCGCGTACGACGTTGGCCATGAGCTGCTCCTTCGACGGGACGTCAGAGCCTCTACGCCCGTAGAGGGGGGCCGTAGAGGCTCGAAAGTAAGCCCCTGGAACAGCCTTGCCAAGACCGTCGTCGTTAACCCGCTGAGTCGATCAGGTTTCACCCTCCTGTGGGTGATGGATGGGGCCGGTGGGAGGGGTGTGCCGGGTGGTGCGGGCTCCGGTCAGGCGGCGAAGCCCGCGACCCGCAGGGCGTGGACGAGGTCCCACCGGCACTCCTCGGAGACACCCTGGGCGGCCTCCAGCAGGAGCGGTACGAGTGCTCGCGGGTCCGTCTCGACGCTGCGGGCGGCCTCCTCCGGGGTGCGCACGCGGACGTACGCGTCGAGGAGCGCGCGGACCTCGCGGCGGCGTCCGGCACCGGCCAGGCCCAGTACGGCCTGCCCTATCTCGGGCGCGGGTCGCAGCACGCCCTGCCGCAGTATCTGCTCCCCGTCCTCCGCGCGCCCCGCGGCGGTCAGCGCGTCGGCGGCGGCCACGAGTCCCTCGGCCGGCAGCGAGGCGGCCTCCCACAGCAGGGTCGCCCAGTCCGCCCCGAGCCCGGTGCGCTGCATCTCGGCGGCGAGCAGCGGCAGGCGTACGGCGGGCCAGTGCGCGGCCTCGACGAGCAGGGCATGCGCCTCGCCGCTGCGGCCCTCACGCCGCAGCCGCACCAGTGCCTCGACACACCCGGCGACCTCCCGCCGGTCCTGCGGTCCGGCCGCCTGCGCCTGCGGCTCGGGGGCAACGGCCACACCCTCGTCGTCGGCCCCGGCGAACCGGGCTCCGCGCGGGGTGCGGCGGGTGGTGGCGGGCTGGGCGGGCAGCGTGGGCAGAACGGGCTCGGCGGTCGGCGGTACGACGACGGGGGCGGCCTCCTCCTCGACCATCCCGGCGAAGCGGGCGCTGCCGCGGCGGCGTTTGCGCTGCTTGGGGACGGGAGTGGTGTGGGCGTCCGGGTCGCGGGGCGGCACGGGGGCGGCGGTGTGTCCGGTGTCCGGCTCCTCGGGCACCCTGGCCGCATTCTCGGCGGCGTACGGACCCGCGGGCCGCTCCTGGCCGGGGCCGTCGGGCGCTCCCGCACGCGAGTGCCGCTCCGCGGGGCCGGCGGCCGAGCCGCCGGCCCGGTGCCCCTCGCCGAACCGGTCCCCCCGCAGGCCCTCGCCCCCGAACCGCCGGGCCCGGGACCCGTCACCCCCACCGCGCCCGTCATCGACGCGGAAGACGCCACCGTCCTCCGTCCCCTCCCGCTGGATCGCCTGCCCCCGTGCGCTCGCCGCGCGGCGGTCCAAGTCGGCCATCCGGAAGCGGAGTTCGGCGCATCGGGCGGTCGCGCGTTCGTGGTCGTCGCGGGCCCAGGCGAGGTCGAGCTGAATGGCTTCCGCCTGGTCGCGGCTGGTGGCGGAGGTGAGCAACCGGTTCAGTTCCGCCTGCCGTTCGGCGGCGTAGCGCTGCTCGCGGAGCATGACGTCGAGGCGGTCCCCGATGGCGTCGCGCCCGCCGGGACGGGCGTCGTAGGCGGCGAGGGCGGCCGCGTGCAGGGCGCGGGCGCGTTCGGTCTCGGGGCCGGCGCCGCCGGATCCGTACCGCGCGGCGAGGTCGTGCAGCAGGGACTCCACCACGTCCCAGGGCGGCACCTCACGGCCGTCGAGGCAGGCCCGCATGCCCTCGGGGTCACGCTGCCAGAACACCCCGCACCAGCCGCCGCCCTGATCCAGGCGCGCCGTGAGACCGTCCAGGTAGTTCACGAACTCCCGCATGCGAGCCGGGAGTTGATCCACTGACATTGCTCAACTCCCGCCAGACCGGAGCACTCCGGTCCGTTAGGCAACACCAGCTGTGTTACGGATGTGCTACGGGGAGTTTTCCGGCTGAACGCAGAGTACGCCCGACCTACCGGAACGTGACGTGCGCCTCGTTCAGGCGGCGGCCTCGACGGCCGGGGCGCACCGCCCGACCAGTTCATCCATGGACAGTCCGAGGGCCGCGGCCAGGGCGGCCACCGTGAAGAAGGCGGGCGTCGGCGCCCGGCCGGTCTCGATCTTGCGCAGCGTCTCGGCGGAGATCCCGGCGTTCGCCGCGACCTCCGCCATGCTGCGGCCGCCGCGGGCCTCGCGGAGCAGCCGGCCGAGCCGTTCGCCGCGTTCACGCTCTTCGGGGGTGAGAGGGGTGCGCACCATGACACCCATTCTAATACCGCCCCGAGCGACCCCCATTCAAATACCGGTATAGTAATTGGCATGGTGGAACTGAAGACGGACAAGTCGATCGATGCGATGTACGAGACCGGACAGGTCGTCGGCCGGGCCCTCACGGCCGTGCACAAGGCCGCCGACGTGGGGGTCTCCCTGCTGGAGCTGGACGAGGTGGCACGCGAGGTGCTGCGCGACGCGGGAGCGGCCTCACCCTTCCTCGGCTACCGCCCCTCGTTCGCCCCCACCCCCTTCCCCGCCGTCATCTGCGCCTCGGTGAACGACGCGATCGTGCACGGCATCCCGACCGGCTACCGCCTGCGCGACGGCGACCTGGTCTCCATCGACTGCGGCGCCGAACTGGGCGGCTGGGCGGGTGACTCGGCGATCAGCTTCACGGTGGGCCGGGCCCGCCCGGCGGACGTACGGCTGATCGAGACGACGGAGCGGGCGCTGGCGGCGGGCATCGGGGCGGCCGTGGTCGGCAACCGCATCGGCGACATCGCCCATGCCATCGGCTCGGTGTGCCGGTCGGCCGGGTACGGCATCCCGGACGGGTTCGGCGGCCACGGCATCGGCCGCAAGATGCACGAGGACCCGGGGGTGCCGAACGAGGGCCGCCCGGGCCGGGGCATGCCGCTGCGGCACGGCATGGTGCTGGCCATCGAGCCGATGGTCGTCGCGAGCGGCCGGGACGGCTACCACGCGGCCCCCGACGGCTGGACCCTGTGCACGAACGACGGCTCCCGCGCGGCCCACGCGGAACACACGGTGGCGATCACCGAGACGGGACCGCGCATCCTCACGGCCCGGGAAAGCCTCTGACCGCCCCGTCCCCCGAGCCTCGGACCTGCCGGACATGGTGTGCACAGCAGGGTGCGCAGTGCGCCCCGGCGGCTACCGCCCCCGGTTTCGGGCAGGGCGGGCGCAACCATCGGCAGGGCGCACCTGGGAACGATTCTTCGCACATGCGCACGGCAAGCCGCCGGCCGCCGCGACACCTTCACGCCCGGGGCGCGCGCCCTGTCGCCGGATCAGAGTCGCCAGCCTTCTCGTATGTTCATACTTTCGTGCCGCGTCTTGCCTCGCCCTCACTTTTCGCAGCTAGCTGTGTGCTGCGCCCAGCCCGATGTGGGGCTCGGGCCACGACTCAGTGAGGAGTAGTCATGAAGAAGGCATACGAAGCGCCGACGCTCGTCCGGCTCGGAACGTTCCGCGAGGAGACGGGGCTCCTGGGACACCACGGCAACGACCGTCTGATCCTGAGCAAGAACTGACGGGCGACGGCACTGACTCGACGTCATGACTGAACTGCACGCAAGTGCGGGGACGGGCCTCGGCGACGCGGACTTCACGGTCTTCCCGGACCGTGCGGACGCGGCCGCCGTGGCCCGCTCCTTCGCCCGGCCCGGCTCCCGCACCCTCACCCACGCGTCGGGCCGGCCCTGGCTGGTCGGCCACTGGCACGACGACGAGGTCGTCACGGCGAGCGCCCGCGACAGCGCCATCGCGGTCATCGGCTGCTGCCGGATCGAGGCCGACGAGCTGCGCCGCGCGGCCGAACAGCTGCGCGACCTGACGGAACTCGACGCTCTCGCCCGGTCCCTGCCCGGCAGCTTCCATCTCGTCGCCGCGCTCGACGGCCGGCTCCGGGTGCAGGGCACCGCCTCCGGCCTGCGGCTGGTCTTCCACGCGGAGATCGACGGCGTACGGGTGACCGCCACCCGCGCCGACACCCTCGCCGCCCCTCTCGGCCTCGACCCCGATCCGCAGGAACTGGCCGTCCGGCTGCTGTGGCCCGCCCCGTACCCCCTGTTCGAGACCTCCCTGTGGCGCCCGGTCACCGCCGTGCCCCCGCAGGACGCCGTGCTCGTCGCCGCCGACGGTCGCTCCGCACGGCACACCCGCTGGTGGACGCCACCGGAGCCGGTCCGGCCCCTCGCCGAGGCGGCGCCGCTGATCCGGACGGCACTGGAGGAGGCCGTCGACGCGCGTACCCGGCAGGGCGGCGTGGTCAGCTGCGACCTGTCCGGCGGGCTGGACTCCACGTCCGTCTGCTTCCTCGCCGACCGCTCCCCCGCCCGCGTGGTGGCCGGCACCTGGCCGGGCCGCGATCCGGCGGACTCGGATCTACACTGGGCCGAACTGGCCGCGGGGCACCTCCCGGACGTCGAGCACGTCATCTGGGACGCGGACGCCTCACCGCTGGTCTACGAAGACCTGCTCGGTATCGACGACCTCCTGGACGAGCCCACCATCGGCGTCATGGACCGCTCCCGGGTCCTGCACCACCTCCCTGCCCTCGCCGCCCGCGGCAGCCGGGTGCATCTGACCGGCATCGGCGGCGACCACGTGGCCTGGTGCTCCGAGGCCTACCACCACCGGCTGCTGCGCACCCGGCCGCTGTTCGCCGTACGGCAGCTGCGCGGGTTCCGGGCCCTGTGGGACTGGCCCCTCGGCGGCACCGTACGCGCCCTGGCGGACTCCCGGCCGTACGGCAGGTGGCTCGCCGACGCGGCCGGACGGCTGTGCGATCCGGCCCCCTCCTCCTCCGTGGCCTCCGGTCTCGGGTGGGGCACGGCACCGCGGCTGTTCGGCTGGGCGACCACGGACACCGAACGGCTGGCGCGGCGGGCACTGCTCGACGCCGCGCCGACGGCAATGCCGCTGCATCCGGACCGGGGGATGCACACGGACCTGGAGCAGATCCGTTCGACCACGCGCATCATCCGCCAATGGGACCGGATGGCGGCCCGCGCCGGTCTGCCGATGGCCCACCCCTTCCTCGACGACCGTGTCATCGAGGCGTGCCTCGCCGTACACCCCGCCGAGCGCGTCACCCCGTGGGCGTACAAGCCGGTGCTGACCACCGCGATGCGCGGCCTGGTGCCCGAGGCGTGCCTGCGGCGCACGACCAAGGCCACGGCCGCCATGGACGCCGCAGACGGACTGCGCGACCACCGCGCCGACCTGCTGGCCCTGTGGGCGGACTCCCGGCTGGCCCGGCTCGGTCTGGTGGACGGCGCCGAGCTGCGCCGCCTCGCCCGGCGGCCCACCTCTCCGGGACTGTCCGACGCCATCCTCTACTCCACGATCGCCGCCGAGGTGTGGCTGCGGGGACTGTCCCGCACCCACGCCCGCACTCCTTGAGAACCCGCACCGCGTGAGAAAGGCGAGCGCATGCCCTTGAGGTTCGACGCACACGTCGCCACGGCCGAGACCGACTACGGCACCGTCCTGCTGGACGAACGGGCCGGTACCTACTGGGAGTTGAACCCGACCGCCACCCTCGTGGTCCGCACCCTGCTCGACGGCGGCGAGGAGGCGGACGCGACCGCCGCCCTGGTCCGCGAGTTCGACATCGACCGGGCGCAGGCCCAGCGGGACGTCGAAGCGCTCGTCGGGCAGTTGCGCGAGGCGGGCCTGGCCTCATGACGACGCCCAGCGCGCTGGAACGCCCCACCGGCGTGCCCCTCGGCCGCCGCCTCGCCGCCCGCCTGGTCCTGCTGCCCGCCGTCGCACTCGCCCTGCTGCCGCCCCGCCGCATCCGCGCCGTCCTCGGTGTCGTACGCCGCGGGGCCGCACCCGCAACCGCAGCGCGGGCCCAGCAGGCGAGGGACGCGATGTGCGCCGTCAGCCTGCGCTGCACCGGGCCGAAAGGGTGCCTGCCGCGTTCCCTGGGGGCCGCGCTGCTGTGCCGGCTCCGGGGGACCTGGCCGACGTGGTGCGCCGGGGTCCGTGTCGTCCCGCCCTTCGGCGCGCACGCCTGGATCGAGGCGGAGGGCCGGCCCGTCGGCGAGGACGTACCCGACGGCTACCTCGCCCGGCTGGTCGCCGTCGAGCCGGCCGAGCGATGAGCGGTGGCACGGCGCCGGATGCCGGGCCGGCGGCCGGCACCGCGGTCGCGGACGGCGGGCAGGAAGAGCCCCCTGCCGAGGACAGGTCGACCCGCGCGGCCGTGGCCACGCTGTACCGGCTCACCGCCGGGCACCGGACGGCCGTCGCCGTGGCCACCGCACTGACGCTGGCCGGCTCCGCCCTGGGGCTGGCCCAGCCGCTCGTGGCCCGCCAGGCGGTGGACGCGAGCGGCCGCGGACAGGTCGTGTGGCCGCTGCTGGCGCTCCTCGGCGCGCTGTTCCTGGTGGAGGCGGCGATCGGGTCGACGGGGCGCTTCCTGCTGGAGCGGATCGGCGAGGGCGTCGTACGCGGGCTCCGCACGAGCCTGGTGGGACGCCTGCTGCGCCTGGAGATGCGCGAGTACGACCGCCACCGCAACGGTGACCTCATCGCCCGGGTCACCACCGACACCACCCTCCTGCGCGAGGTCGTCTCGCAGGCTCTCGTCGACCTGGTGACCGGAAGCCTCGTCGCCGTCGGAGCGCTGATCCTGATGGCCTGGCTCGACCCGCTGCTGCTGCTTCTGGTCACGCTGACCGTGGCCGTCGCCACCGCCGTCGTCGCCTCGCTGCTCCAGGGCATCCGCAGGGCCTCCGAGCGCATGCAGGACTCCGTCGGCGCCGTCGCCGCCGATCTGGAACGGGCCCTGGGCGCCCTGCCCATGGTCCGGGTGCACCGCGCCGAGGAACGCGAGGCGGCCAGGATCGGGGCCCGGGTCGACGAGGCGTACGACGCGGGAGTACGCACCGCGAAACTCGCGTCCGTGATGAGCCCCGCCGTCGAACTCGCCGTCCAGGGCTCCTTCCTCGTCGTCCTGGTCGTCGGGGGCCTGCGCGTCGGCGGTCACGCGGGCTCCCTCGGCGACCTCGTCGCGTTCCTGCTGTACGCCTCGTACCTCGTCCTGCCGCTGTCCTCCGTGTTCCACGCGGTGAGCCTGATCCAGCGCGGCATGGGCGCCCACCGACGCGTCGAGCAGGCGCTGCGGCTGCCCGTGGAGCGCACGGGGCCGTCGGTCGCGCGGTCCCGGCCCGTGCCGTCCGCCCCCGCCGAGCGGCCCGTGCTCGCGCTGCACGACGTCGGCTTCGGCTACACCCCGGGCCGGCCGGTGCTGTCCGGCGTCTCCTTCACCGTCCCCCACCGCCGGCACGTCGCCCTCGTGGGCCCCTCGGGAGCCGGCAAGAGCACCGTCTTCGCGCTGGTGGCGGGATTCCACGAACCGGACGCCGGAGCCGTGCTGTTCGACGGTCTGCCCGCCGCGGAACTCGGCCGTGACGCCTGCCGCCGGCGCATCGCCATGGTCGACCAGAACACCCATGTCGTGCACGGCACCCTGCGGGAGAACGTCACCTACGCCGTGCCCGACGCCCCGGAGGCGGAGATCCGGCGGGTCCTCGCACTGGCCCGGCTGGAGGAACTCGTCGACCGGCTGCCCGAAGGACTGGACACCGTCGTCGGAGAACGCGGCAGCACCCTCTCCGGCGGCGAACGTCAACGCGTCGCCCTGGCCCGGGCCTTGCTCGCCCGCCCCGCGCTGCTGCTCCTGGACGAGCCCACCTCCCACCTCGACGCGATCAACGAGGCGGCGCTGACCACGGTGATGAAGGACGTCGCCCAGGAATGCGCCCTGCTGGTCATCGCCCACCGGCTGTCCACCGTGCAGCACGCCGACCGCATCGTCGTGCTCGACCGGGGCCGCAGCACCTCCTGCGGGAGCCACGAGGACCTGCTGGCCCGTGATCCCCTCTACCGCGACCTGGCCACGAGCCAGATGCTGCGCCCCGGCGGCGCACCGTCCGCGGACCGCGGCGGCCCTCGGGCGAACGGCTGAGGCGTTCCTGCACATGCCCCCTGAGCCAGAACGTGCCATCGTGGCATGAGCGAGCCCGAACCGGGTTACCCGACTCCGGCACGTCGATCAGCGAGGGCGACCCTGCCCGCGCAGGGAAGCCGGATGGGAACGCCATGAGCAGCGGCTTCAGTGGTCCCGAGGACTACGACCCCTTCGGAGAATTCCTCGCCCGCTTCTTCGGCGGACCGCGCCCCGGCCCGCGCCAGATCGACATCGGGCGGCTGCTCAGTCAGCCCGCCCGCGAGCTGGTGCGCGGCGCCGCGCAGTACGCCGCCGAGCACGGCAGCCGGGACCTGGACACCCAGCATCTGCTGCGCGCCGCGCTGTCCGCCGAGCCGACCCGCAGTCTGCTCAGCCGGGCGGGCGCGGATCCCGACTCGCTGGCGACGGAGATCGACGAGCGCTCGGGCCCGACCCAGCACCCGCCGGGCGAGGGTCCGCCACCGACCTCGCTGTCCCTGACACCGGCCGCCAAGCGCGCCCTGCTGGACGCGCACGACCTGGCCAGGGCCCGGGGAGCCGGTTACATCGGCCCGGAGCACGTGCTCAGCGCCCTCGCCGCGAACCCCGACTCGGCGGCCGGGCACATCCTGAACGCGGCCCGGTTCGGCCCCACCGGCATGCCGCCCGAGGCGCCGGACGCGACGCAGTCCCGCCCCATCGCCGACCAGCGGCCCCGCGTCGACACCGGCACGCCCACCCTCGACAAGTACGGCCGCGACCTCACCGACCTCGCCCGCCAGGGCCGTATCGACCCGGTGATCGGCCGGGACGGGGAGATCGAGCAGACCGTCGAGGTGCTGTCCCGGCGGGGCAAGAACAACCCGGTGCTGATCGGTGACGCGGGCGTGGGCAAGACCGCGATCGTGGAGGGCCTGGCCCAGCGGATCGCCGACGGCGACGTGCCGGACGTGCTCAGCGGCCGCCGGGTGGTCGCGCTCGACCTGACGGGCGTGGTCGCCGGCACCCGCTACCGGGGCGACTTCGAGGAACGGCTGACCAACATCGTCGACGAGATCCGGGCGAACTCCGACCGGCTGATCGTCTTCATCGACGAGTTGCACACCGTCGTGGGCGCCGGGGGCGGCGGCGAGGGCGGGTCCATGGACGCCGGGAACATCCTCAAGCCGGCGCTCGCCCGCGGCGAACTGCACGTGGTCGGCGCCACCACGCTGGAGGAGTACCGGCGGATCGAGAAGGACGCGGCGCTCTCGCGCCGCTTCCAGCCGATCCTGGTCCCCGAGCCGACCACCGCCGACGCCATCGAGATCCTGCGCGGCCTGCGCGACCGCTACGAGGCCCACCACCAGGTCCGCTACAGCGACGAGGCGCTGGTGGCCGCCGTGGAGCTGTCCGACCGCTATCTCACCGACCGCCGGCTCCCCGACAAGGCCATCGACCTGATCGACCAGGCGGGTGCCCGGGTACGGCTGCGCGCGCGGACCAAGGGCACGGACGTACGGGCCATGGAACGCGAGGTCGAGCAGCTGACCCGGGACAAGGACCAGGCCGTCGCCGACGAGAGCTATGAGCAGGCGACCCAGCTGCGGGACCGTATCGTCGAGTTGAGGAAGCGCATCGCGGACGCCTCCGGGAACGAGGAGGTCGACGAGGGCATCGACCTGGAGGTCACCGCCGAGGCCATCGCCGAGGTGGTGTCGCGGCAGACCGGCATCCCGGTGAGCAGCCTCACCGAGGAGGAGAAGGACCGCCTGCTCGGCCTGGAGGATCATCTGCACGAACGGGTCGTCGGGCAGGACGAGGCGGTGCGCGTGGTGTCCGACGCGGTGCTGCGCTCGCGGGCCGGACTGGCGAGCCCCGACCGGCCGATCGGCAGCTTCCTCTTCCTCGGCCCGACCGGCGTCGGCAAGACCGAACTGGCGCGGGCGCTGGCCGAGTCGCTGTTCGGCAGCGAGGAGCGCATGGTGCGCCTGGACATGAGCGAGTACCAGGAACGGCACACCGTGAGCCAGCTGATCGGCGCCCCGCCCGGCTACGTCGGTCACGAGGAGGCCGGCCAGCTCACCGAGGTGGTGCGGCGGCACCCGTACTCGCTGCTGCTGCTCGACGAGATCGAGAAGGCGCACCCGGACGTCTTCAACATCCTGCTCCAGGTGCTGGACGACGGCAGGCTGACCGACTCCCAGGGCCGCACGGTGGACTTCACCAACGCGGTCATCGTGATGACGAGCAACCTCGGCTCGGAGGCGATCGGCCGGGGCGGCGCCGGGATCGGGTTCGGTTCGGGCGACGCGGAGGCCGACGAGGAGGCGCGCAACGAGCGGATCCTGCGGCCGCTGCGCCAGCAGTTCCGGCCCGAGTTCCTCAACCGCATCGACGAGATCGTCGTGTTCCGCCGGCTGACCCCCGAACAGCTGGAACGGATCACCAATCTGCTGCTGGACCGGACCCGTCGGCTGCTGCACGCGCAGGGCGTCGAGGTCGAGTTCACCGGCGCGGCGGTCGACTGGCTCTCCGAGCGCGGCTACCAGCCGGAGTACGGTGCCCGCCCGCTGCGCCGCACCATTCAGAAAGAGGTCGACAACCAGCTGTCCCGGCTGCTCCTGGACGGCCGGATCGGCGAGGGCGGCCGGGTCACGGTAGACGTGGCGGACGGGCAGCTCGCCTTCCGCACGGAAGACCTGCCGCCCGCCCCCGAGTTGTGAGCCGAGCCGGGGCTACGGCGCCGGCCGCACCACCATCGCCGAGCCGCCGCCGCGCCGTACCTTCTCGGCGGCCGCGAGCCACTTCCCGTTCGGCAGTCGCTGTACGCCGGTGGCCGCGCCGATCTCCGGGTTGAGCCGGAAGCCGTGCCCGACGGCCTCCAGCCGCGCCCGCAACGGGCTCTCGTACAGGCCGGGTTCGAGCTCGGTCGTCGCCTGGTTGCGCTGGCTGGCGCGCGGCGCGGCGATCGCCTCGACCAGCGGCAGGCCCCGGTCGAGGAAGCCGGTCAGGGTCTGGAGCACGGTGGTGATGATGGTGGCCCCGCCGGGCGAACCGAGTGCCACGACGGGCTTGTCGTGCCGGTCGAGGACGATCGTCGGCGACATGGACGAGCGCGGGCGCTTGCCGGGGCCCGGCAGGTTCGGGTCGTGCACGGCCGGGCTCGCCGGGGTGAAGGAGAAGTCCGTCAGCTCGTTGTTGAGCAGGAAGCCGCGGCCCGGGACGGTGATGCCGCTGCCGCCGGTCTGCTCGATGGTGAGGGTGTAGGAGACGACGTTGCCCCACTTGTCGGCCACGGTGAGGTGGGTGGTGCTGTCGCCCTCGTAGGTGGTCGGGGCGGCGGTGCCGCGCGCGTCGCAGGACGCCGGGTCACGCGGGTCGCCCGGCGCCACCGGGCTCGTCAGCACGGCGTCGTCCTTGATCAGGCACGCCCGGGAGTCGGCGTAGCGCTGCGACAGCAGCTCCTTCGTCGGTACGTCCTCGAAGGCGGGGTCACCGATCCAGCGCCCGCGGTCGGCGAAGGAGATACGGCTGGCCTCGATGTAGCGGTGGAGGTAGCGGACCTCGCTCGCCTTCGACAGGTCCGCCCTCTCCAGGATGTTGAGGGCCTCGCCGACGGTGGTGCCGCCGGAGGAGGAGGGCGCCATGGAGTACACGCCGAGACCGCGGTACGAGGTCTTCGAGGGCGCCTGGGACTTGGCCCGGTAGGCCGCCAGGTCCTTCGCGGTCAGGTCGCCGCGGCGGGCCTTCCAGCCGGAGGCCGGGTCCACGGGCGGGTTGTCGACGGTGTCGACGATGTCGTCGGCGAGGTCGCCCCGGTAGAACGCGCCGACGCCGTTGTCCGCCAGCTCGGCGTAGGTGCGGGCGAGGTCGGGGTTCTTGAAGGTGGAGCCGACGACCGGCAGGGCGCCGCCCGGCAGGAACAGCTTGGCGGTGTCCGGGAAGTAGCGGAACCGGGTCTCGTTGGCGGCGGTCTGCGCGCGGAAGGTTTCGTCGACCCGGAAGCCGTCGCGGGCGAGGCGCTCGGCGGGCTTCAGGACCGATCGGAGGCTCTTGCTCCCCCACCGGTCGAGCGCCTTCTGCCAGGTGGCGGGGGTGCCCGGGGTGCCGACGCCGAGGCCGCTGCTGACGGCCTCGGCGAACGGGATCGCGGTGCCGTTCTCCGTGAACAGGTCCGAGTCGGCGCTCAGCGGCGCGGTCTCCCGGCCGTCGATGGTGCGCACGGTGCGGGACCGGGCGTCGTAGTGGACGAAGTAGCCGCCTCCGCCGACGCCGGCGGAGTAGGGCTCGGTGACGCCGAGCGCGGCGGCGGTGGCGACGGCGGCGTCGACGGCGTTGCCGCCCTTGCGCAGGACCTCGATGCCGGCGGCGGAGGCATCGGCGTCGACGCTGGAGACGGCTCCGCCGTAGCCGACGGCCACGGGAACCTTCTCGACGGCGTGGGTGCCGGAGCCGGGCGGCGCCGCCGCTCCCACCGACACCACGGCGACCGAGATCGCCAGGACCGACAGTTTCCGCGCGACAGGGCGACGCATCCGCACCTCCAGTCAGGGACCGTTCGCGCAGCCTATTCGATCGGCATGCCCGCGTCAGCCTGCCCTCACCGCCTTTCCTCGAACGTGGGTTTGCGTTCGCCCGCTAGCATGCGCGCCCATGAATGACGACGTACGCAACATCGTCCTGGGCGTGGTCGCGGCCGGTGTCAGTGCCGCGCTCGGCTGGCTCGCCCGCACCTATCTGTGGAAGCGCAGGCTGCGCCGCAAGCAGGCCTTCTTCGGGCTGCCCGACAACGCCGAGTCCTTGCTGGTGGTCAACCGCGGGGCCGGCGGGCCCGAGCTGACGGTGATGCGCTACGACGTGTTCGCGCTGCTCGAACTGGCCGCCCTGATCAAGGACTGCAACGCCCACGCCCAGATAATCCCGCACGACGCGGCCCGCCAGGGCTTCGGCGAGCGCACCGAGTTCTGTGTCGGCGGCCCGGCGTCGAACCGGCGGATGGCGGCGCATCTGGGCTCGCTGCTGCCGGGTGTGCTGGTGAACGTGGACTCCGAACCCGGCCCGGACCGGGGGGCGTTCCAGGTCGGTTCCGAGCGCTACCGGCTGGAGGTCGGCAAGGAGGAGTACGCGCTCCTCGCCCGGCTCACCGTCGGCGAGAGTCAAGGCCCGCGCCCCGTCTTCCTGTTCTGCGGACAGACCGCCATCACCAACCAGGCGGCCACCCGTTACCTCGCCCGCAACCACGAGCGGTTGTCCCGCAAGCACGGCAACGGCACCTTCGCCCTGCTGCTGAAGGTGGTCAACTCGCAGGCGTACGGCCCGGACGTGGTGGAGCTGGTCGCCGATGTCACACGCGCCGCGCAGACCCCCTTGCCGACACCCGCGGCTCCGCGCAACAGCCACCGTGCCTCCTGAGGTCCGCCACATTCCACATATCGTTACTGGCACGTAACTTACTGACGGGTTACTTGCGGTAAGGGGCCACGGTTACCGTCGGGTCACTTTGCACTGACACGAGTGAGGAGTGACCCGTGGGACAGCACAGCAAGGCCCTGCGTACGACCGCCGTGGGCGCCGTATCCGCGACTCTGGTCGCCGGTAGCGCCCTCGGGCTCGCCCCCGCGGCCCAAGCGGCCCCGAACAGCGTCCGCTTCGTCGACATCAGCGGCGACGGCGGGACGACCCTCAAGGCGAACGTCGTCACACCGGCCGGCGCCGACGGCACACATCGCCACCCGCTGCTCGTCATGCCCACGAGCTGGGGCCTGCCCCAGGTCGAGTACTTCGCACAGGCCCAGAAGCTCGCGAACTCGGGCTACGTCGTCGTCAGTTACAACGTGCGGGGCTTCTGGCAGTCCGGTGGCGAGATAGAAGTGGCCGGGCCTCCCGACATAGCCGACGCGTCCAAGGTCATCGACTGGGCGCTCGCCAACACCCCGGCCGACAAACGGCAGATCGGCATGGCGGGCGTCTCGTACGGCGCCGGCATCAGCCTGCTGGCCGCGGCACACGACAAGCGGGTCAGGGCGGTCGCCGCGCTCAGCGGCTGGGCGGACCTCATCGACTCGATCTACTCGGGCCGCACCCAGCACGTGCAGGCGGCCGCACTGCTCGACGGCGCGAGCCTGGTCACCGGCCGCCAGAGCCCCGAGAACCGGCAGATCTTCAACGACTTCTACGCCTCCAACCTGTCCAAGGAACAGGACATGATCAATTGGGGGAAGAAACGTTCGGTCGCTACATACCTGGACCAACTCAACGACAGCGGCCCCGCGGTCATGATGGCCAACGCCTGGGGCGACACCATCTTCCCGCCCAACCAGTACGCGGACTTCTACGAGAAGCTCACCGGCCCCAAGCGCCTGGAGTTCCGCCCGGGCGACCACGCCACCGCCGAACTGACGGGGCTGTTCGGCCTGCCCAACGACGTGTGGACGGACACCGAGCGCTGGTTCGACCACTACCTCAAGGGCGAGGACAACGGCATCAACCGCGAGCTGCCGGTCCGGCTCAAGTCCCGGTCCGGCGGCGGCTACGAGGGCTACCCGGACTGGAAGTCGGTGGGCACGACCGGCAAGAAGATCTCCCTGGCGGGCACGACGACGATCCGCGCGAACGTCGACTCGGGAGCCAACGGCGGGGTCGTCTTCCTGTCCAGCATCCTCGACCAGGTGGCCCAGGTGCCCCCGATGGCCGCGATCCCGCTGCTGCCCCGCCGCTGGGCGGCCGTGTGGAAGTCGGAGAAGTACTCCTCGGCCCAACGCCTGCGCGGCACCTCGAAGTTGCACACCACCGTCACCCCGACCAAGGAGAGCGGCACCCTCGTCGCCTATCTGTACGACGTGGGCCCGCTCGGCCTCGGCAAGCTGGTCAGCAACGCGCCGTACACCTTCCACGGACAGACGCCCGGACAGCCGTTCGGTCTCGACCTGGAGCTGTACTCCACGTCCTACGACGTCCCGGCAGGGCACCGCCTCGCGTTGGTCGTCGACACGGTCGACCCGCTCTACATCGAGCACAACCCGTCCGGCGCGCGGCTGACCTTCTCCTCGCCGGCGAACGACCCGTCGTACGTGTCGATTCCACTGCGCGAACAGTGATCTCCGGCCGGCGCCGGACGGGTATGGCTCTGTGACTGCTGCCCCCTGCTGCCCCTGTCCCCAGGGGCCGTGGGGGGATCCCCACCCGGCAGCAGCGTCCCTGGTCGTGGGCGGGGCCACCGCCACGGCCTTGGGGACGGACGAAACATCGTAGTCGAGGTCCGACCCGGCGGGGTCGGAAGGGTTCACGGACCACGAAGCGACATGTCCCCCACATGGTTGTCGACGTCACGCGGCACGATCAGTGGATCGCCAGCCATGCCCAGCCCCAGTCCTGTTCACTACAGCGATGGCCGCAAACTATCTGGACAAGAGCTGACTTATTGCGCGACACGCACTTTTCAGACATAAGCCGTATTTACTTGGTGCTTATGCCGCGCCTCACGGCCGGGTGCTCACGCCTCCGCGACCTCCGCGTACAGCTGCGACAGCTCGGGCACTCCGCTCACGGCCCACTCCCGCCCCGAGGCGACGACGTCGAACTCCCGGCCGGACGCGAGGCGGACGACCGGCTGACCGTCCGGCCAGATCTCCCAGGCGGCCCCGGGCACGGTACGCACGATCACGGTGCCGAGATACAGCCCGGCGTCGTTGCCCAGCCAGGGCAGGATCTCCGCGTCGTCCCGCCAGCGCGGCACCATCTGGTCGAGCTCCTCCAACGAGGCCGCGGTGTCGTCGAGTTGGATCCCCGCCCGGGACGCGTGGGAACGCAGCAGTTCGCACTCGGAGAGCAGTTCGGCGATGCCCTCGGGGTCGAGGGCCCCGCGCTTCTCGTGCCGATGGCCAAGAAAAGGGATCTTCATACGCACAGCGTGTCATTCGCACGGCCGAACGCACCACAGGCGCGCGGACCGTCGATTCCGGTCGAGTTCACGCCGACTTGTGGCATGGCTCGTTGACGGGTCACGGGGGCCTCTCTAACTTCTCCGTGCGTCATGCGTCTCGTCGGAACGAACCGAACCTGTCATGCGCAGTCATACGCAGTCCTGAGCGGTCGTGAACGGGAGGAGTCGGCCGTGCGCCGATGTGTGTGGATCTCCGCGGTCGTCCTTGCCCTCTTCGCCGCCCTGGTGCCGGGTGTGTCCGCACACGCGTCCGGCGAGCGCAGAGCCGTGCCGCTCCCGCTGGAGCGGCTCTTCGACAACACGGCCGTCAGTGACGACGCCCGGCCCGCCGCAGCCGACTTCGACGGGTCGGGCGCCTCTTTGTCCGCACAGGACCTCGCCGCCGCCGGGTGGACGCCGGGCCGCGCGCTGACCGTGCAGCGCGCCCGGCTGACCTGGCCCGACCGGCAGCCGGGCGAGCCGGACAACGTCCTCGCCGCCGGGCAGGACGTGCGGGTGCGCGGCCAGGGCGACGCGCTCGCCTTCCTGGTGGCGGGCACGGCAGGGATCGACGTGGGCGGGGCGGGGACGGTGGTCTACGCCGACGGCGCCCGGTCCGGGTACCGGCTGACCGCGCCCGACTGGCGCACCGGCCCGCTCGCCACCAAGGCGGTCGCCCTGCCGCACATCAACACACCCGGCGGCCAACTCGCCGAGCGGGCACGGCTGTACGTCGTGACGGTGCCGATCGTGGCCGGGCACCAGGTCGCCTCCGTACGGCTGCCGCAGGCGGCCGGGCTGCATGTGTTCGCGGTGGCGGTGCGGGCACCGGCCGCGGGCTGGACGGGGAGTTGGGCCGCGGCGACGGGTGGCCATCCGGCCGTGGGACCGTGGACCGACCGGACGCTGCGCCTGGTGGTGCACACCTCGGCGGGCGGTCCGCGGGTGCGGCTGCGGTTCGACAACACCTTCGCGGCGGGGCCGGTGCGGATCGGTGGCGCCACCGTGGCGGTGCAGCAGTCGGGCGCCGCGGCGAAGGCGACGCCGGTCCGGGTGTCGTTCGGCGGCGCGGCGGGCGTGGAGATCCCGGCGGGCGCACAGGCGTACAGCGATCCGCTCGGCTTCGCCGTGCCCGCGGACACCAACCTGCTGGTGAGCTTCCATCTGCCGGGGACCGTGCCGGCCGCGCCCGTGCACCGGCTCGCGCAGCAGCGGTCGTACGTGAGCGAGCCGGGCGACCACACCGCCGACCTCGCCGCCTCCGCCTATCCGACCGTGCTGACCAGCTGGCCGCTGCTGACGGGCGTCGACGTGAGCGGCGGGCCGGGGTCCGTGGTGCTGCTGGGCGACTCGATCACCGACGGCGACAAGTCCACGCCGGATGCGAACCGGCGGTGGCCCAATGTGCTGGCCACCCGGCTGCTGAACCAGAGCGCGGTCCCGCGCTACGGGGTCCTCAACCAGGGAATCTCCGGAAACCGTGTGGTCTCCGACCGCTATCCCGGGGACGGCGTCTCCACCGACACGGCCGGCGTGAGCGCACTCCACCGGTTCGACCTGGATGTGCCGGCCCAGACGTCGGCGCGTACGGCCGTCGTGTTCGAGGGCATCAACGACGTGCGCTGGGACACGACCGCGGAGCGGGTGATCGCCGGGCTGCGCGAGATCGCGGACCGGGGGCATGCGCGGGGGCTGCGGATGCTGGCGGCGACGATCCTGCCGTGCGCGGGCGAGGCGCGCTGCACGGCCGCGGCCGACGCCGAGCGGGTCGAGATCAACGCCTGGATCCGCGGCGCCGGGGTGTACGACGGGGTGCTCGACTTCGACGCGGTCGTACGGGACCCGGCACAGCCCTCCCGGATGCTTCCCGCCTACGACAGCGGGGACCATCTGCACCCGGGAGACTCGGGGCTGGCCGCGATGGCCCGGTCGGTGGATCTGCGGGCGCTGGTCCCGTGACCACGGCCGGGTTTCTCAGACGTCCAGGTCCACGACCACCGGCGCGTGGTCCGAGGCGCCCTTGCCCTTGCGCTCCTCCCGGTCCACGTAGGAGTCGGTGACCGCCTTGGCGAACGGCTCGTTGCCGTAGACCAGGTCGATGCGCATGCCGCGGTTCTTGGGGAAGGCGAGCTGGCGGTAGTCCCAGTACGTGTAAGGGTGGTCGTACTTCAGGGGGCGCGGGACCACGTCGGACAGGCCGGACTCGCGCAGGGTGGCGAGGGCGGCGCGCTCGGCGGGGGTGACGTGGGTGAGGCCCTCGAAGGCGGCCACGTCGTGGACGTCGTCGTCCGTCGGCGCCACGTTGTAGTCGCCCAGCACCGCGAACGGGCGGCTGCCGCCCGCGTCGCCGGCGACGGCCGCCTTCAGAGCCTCGAACCACTGGAGCTTGTAGGCGTAGTGAGGGTGGTCCACTTCGCGGCCGTTCGGTACGTACACCGACCAGACGCGGACCGGGCCGCAGGTCGCGGAGATGGCCCGGGGCTCCTGCACACCGTCGTAGCCCGGGTCGCCCGGCAGGCCCTTGACGACGTCCTTGAGGCCGACGCGGGAGAGCACCGCCACGCCGTTCCACCGGCCGGTGGCGTTGACCGCCGCCTCGTAGCCGAGGTCGCGCAGCGGGTCGAACGGGAAGGCGTCCTCGGCGACCTTGGCCTCCTGGAGGCAGAGCACGTCGGTGCCGCTGCTCTCCAGCCAGGCCAGGAGCCTCGGCAGGCGTGCGGTGATCGAGTTCACGTTCCAGGTCGCGATGCGCATGTCTCACAACCTACCGGGCGGGACTGACAACCCGGCCCCGCCCGTGGTGGGGCCGGTCACAGCTGCGCGGAGTCCCCCGGCGTCAGGCGCAGGTGCTCCGAGCCGCCCAGGGCACCGATCTGGCGGTCGTAGATCGGCCGGGCCAGGTCGGTGAGAAGGGCGTCGTGGATGTCGTAGGCGCGCTGGGGCTTGACCTCGCGGACGTAGTCGATGACCTCCGCGATCTTGTTCCAGGGTGCCATCACCGGGAGCATCAGTGTCTCGACGGGGTGGTCGGGCACGGTGAGGGCGTCGCCGGGGTGGAACAGGCGCCCGCCGTCGACGAGGTAGCCGACGTTGGTGACGCGCGGGATGTCCGGGTGGATGACGGCGTGCAGCTCGCCGTGGACCTGGATGTCGAAGCCGGCGGCGGTGAAGGTGTCGCCGTGGCCGACGGTGTGCACACGGCCCGGGAACGCCGCCGAGATCTGCTCGGCGACGGACCTCAGCGTCCAGATCCGCGCGGCCGGGTCGGCCTCCATGGCCGCCCGCAGCCGCGCCTCGTCGAAGTGGTCGGGGTGCTCGTGTGTGACGAGGATCGCGTCCGCACCGACCGCGGCGTCCTCCTCGCTGAACCCGCCGGGGTCGAGAACGAGGCTCTGTCCGTCCTTCTCCAGGCGGACGCAGGAGTGCGACTTCTTCGTGAGCTTCATGGGTCCATCCTTGCGCGCACCCGTCCGGGATGCTCACTCCTGGGGAGTGGTCTCCTCCCTGATGACCCTCTGCGCGACCTTGAACGCGCTGTTCGCCGCCGGTACACCGCAGTACACCGCCGCCTGGAGCAGCACTTCCTTGATCTCGTCCGGGGTGAGGCCGTTGCGCAGGGCGGCGCGGGTGTGGAAGGCGAGTTCGTCCAGGTGGCCGCCCGCGACCAGGGCGGTGAGGGTGACACAGCTGCGGGAGCGCCGGTCGAGGCCGGGTCTGCCCCAGATCTCGCCCCACGCATAGCGGGTGATGAGCTCCTGGAAGTCCCCCGAGAAGTCGTCGGCCTGCGCCAGCGCCCGGTCGACGTGCGCGTCGCCGAGCACCTCGCGACGGACCTTGATCCCCGCGTCGTACGGATCCGCCCGCCCCGTCGTCTGCTGCGGTACGACGGCCGGGGCGATCTCGGCGATGGGCGCGGGCTGCGACGGCACGGGGGCCAGGACCGGCTTCGCGGAAGGGACGACGATGGCCATCTGGCCGGTCGTGGAGTCGTAGGCGGGCTGCCAGGCGGTGGAGAAGTGGCGGACCAGCAGGTCGGTGACGGCGGCGGGCTGCTCGACCGGGACGAGGTGGGAGGCGCCGGGGACCACGGCGAGCCGCGCGTCCGGTATGCCGGCGACCAGGGTGCGGGCCTCGGCGGGGCCGGTGACCTGGTCGTCGGAGCCTACGAGGACCAGCGTGGGCACCGCGACGCCCGCGAGCTGCGACCGTACGTCGAAAGAGGCGAGGGCCTCGCAGGCGGCGATGTAGCAGCCGGGGTCGGTGGTGCGCACCATCTGCACGGCCCACTCCGTGATGGCGGGCTGGGCGGCGGCGAAACCGTTGGTGAACCAACGGTCCGGCGAGGTGCGGGCGATGGGGTCGAGGCCGTTCGTGCGCACGATCACGCCGCGCTGCCGGAACTCGTCCGCCGTGCCGAAGCGCGGTGAGGCGGCGATCAGCGCGAGCGAGGCGATGCGCTCGGGGTGGCGCAGGGCGAGTTCCAGACCGAGGGCACCACCGAGCGCGCAGCCCGCGTAGCCGAAGCGCTGCACGCCGAGGCCGTCGAGGGTGACGAGGAGTCGCTCGGCGAGTTCGGTGACGGAGCCCGCCGGGTAGGCGGGTGCGCCGCCGTGTCCGGGCAGGTCGAACCGGAAGACCCGCCACTGCTGGGTCAGCTCCGGAACCTGCCGGTCCCACATGTGCCAGGTGGTACCGAGCGAGGGGCCCAGGATGAGGACCGGGGCATCTTCCGGGCCGTCGAAGCGGTACTGGAGGGCGGGGGTCTTCGTCTCACTCACCGCTCCACGCTAACGTCCGCATCCGAACACCGGCCCCACGGACCCCACGTCCTCACACCTGACTCCCGCAGATCGGCGAGGAATTCTCACACGGCCTTCACGGGACGGGGGTTCGGCTCAGCCGCGGACGGTGACGCCGTACCGGGAGCGCAGCCGCCACATCTCCCAGGCCGAGACCGCGGTCACCGACAGCGGGCCGCCCAGCACGGAGCAGAACTGGGCCACCGGCGGGCCCGCGGGCATGCCTTCACTGATCAGGTTGAAGATCGCGAGGAGCCAGACCAGGATGCCGGTGACCACGGGCGGCAGCATCGGGTGCACATGCGCGGTGTTGAAGGCGCTGCGGGCGGAGTACAGGGACGCCAGGAACAGGAACGGCAGGCCCCAGAGGATTGCGGCCATCGTGACGAGCGCGACCGGCACCACCAGCCAGGGGTTCTTGCTCTGCATGACGCCGCTGCTGCCCACGAAGTAGATGATCGCGGCGACGACGGCGAGGGACAGCAGAAACCAGCCGACCGCCTTGAGCGGGGCGTGCAGGCGCGAGCGCAGCTGCGGTCGCAGATGCGGGGGCGCGTAGTAGATGAACCCGAGGATGACCAGCGGCCCGGTGCAGATCAGCAGGAACGGCGTGACGATCGCGTTGGCGAAGCCCGCCTCCGCCGCGTTGTTCCAACGGTCCTTCTCCACGCCGTAGGCGAGGATCAGCCCGATGGTGGCCAGCACGCCGAGCACCGTGCGCACCACCTGCACCCGGTCCACGGTGCGGTCCACGATCCGGTCCCCGCTCCGGTGCACGAACAGCTTCGTGGCGACGCGGTGCGCGGAGCGCAGCAGCAGGACGGCGAGGAAGAGCGGCGAGAAGTACCAGAGGCAGCCGCGGCGGCGGGCCACCGGCACGGGACGGCCGGGCGGCGGGCCGTAGGGGTACGGGCCGGGTTGGGGGTCGGGGTACGGATTCGGGTTCGGCGGGGGCGGGCCGTAGGGGTTGCCGCCGTTGCCCGGCCCGTAGGGGCCGTTGGGCGTCGGGCCCGGTCCGTACGGGGCGCCCCAGCCCTGGCCGCCGGGTCCGTTGCCGCCCGGTTGTCCCGAGCCGGGTCCCGGACCCCATCCCCCCGTTGCCATGGCCTCTCCCGCCGTTCGTTTCCGGCCAGTTGCTGTGTGCCGCCTGGGCGACAACGCGGCAGTGTAGTTGCTCTCCGGGAAGGGCTGTCGTCGCTGCAGGGCATGGTCGGGTCAGGCTTCCGGCGGCGGGAACCCGAGGTCGTTGAGGGCGCCGGCCGGGTCGAGACCGGTGAGCGCGCCGACGGGGTCCAGGTCGGGAGTGCCGCGGGGCCACCAGTCGTCGTGGCCCGGTTCCGACTCGTACGGGTACCACAGGCCGTCGCGGCCGAGGCGGAGTTGGACATGGCCGCGGGGGTGGGTGAGGCGGTTGTGCCAGGGGCGGAAGGCCGGGAGGTCGGCGGCGAGCAGGAGGGGGCGGGCCCGGTCGAAGCGGCCGGCCGGCGGATCCCAGCGGTCTTCGAGGACGGCGAGCCCTTCGAGCCCGCCCTGCCGCCAGGCCGCGACCGCGCGGGCCAGGTCGGCCGGGGTGCGGTCGGTGGCCGCGGCCAGGGAGGCGTACAGGGCGCGGGTGGCGGCGGTCAGGCCCGAACCGGGGCGGGCGGCGGCGAGCCGTACGGCGTCCTGCCACAGGGTCAGTTCGGCGACCGGGTCACGGCCGGTGCCGAGCAGGGCGTGGGCGCGGGCGGCGGCGTCCGTCGCCAGCTGGTCCAGCGCGAAGGGGTCCGGGCCGCCCGGCGCCGCCGGGTAGACAGGGGGTTGCTCGGGGTGCGGGGGCATCGGCAGGGGTGCCGGGAGCGACGGAAGCCGGCGCGCCGGGTCCAGTGCGTCGGTGGCGCGTACGCCCGCGAGGGGCGCAGGCTGCTGTTCCTGTGCGGCCCGGGCCGCGCGGGCGGCGCTCAGCCGGGACAGCGCGTCGAGCAGCTGCCGTTCGCCGCGGCCGCGCAGCAGGAGCAGTACGAAGGGGTCGGCGTCCAGCAGGCGTGCCGTCTGGTAGCAGAGGGCGGCCGCGTGCTTGCAGGGGTGGCCCCGGTCCGGGCAGCTGCAATGGGGGTCCAGGTCGCCCGGTCCCGGCAGCAGCGGCACCCCGCAGCCGGCGAGGGACTGCGGCATCTCCTTGTCCAGCAACGCCGCGATGTGGCCGGGCCGTTCGGCGACGGCGTCCAGGAACCGCGCCCAGTCGGCGTCGTCCAGCGTCCGCAGCCGCACCTGCACACGGTACGGACGCGGACGGCTCCCCCGCACGTACGCCACCACCAGCCCCGGCGTCACGGTGATGGCATCGACATGCCCTTCCTGCGCGTAACCCCGCCCCCGCGCAAGCCGCTTGGTGTCGAGGGCGCCCTCCTCCAAGGCGGTCACCCAGGCGTTGCCCCACCAACTCTCGGCGAACCGGGTGTCGTCCGCGGGGCCGGGCCCGAAAGCCGGGAAGGTGCGCCGGAGTTCACCGTCGCGGGAAGGGGCGGCCATGGAACGGGGGACTTGGGGGGTGGGGTTGGCGGGGAGGGGCGAGGGTGCGGGCAGGGAGGCCGGTGGAGAGAAGGGGTCGTCGTCGGTGGGTGGCGCGGCGGGGGCAGCCGTCGGGTTGTGACGCGGGTGGTCGGCCGAATCGGACAGCCCGGAACCCTCGTCGCCCTCGGGAGGATCCGAGGACGGCATCAGGAAGGCACCGGCGAGCAGGCTCTGCACGTCACGGACCCGCATACGGTCGGCGGCCCGCACCGGCCGGCGGGGCGGTTCGCCTCCTCGCTGCCGGACGTCGTCGCCGCCCGCGTCCCGTCGGCGTCGGTCCCCGGCTCCGGAATGGGTCGCTGCCGCGGGCCGGCGCGGAGTACCGGCGCCCCGGCCTCTCTTGACCCCTGCCTCCGGCTCGGCCCGCCGCCGCTCCTCCAGGGCCGCGCGCAACGCCTCACGCGCCGCGTCCCCAGGGCGCGGACCGGGACGGCCGGACCTCGCAGTGGATGCCTCAGGACCGGGTTCGGACGGCGTGCCCGACAGGCCCGCCTGGGCCGAGTCCGCTTCCACGCTTGACCGATCCGTGTCCGGACCGGATGCGGGCAACGCTCCGGACAGCGGCTCCTCATGGCCTTCCGCACCGCCCGGAACATCGGCAGAGCCGACGCCCGTGCCCTCCGGACCTCGGTCACGGTCTCGGGCGGGCCGCACTGCCGCACGCGCGGCATCCCCCTGCCGGGCGACCCGCCGCTTGTCCTCACCCGCGGCCGGCCTCTCCCCCACAGCGGCCCCTTGCTCGGACTCCCGCCGCTCCCGAGCGGCCCGCAGCGCACGGCGTGCGGCATCGGCCGGTCGGTGCTCGGCGTCCTCACGCCGACTCGTCGCGTCCTCTGCCGACGGTTCGTACGGCACCTCCGGCTCCTCGCCCTCCGAGCTCCTCCGCTCCCCCGCCGCCGTCACGACTCCCTCCTGAGCGACACGAGGTCGGACAGCTCGTGGTCCGTCAGTTCGGTGAGGGCCGATTCGCCGGAGCCGAGGATCGCGTCGGCCAGGGCTCGCTTGGATTCGAGCATTTCGGCGATGCGGTCCTCCACGGTGCCCTCGGTGATGAGGCGGTGGACCTGGACGGGCTGGGTCTGGCCGATGCGGTAGGCGCGGTCGGTGGCCTGCTCCTCGACCGCCGGGTTCCACCAGCGGTCGAAGTGGACGACATGGCCGGCGCGAGTGAGGTTGAGGCCGGTGCCGGCGGCCTTGAGGGACAGGACCAGGACCGGGGCCGCGCCCTCCTGGAAGCGGTCCACCATCCGTTCGCGGTCCGGGACGGGCGTGCCGCCGTGGAGCAGTTCCACCGGGACCGCCCGGGAGGCGAGGTGGGCGGCGATCAGGCGGGCCATCCCCACGTACTGTGTGAAGACCAGCGCCGAGCCGTCCTCGGCCAGCACCGTGTCGAGCAGTTCGTCCAGCAGGGCCAGCTTGCCGGAGCGGGCGGCGAGACCGGCGGCCGGTGCCGCCGTCTGCTCCTTCAGATACAGCGCGGGGTGGTCGCAGACCTGCTTCAGGGACGTCAGGAGCTTCAGCACCAGCCCCCGGCGCGCGATGCCCTCCGCCGTCTCGATGGCGAGCAGCGATTCACGCACCACGGCCTCGTAGAGCGCGGCCTGTTCACGGGTGAGCGGGACGGGGTGGTCGGTCTCGGTCTTGGGCGGCAGTTCGGGGACGATCCCCGGGTCGGACTTCTTACGGCGCAGCAGGAACGGCCGCACCAGCCGGGCCAGCCGGGTCACCGCCTCCTCGTCCTCACCGTTCTCCACGGCACGCGCGTGCCGGGCGCGGAAGGACTTCAGCGGACCGAGCAGGCCGGGTGTCGTCCAGTCGAGCAGGGCCCAGAGCTCGGAGAGGTTGTTCTCCACCGGTGTGCCGGTCAGTGCCACGCGCGCGGGCGTCGGGATGGTGCGCAGCGCCTTCGCCGTCGCCGAGTAGGGGTTCTTGACGTGCTGTGCCTCGTCGGCCACGACCATGCCCCAGGTGTGCTCGGCCAGTGACGGTGCCGTCGACCGCATGGTGCCGTACGTCGTCAGGACGAAGCCGCCGTCCATGTCGTCCAGGGTGCGGTCCGGGCCGTGGAAGCGGCGGACGGGGACGCCGGGCGCGAAACGGGTGATCTCCCGCTGCCAGTTGCCCAGCAGGGACGCCGGGCAGACCACCAGGGTCGGGGCGGTCCGGGCACGCTTCAGATGCAGCGCGATCACCGTGATCGTCTTGCCGAGCCCCATGTCGTCGGCCAGGCAGCCGCCGAGTCCGAGGGACGTCATCAGGTCCAGCCAGGCCAGGCCCCGGAGTTGGTAGTCGCGCAGGGTGGCGTGCAGGCCCGGCGGCGCCTCGGCCGGCCGTACCCCCGCCGTGAGCCGGTCCCTCAGGGCCGCCAGTGCGCCGACCGGCACCGCCTCGACCGTCTCGCCGTCCACCTCCGCGGTGCCGGTGAGGGCGACGGACAGCGCGTCGACCGGGTCGAGCAGGCCCAGTTCGCGCTTGCGTGCCTTGCGGACGAGAGCCGGGTCGACCAGGACCCAGCTGTCCCGCAGCCGGACGACCGGGCGGTGCGCCTCGGCGAGGGCGTCCATCTCGCCCTCGGTGAGCGGGTCGCCGCCGATCGCCAACTGCCAGCGGAACTGCAGCAGTTCCTCGCTCTCGAAGAACCCGGTGCCGTCGGTCGCCGAGCCGGGTGCGGGCCGTACGATCGCCGCCGCGCTGAGGTCCTGCGCCAGGTCCCGGGGCCAGTGCACGGCCACCCCGGCCGCCGCGAGGCGAGTGGTGGCCACGCCCAGCAGGTCGCCCAACTCCTCGTCCGAGAGAGCCAGTACGTCGGGCACGTCCTGCTCGGCGAGGCGGTCGAGGGGGGCCCACACCCGGGCCGCGCGGCGCACCGCCAGAGCGGCGTCGACCCGCGCGCGTGGCCCGAAGGCGTCGTCGGCCCGACCGGCCCACAGGGCGGCCGCGTCGGCCACCAGGGTGGGGTCGGCGAGGCTGTGCACCTGGACGACGGCCGCGCCCGCGCGACGTGTGCCGTCGTCGCGGTCGTCGAAGAGGTCGTACGCGGACAGGTCCAGGCGCAGCGAGATCCGTACGCCCGCGTCCATTCCCGCCGCGACCTCGGCCGCCCAGTCGTGGGCGTCGGGCAACCGCTGGGCCTCGCGCGCGGCGAAGGGCCTCCCCGAGACGTGCGGCGCGGCCGGGGTGCGGGGCAGGGTGTCGGCGACCGCGTCCAGGAAGGCACGCATCAGCGCCTCCGGCTCGGGCAGCCGCAGCGGGCCGGGTCCGGGCAAGGGGACCGCGTGACCCTCGTGGGGCAGAGCGGCGGCGACCGCGCGCAGATGCGCGATGTCGTCGGGGTCGAGGGGGCCGGCGCGCCAGGCGTCGTGGCCGGCGGGGGTCAGGCCGGGCAGCAGCCGGCCGCGTGCGGTGAGGCGCAGGGCGTGCAGGGCGGCCGCGCCCCAGCAGGCGGTGGCGGGGTGGGCGGCCGGGTCCCGCCGCGCCCGCACGAGCAGCGGCAGGGCGTCGTCCAGGGGCAGGGTCAGCGCGGGGGCGGTCCTGCGGCGGACTCCGGCGCCATGGCGTCGTACGACGGTGAGCTCGGTGTCCTCGGCGGGCAGCGGGCCGCCCTCCGGGTCCCAGAAGGCGATCCGGCCCTCGCGCGGAAGGGGCGCGGGCAGGAAGACGGCCGCGAGCCGCACGGGGACGTCGTGCCCCGCCCTCTCGGCCACCGCGGTCATGTCGCTCATACGCCCTGTCACCTCCCGCCTGCGAGTCAGATCAACCGTCTTCGACTCTACGGGCGGGGTCTGACAATCGGCCCCGGCGGCCTGCCCTGAGCGGGGAACGCCACTCGGTGATCACGGGGGTGTCAGGGGACCGTGCGGGAAACCGCGTACACGAACGGCCGGTCCGGGTCGGACAGGTTGACGACGATGTCCTGGGTGGGCGCCGGGTTCTTCTGCTTGCGCACGAGGCCGTACCAGGGCCCGGAGTCCTTGAAGTGCCAGCCGGTGATCTTCTGGTCGCGGGCGTTGATGGTGACCTCGTCCGCCTCCAGGTCGTCCCGGTCGGCGCCGATGGACGCGAGGAAGACGTCCAGGTTGTCCTTGGTGGTCTCGAACTGGACGTAGAGACGGCTGGTCTTCCAGTTGTTCGTCTCGTAGTAGGCGACCTTGTACGACGGCAGCGGGATCGGGATCTGGTAGATCCGGCGCTGCACCCTCGACGGCCAGCCCTCGGTGAGGCCGGTCGCGGAGTACTTCGCCTCTTTGTCCTTGCCGCTGGCGCGGCTCTGGTTGGCGGAGATCACCAGGTAGCCGGCCGGCACGCCGATGAGCAGCACGATGATGAGCAGGGTGAGCGCCCGGCGGCGGATCCGGTGGCGACGGCCCTCGGGCTCGGACCGGTCGTCCGGCGAGTCGGCCTTGCGGGGTACGGACACGGTCACGCCGACCCCTGGGACGTCCTGCGGGCCTCCGCGAACCGCGCGTAGCGCTCGTAGCGCTCCACCCTGCGCCGGTTGGCGCGCCGGAACCGGCGGGCGACCAGGCGGGCCAGGTCGGCGGCGCCGACCATGCCGGCCTCGGGGCCGAGCTGGGCGCGGGTGATGCGGGCCTCGGGGCGGTAGCCGCGGCCGGTGAGGTGGCGTTTGAAGGCGTCCCGCGCGGGGCCGATCAGCAGGTCGTCGGCGGCCGACACACCGCCGCCGATGACGAAGCAGGAGGGGTCCAGGGCGGCCGCGAGGTTGGCGATGCCGACGCCGAGCCACTGGCCGATGTCCTGGAGCAGCTCGATGCACATCGCGTCGCCCTCGCGGGCCAGTTCGGTGATCATCGGGCCGGTGATGTCGCCGATCTGGCCCTTGACGTGCTCGATGATCCCGTACGCCACCGGCGAGTCGGCGGCGGCCAGCTCCTTCGCCTCGCGCACCAGCGCGTTGCCGGAGCTGTACTGCTCCCAGCAGCCGCGGTTGCCGCACGGGCAGCGGTGGCCGCCGGGCACGACCTGCATATGGCCGAACTCGCCGGCGACGCCGTACTTGCCCCGCTTGACCTGCCCGTCCTCCAGGATCGCGCCGCCGATGCCGGTGCCCAGGGTGATCATGACGAGGTGGTCCTCGCCACGGCCGGCGCCGAAGCGCCACTCGGCCCAGGCGGCGGAGTTGGCGTCGTTGTCGACCAGCACGGGTACGGCGAGCCGGCCGGCCAGGCGGTCGCGCAGGGGCTCGTTGCGCCAGGACAGATGGGGCGCGAACAGGACGCGGTTGCGGTCCGCGTCGACCCAGCCGGCCGCGCCGATGCCGACGGCGTGCACGTCGTGGCGGTCGGACAGGTCCAGTACCAGTTCGACGATGGTGTCCTCGACGACCTTCGGACTCTTGGACTTGTCCGGGGTCTCCGCACGGACCTTCTCCAGGATGTTGCCGTCGGCGTCCACGACGCCCGCCATCACTTTGGTGCCACCGATGTCGATGCCCACGGTGGGGACTCTGGGCGCCGTCAGGTGTGAGCGGCGCTCTCTGGGGCCGACCGTCCTCAGAACGGGGGCCCGCCGTGAGCCGATGGGGGCGGTGAAGTCGCGGTAGGTGCTCATCAGGGCCGATTCTGCCTCACCGCCGGTACGGGTGCCGTACGGGGAAACAATGGGGTGGTTCACGTCATACGCCGCGTGCGGGTCGTTTGTGGCCGCTCGCGCCGTTCCCCGCGCCCCTCGGGAGCACTCACAACACGGGCGTTGCGTTGTCCTGACATTGCAACGTACCAAGCGGTCTGTCGTTCACGACCGCACGAGCAGCTGGAACTCGAAGGAGTAGCGGCTCGGGCGGTACGTGTGTGTGCCGTACTCCACCGCGCGGCCCGTGTCGTCGAACGTCACGCGCTGCATCGTGAGCAGCGGGGCACCCTCCTCCTCGGCCAGACGTTCGGCCTCGGCGGCGGTGGCGGCGCGGGCGCCGATCGTCTGGCGGGCGCTGTGCAGGGTGATACCGGCGGCGCGCATCAGCCGGTACAGCCCGGTGGCCTCCAACTGCGCGGTGTCCAGGCCGAGCAGACCGGGCGGCAGGTAGTTGCACAGGTACGCCATCGGCTCGCCGTGTGCCAGGCGCAGCCGCTCGATCCGGTGCACGTCGCTGTCCTCGGCCACCCCGAGCGCCGCCGCGACCTCGGCGGACGCCGGGACGACGGTGTTGACGATCACCCGGGTCGCGGGGCGCTGACCGGCCGACTCCAGGTCGTCGTAGAGGCTGCTGAGCTCCAGCGGGCGCTTGACCTGGCTGTGCACGACCTGGGTCCCGACGCCCCGGCGGCGCACCAGCAGGCCCTTGTCCACCAGCGACTGGATGGCCTGGCGGACCGTGGGACGGGACAGGCCGAGGCGCGCGGCGAGCTCGATCTCGTTGCCCAGCAGGCTGCCGGGCGTGAGTGCTCCGTGCTCGATCGCGGCTTCGAGCTGCTGGGACAGCTGGAAGTACAAGGGCACCGGACTGCTCCGGTCCACGCTGAGCTCGAGTTCCACGGTCGGGTCCTGTTCTGGTTTCGGCACGGGCCGACTGTAGCTCTACGCGTTGTTGACGGGAAGTCGTGTAGTTTGATTGTCCGGACATTTGCATTGACAGCGTACGCACTGAACCCGCACTTTGTTTCCATGCGCATCGGGGTCATCGGTACGGGCCGCATCGGCAGGATCCACGCCAACACGCTCAGCCGTCATCGCGACGTCGGCTCCTTGATCCTCACGGACGCGGACGCCTCGCGCGCCCAGGAGCTGGCCCACCGGCTGGGCGAGACCGCGGCGCCCGGCGTGGACGAGATCTTCCGGTGGGGCGTGGACGCGGTGGTGATCACCACGGCGACGTCGGCCCATGCCGAACTGATCGGCCGGGCGGCCCGGGCGGGACTCCCGGTGTTCTGCGAGAAGCCCATAGCCCTCGACCTGCCGGGCACCCTGCACGCGATCGGGGAGGTGGAGACCGCCGGGACGATCCTCCAGATGGGCTTCCAGCGGCGCTTCGACGCGGGCTACGAGGGCGCCCGCGAGGCGGTGCGCTCCGGCCGGCTCGGGCGGCTGCACACGGTGCGGGCGCTGACCAGCGACCAGGCGCCGCCGCCGGCCGACTGGCTGCCGCTGTCCGGCGGGCTGTACCGGGACACGCTGATCCACGACTTCGACGTGCTGCGCTGGGTGACCGGGCGCGAGGTCGTCGACGTGTACGCGGCCGGGTCCGACGCCGGGCCCGCGATGTTCCGTGAGGCGGGCGACGTGGACACCGCCGCGGTGGTCCTCACCATGGACGGCGGCACGCTCGCCACGGCCACGGCGACCCGGCTGAACGGCGCCGGGTACGACGTGCGCATGGAACTGGCCGGTGAGCTGGACACGGTCGTGGTCGGGCTGGACGACCGTACGCCGGTGGCGTCCACCGAGCCGACGGGGCCACCCGCGGCGGACAAGCCGTGGCCGGGGTTCCTGGAGCGGTTCGGGCCCGCGTACGAGGCGGAGCTGAACGCGTTCGTGGAGGTCGTGCGCGGCGAGCGGGCCAACCCCTGTGACGGCCGGGAGGCCTTGCAGGCGCTGCGGATCTCGGAGGCGTGCGAGCTGTCGAGACGCGACCGAAGACCGGTCGCCGTCGCCGAACTGCCGGGTGGGACCCAGAACACCGCGATGTGAGGGCGAGCCCCCGAGGAGTCCCCGCGGCGCGTGCCTCTACCACCGCACCGGCAGGCTCCGCACCTCACGTATCAGCACCCCCGGCAGCCACTGCCCCGGAGGAAGGTCACCCCGATCCTGCTGCCGTCCTTGAGGAGTCTGGGGTCGGCGAGCGCCGCGCGGGCCTCCTCGTGCCCGACGACGAGCCAGGTCTCGTGGTGCGCGTCGGGCTTCTGGAGCCGCACCCGGTGCACCGGGCCCTCGGCACGCAGCCGCGCGTACACGGGGTGCGGGTCCGTGCGGAACCCGTCGCCGAGCTCCCCGAGGTCGATCACTTCCACCATGACGCTCCCCCTCCCACCGCACCGAGAACGCACGGCATCCCGCACTAGTGCCCGTTGTCCTCCATTTCCTCCAGCAACCCCGCGTCGTACGCCAACAGGGCGATCTGGACACGGTTGTTGAGGCCGAGCTTGGCCAGGACGCGCGAGACGTGGGTCTTGACGGTGGCGACGCTCATGAACAGTTCGGAGGCGACGTCGGCGTTGGAAAGGCCCCGGCCGACCGCGACGGCCACCTCGCGTTCGCGGTCGTTGAGGGCGCTGAGCCGCGCGCGTGCGCGCGTGCGGCGGGTGTCGGCGGCGGAGCCCGCGGCGTGGTCCATCAACTGCCGTGTCACGGTGGGCGACAGGACCGGGTCGCCGGCCGCGACGCGGCGCACGGCGGCGACGATCTCGGCGGGCGGGGTGTCCTTGAGCACGAACCCGGCGGCCCCGGCACGCAGGGCGCGCAGCACCTGGTCGTCGGCGTGGAAGGTGGTCAGCAGCACCACCTGCGGGGCGTCCTTCCTGCCGCGCAGCCGCTCCGTGGCCGTGAGGCCGTCGACCGACGGCATCCGGATGTCCATCAGCACCACGTCCGGCCGGGTGCGGTCGACCAGCGCCTCGACCTCGGAGCCGTCGGACGCCTCGCCGACGATCTCGATGTCGTCGGCGCCGCCCAGCATGAAGGACAGGCCGGCCCTGACCAACGGGTCGTCGTCGACGAGGAGGAGCCTGATCGCAGTCATGTGCCTTACGTAATCACGGTTGCACGGAGTTCGGGGTGCCGGACCGCGTGGAGTGCCCATTGCCTTGTGGGTCATGCCGGAACGTCGGCGCCGAGCCTGGCAGCAGCCCAACCCGGGCCGCAGCTCGACTATCACAATTACCTTCCGGGTAGAGCCCGAACTGGGCTCGTGGCCTCCGGGGCCGGTATGGCTCTTTGCCCCTGTCGTTGATGATCCGGGGGGGTGCTGCCGCCGGTCCTGGCGGCACCGGGTGGTCGCTGATGGAAGCGTGTCCGCCTTGCGGCAGGGCTGCGTAATGTGGCTGCCGATCTCCGGTGCCCCCCGGGGGACGCGTCGACGGGCGGTACCCGCTGCGGCGCCGCGCGCGCAACAGCACGCGGCGGAGGGGCCGTTGGGCTTCGCACGCCATGGCTCCCCGAGCGTCACGCCCACGGCAGCCGGCCCCGCACCTCGAAGCCCCCGTCCGCCGCGGGCCCGTGCTCCAGCCGCCCTCCTGCGAGCGTGGCCCGCTCGGTGAGACCGATCAGGCCCTGACCCGAGCCGGGAACGTGCGGGACCCGGCCCTCGGGCGCGGGATTGCGCACCGCGACCGACAGGCCCTCGCCCGGTGCGCCGGTCACCGTCACCGTGACCTCGGCGCCCGGGGCGTGCTTGCGGGCGTTCGTCAGGCCCTCCTGGGCGATGCGGTAGGCGGTGCGGCCGACGGAGGACGGTACGGCGCCCGGATCGGTGACGCGCTGGACGAGGGTGACCTTCATGCCGGCCTCGCGGGACTCGGCGACCAGCGCCTCCAGGGCCGCGAGGGTCGGCTGCGGGCGGCCGCCGTCGTCGGCCTCGCCGGCGCGCAGCACGCCGATGATCTCCCGCAGGTCCTGGAGTGCCTCGTGGGAGCTCTCCCGGATCACGCCGGCCGCCCGCTGGATCTCCTCGCGGGGCGCGTCGGGCCGGAACTCCAGGGCGCCCGCGTGCACGCTGAGCAGCGTCAGCCGGTGCGCGAGGACGTCGTGCATCTCCCGGGCGATGGCCTCGCGCGCGAGTCGCTGCGCCTGCTCGGCGCGCAGGACGGCCTCGGTCTCGGCCCGCAGGGCGCGGTCGCGCAGGCTCAGCATGAGCTGCCGTTTCGACCGTACGAACATGCCCCAGCCGACGATCGCCCCCGTCACCAGCACGCCGAAGACGAGCGCCCAGACGTACGGCACGTCGGGGTCGGGGCGCAGCCAGAAGAACACCGGGACCAGCGCCAGTTGCGCCACTGCCACCCAGGCGACGTACCGGAAGGGCCGGTGCACGGCGAGCGTGAACAGGGCGACCACCGCCGCGCCGCCCGCGGTGTTCGAGACGAAACCGACCGGGATCATCGCGACGGCGAGCCCGAGGGGCCAGCGGCGCCGCAGCCACACCGCGGCGCACGAGAGGGCGCCCAGCACCTGGTCGAAGGTGGCGTAGCCGTCCGGCAGGTCCTCGTTGCGCAGTGTGTCGGCGGCCAGCAGCCCGATGAACACCGCGAGCAGGAAGCAGCAGAAGTCGACCACCCAGTCGCGTGCCGTGCGCCGGGTGCGCCCGGAGCGTCCGGGGTCGAGTCCGAGCTCCTTCACCAGGGCGGACGGCAGCAGCCAGCGCGGCCCCGCGAACGCCTGCGGGGCGTGCTCCTGCTTGTCACCACTCACGGTCGACAAATCTACGCAGCGAGGGGCACCGATGCGCCTCCGCGGGCGCGATCGCCGACCAAAGTCTCGGCATCGCCGACTTTGGACGCACCGGTCTCTGCGGAAGGCGGACTTCCGGCGGTCATGCCTCGCCCCGCGGCCGATTGGTGTGGGGGGACCGCGGGGCGAGAGTCAGGACATGAAGCAGTTGCTGGAGGTTCTCGGATTCATCGCCCTGGTGCAGGGCATCGCCGGTCTGGTGCACGAGTTCACCGACTGGAAGTGGGGCCTCGTGCAGCGGGTCGGCTTCCTCGACGGCTACGAGATCTACGCGAGCGTCGCTCTGCTCGTGCTGGCGTTCGCGCTGTTCGCCGCCGCCGAGAGCCGGAAGTCCGGCTGAATCCGGACCGGACTTCCGGCCGGTCGCGCCGCTGCTCGGCGTCGACCGTGGCCCGCGGACTCAGCAGCCGTGGTCGACCAGGTCGAACGACTCGTAGTGGTCGGCCGTGTAGTAGTCCTCCTGGTTCTCCTCACCGGTGACGATCCGGCGAGCTCCGCGTGTGGGGGAGCCGGGAGTGATGACCGTGTACTCGTGGTAGTACCCGGCCGACTGGCTCGGCAGGATGCCTTCCCGGTTCTGGAAGACGGTGCCGTCCTGGTCGTACGGGAAGGGACCGCCCTGCTCGATGAGGTCGAGCGTGTCGTGCGCCTGGGCGGGCAGGTCGCTGTAACAGATGCTGCCCACGGCCGCGGCGGCCGGAGTGGCGGTGACGGTGCCACCGACGAGGAGGGCGGACAGGACGGCGGCTGCGGCGCCGATGCGAGCGATTCGTGGGGGGAATCTCATGGCTTCATGATGACGCGCGTAGACAGTGGCATGTCAATGTCAAGAAGGGGGATTTTCCCTTCGAGTCCGATGAGTTCTCGGGAAGTTAACGTGCGCCCCGACGCTCTCACCCGATCTCCATGAGGCCGTGCGAGAGCGCCGACGTGGGGTGTCTCACGCATTCTCGGGAAGTTCGAACGTGCCGTACTCGGGGCGGCCCGCCAGGTCGTAGGAGTTGATGGCGACGCCCTTGCTCGTGCTGCTGCCACCGGTGTGCTTGAAGGCGGTCGGCACGGCGCCCTCGGTGAACAGCCGGTGGCCCGAGCCGAGCACGACCGGGAAGGTCAGCAGGTGCAGGGTGTCCACGAGACCGAGGGCCAGCAGCGAACGGACGAGGGCGCCGCTGCCGTGCACCTGGAGCTCGCCGTCGGTGCGGTCCTTGAGGGCGGTGACCTCCTTGCCGAGGTCGCCGCTGACCACGGTGGTGCCGGCCCACCCGGGGTCGGTCAGCGTGGAGGAGGCGACGTACTTCGGCAGCGCGTTGAGCTTGGCGGCGACCGGGTCGGCGGGGTCGGTCACCTTCGGCCAGTACGAGGCGAAGATGTCGTACGTACGCCGCCCGAGCAGGAAGGCCGCCGGGCGCCCGAAGACCCCGGCGATGAACTTCCCGAAGTCGTCGTCGGCGTACGGAAAGACCCAGCCGCCGTGCTCGAAGCCGCCGCGGGTGTCCTCCTCCCGGCCGCCGGGCGCCTGGTAGACGCCGTCGAGGGTGACGAAGAGGGTGGAGACGAGCTTGCCCATGACGAGTGCCTCTTTCCGAAGTGGCGTCTTCTGTCATGAGCTCAGACCCCGCCGGCACCCGCAACTCATCGGTGGGCCGGCTGCCGCAGCAGGGCGAGCAGCCCTTCCGCCGGCAGCGCGTGGCGCGTACGGCCGCCGGGGCCCGTGGTCGTGGTGGCGGTCAGCAGGGCGTTGAGGACCGCCTCCTCCACCGCGTCGAGCACGGCGGTGAAGAGCGTGTCGTCGGGCGCGAGGGCGGGCCCTGCCGGACTGCCCGTCGGCCGGGTGCCGAAGGCGATGCCGTAGTCGCCGCTGCCGTGAGCGCCCTGCTCGCGGTCGTCACCTCCGGCGGCCGCGTGCCGACCAGCCGCTGCCGACGCCCGCCAGTTGGAGGGCCAGCACCATGAGGCCGAGCAGCATGATGTTGGTGGAGGTGAAGGTGTCGTTGGTCGAGATGTCCGCCGCGTTGATCAGGAAGGCTATGAAGAACAGGACTGCGGAAGCTATGGCCAGCACGATGTCCGCCCTTTCGTCGACGCCGGCCGATGCGCCGGTCGCCATCCGGATGCCCCGAACCCGCCCGAGCATGCGGCGGGGCGACGGGCTGGCCTTCGACGGGCGCCGCGACCCCGCCGGGACTCGGTGTCCGTTCGCCGCCAGCATCACCGTCCGCGCGGAGCTGGGATGGACTCATGACAACCACTTACGGAACTCTGCACGGCAAGGTCGCCCTGGTCACCGGGGGCAGCCGCGGCATCGGCGCGGCCACGGCACTCCGGCTGGCTCGGGAGGGCGCGGACGTCGCCGTGACGTACGTGCACGGCAAGGAGGCGGCCGAGGAGGTCGTACGGGCCGTCGAAGCCCTGGGCCGGCGGGCCGTGGCGCTCCGGGCGGACGCCGGTGACGCGGAGGAGGCGCAGGGCGCTGTGGACCGTGCCGCCGAGGCGCTCGGGGGCCTGGACGTGCTGGTGAACAACGCCGGCATCGGTGTGCTTGGCCCGCTGGAGGGTCTGTCGCTCACCGATGTGGACCGGGTCCTCGCGGTGAACGTCCGGGGCGTCTTGCTGACGTCACGGGCGGCGGCCGCCCGCATGGCCGCCGGGGGCCGCATCATCACCATCGGCACCTGCATGACCCAGCGGGTGCCCGGTCCCGGCGGCACGCTCTACGCGACGAGCAAGTCGGCCCTCATCGGCCTGACGAAGGCGCTGGCCCGCGAGCTGGGCCCGCGCGGCATCACGGCGAACATCGTCCATCCCGGTCCCATCGACACGGACATGAACCCGGCCGACGGCCCGTTCGCGTCCGGCCAGGCGGCCATGACCGCGCTGGGCCGCTTCGGCACGGCCGACGAGGTGGCGTCGACGGTCGCGTACCTGGCCGTGGCGGACTACGTCACGGGTACGGAGTTCGCGGTGGACGGGGGCCACGCGGCGTGAACGGACGTGGGGCGCACCGGTGCTGTCCGGCCGGTGCGCCCCACGGGTCCGGGAGTGCCGATGCCGTCCGGCCGGCACGCCTCACGGGTTCGGGCGCACCGACGCCGTCCGGCCGATACACCCCACAGGTTCGGGCGCACCGACGCCATCCGACCGATACACCCCACAAACTCAGGCGCACCGACGCCGTCCGGCCGATACACCCCACAGGCTCGGGCACACCGACGCCATCCGACCGATACACCCCACGGGTCCGGGCACACCGACGCCATCCGACCGATACACCCCACAAACTCAGGCGCACCGACGCCATCCGGCCCGCCTCACGGAATCAGGCGCGCCGGTGCCCTGCGACCCGTGCGCGCCGGCGGGTTCAGCCGCCCAGCTCCTGGTGGCGTGCCGCCAGCCCCGCCGCGCCCTGCTCGGTCAGGGAGCCGTGCAGGCGCAGGCGGGCGATGCCGCCGTCCGGGTAGATGTCCACGCGCGCGTGCGTGCCCACGGCCGGGGTCGGCAGGACGAAGCGGTGGTTGGTGTCGGGCTGGAGGCGGGTGCGGGGCAGGACCTCCGTCCACTCACCGTCCTCGCCGTCCTTCACCGACACCGACGCCCAGCCCGCGCTGTTGCCCTTCAGGTACGCCGTGTCGATCTCGACGGCCCGGATCCGGGACTGCGCCACCAGCCGGTAGCTGATCCAGTCGTTGCCCCGGTCGCGGCGCCGGCGGGTCTCCCAGCCGTCGTCCATCTTGCGGGAGCGCCCCGGCTGGATGGTGTTCGTGGCAGGCGAGTAGAACAGGTTGGAGGCGTTCTCGACCTGGCCGCCGTTCTCCAGGGCGACCACGTCGAAGGTGCCCAGCACCGACAGCCACTCGGGGTCGGGTACGACCTCGCCGTGCACGCGCAGACGGGCGATGCCGCCGTCGGGGTGCTGGTTGACGCGCAGGTGGGTGAAGCGCTGCTCGGCCAGGACGGCGAAGCCGTTCGCCGCGTGACCGCCGACCGGCGTGCGCGGGACCAGTGTCGTCCACTTGACGTCGTCGCCGAGCAGTTCCTCGGGGGACGGCGAACCCGGTACGGACGCGCCCTCGACGGACACCGCCTGCGGGTAGTTGCCGCGGAAGTGGGCCGTGTCGACGACGATGCCGCGGATCACGCCGGGCGCGCCGAGGCGCACCAGGGCCCAGTCGTGGTCCTCGGCCGTCGGCCACGGGTGCTCGGACGAGGCACCGCGGCGGCGCCTCGTCTCCCAGCCGTCCATGATCTTGCCCTTGTGCCCGAAGTGCTCGGGGTCGAACTCGGCCCGCTCGGGCACCAGCAGGTTCTCCCGCTGGGCGAAGAACTCGTCGTTGGCGGCGATGACTCCGGCACCCAGCCGGCGGTCGGCGAGGTTGGCGTACTGGGTGAACGGGAAGTCGGCGGTGCGGTAGTCCGCGTACGGGTCGCCGCCGCCGTAGGGGTTCGCGTCGCCGGTGAAGCTGGGTATCGCCGTCACGGTGATCAGTTCTGCCTTTCGAGATCGATGGGTGGGATTCAGTTGGTCCGGGTGAGGAGTCGCCCCTTCGGGTCGGTGAACTCGCCGTCCGCGACGATGCGTTCGCCGCGCAGCCAGGTGGACTTCACGACGCCGTACAGGGTCTTGCCGGCGTACGCCGTCACGCGGTTGCGGTGCTGGAGGGCGGCCGGGTCCACGGTGAAGGTCTCGTCGGGTGCGAGGACCGCGAAGTCGGCGTCGCGGCCGGCCTCGATGGCGCCCTTCCGGTCCAGTCCGACGAGCTGCGCCGTCCGCGCGGACATCCAGCGCACCACGTCCTCCAGGCCGTGCCCGCGCCTGCGGGCCTCGGTCCAGACGGCCGCCAGGCTCAGCTGCAGCCCGGAGATGCCGCCCCAGGCGGTGGCGAAGTCGTCGGTCTTCAGGTCGGCCGTGGAGGGCGAGTGGTCGGTCACCACGCAGTCGACGGTGCCGTCGGCCAGCGCCTGCCACAGCAGGTCCTGGTTGGCGGACTCGCGGATCGGCGGGCAGCACTTGAACTCGCTGGCGCCGTCCGGGACTTCCTCGGCGGTCAGGGTGAGGTAGTGCGGGCAGGTCTCGACGGTGATCCGTACGCCGTCCCGCTTGGCCTCGGCGATCAGCGGCAGCGCGTCGCTGGAGGAGAGGTGGAGCACGTGCACCCGCGCGTCGAGCCGCTTGGCCTGCGCGATCAGCTGGGCGATCGCGGTGTCCTCGGCGTCGCGCGGACGCGAGGCGAGGAAGTCGGCGTACTTGGGGCCGCCGTGCTGCGGGGCGGCGTCGAGGTGATGGGGGTCCTCGGCGTGCACGATCAGCAGGCCGCCGAAGGAGGTGATCTCCGCCAGGGACCGGGCGAGCCGGTCCTGGTCGAGATGCGGGAACTCGTCCACGCCGGACGGCGACAGGAACGCCTTGAAGCCGAAGACGCCGGCCTCGTGCAGCGGGCGCAGGTCCTTGACGTTGTCGGGCAGGGCACCGCCCCAGAAGCCGACGTCGATGTGCGCCTTGTCGGCGGCGACCTTCTGCTTGACGCGGAGGTTGTCGACCGTCGTGGTCGGCGGGAGGGAGTTGAGCGGCATGTCGACGAGGGTGGTGATACCGCCGGCCGCCGCGGCGCGCGTGGCGGTCCAGAAACCCTCCCACTCCGTGCGGCCCGGGTCGTTGACGTGCACGTGCGTGTCGACCAGGCCGGGCAGCAGGACGTCGTCGCCGAGGTCCACCAGCCGGGCGCCGGACGGGACTTCGGCGTCGTGGCCGAGTACGGCCGTGATCTTGCCGGCGGAGACCGCGACCGAGGCGGCCCGTGTCCCCTCCGGGGTGATGACGCGCGTCGAGCGCAGCACCAGTTCAGCGTCGGACACCCGGACCCCTCTCTGCCGCCCCTTGACTTCCGCTCAGCAGAATTCAACGTTCTGTTGAAGGAGTCTTCACTCCCGTTCCGGTGCCGTCAAGGGCACACTTCTCCACAATGCACCCGTGCGACACTCTCTGGACGTTTCCACAAAGCGGAATTATGATTCCGTCAAGCAGAACGTAGCTACGCACAACCAGGGAGTCAACCGACCGACGGGTAGGCTTCAGCCCTTCCACCGGTCCCGAAAGGAACGCGCCGTGCCGACGTCCAGCGCCAGCACCACCGACACCGCCAAGCCCAACGGCGGCGGCGTCCAGTCCCTCGAGCGCGCCTTCGACCTGCTCGAGCGGATGGCGGACGCGGGCGGCGAGGTGGGCCTCAGTGAGCTGTCCGCGAGCAGCGGGCTGCCGCTGCCCACCATCCACCGTCTGATGCGCACGCTCGTGGCCTGCGGATACGTCCGCCAGCAGCCCAACCGCCGCTACGCCCTCGGCCCCCGCCTGATCCGCCTCGGCGAGTCGGCCTCCCGGCTCCTCGGCACCTGGGCCCGCCCCTACCTCGCCCGACTGGTCGAGGAGACCGGCGAGACGGCGAACATGGCCCTGCTCGACGGCGACGAGATCGTCTACGTCGCCCAGGTGCCGTCCAAGCACTCGATGCGCATGTTCACCGAGGTCGGCCGGCGTGTGCTGCCGCACTCCACCGGCGTCGGCAAGGCGCTGCTCGCCTCCTTCCCGCCGGAGGAGGTACGGGCGCTGCTGTCCCGTACGGGGATGCCGGCCGCCACGGAGAAGACGATCACCACGCCGGACGGCTTCCTCGCGGCCCTGGAGGACGTACGGCGCACCGGCTACGCGGTCGACGACAACGAACAGGAGGTCGGGGTCCGCTGCCTGGCGGTCTCCGTCCCCGACTCCCCCACCGCGGCGGCCATCTCGATCTCGGGTCCGGCCGGCCGGGTCACCGAGGCGGCCACGGAGAAGATCGTCCCGGTGCTCCAGCAGGTCGCCCACGAACTGTCCGAGGCCCTGGCCACCCAGAACCAGGCCTGACGGAGGCGCAGCGCCCGGCGGGCAGGACACACGGCGAGCGCGCCGTCACGCCGCCCTGCGCCCAGCGGTTCACGCTCCGGCGTCGACCTTGGGCTAGCGGCGTGGTTCGCCGAACATCTCCACCGCGTCGCGCACTTGGGTCAGACCCGGGGACAGGGCGCTCACCGAGCCGATCGCCCCCGCGATCAGCAGCAGGGACCTCCGCAGTCGAGGCGTCTCCGGTGCTCCCGTGACCGCCATCGCGGCCAGTGCGGCGAGTTCGTCCTCGGCGATGGCGCGGTCCGGGAACTCAGCGGGATGCGCGGCGAGTTCGCGGCGCAGACGGGACACCGCCGACCGCAGTGCCGCCACCCTCGAGTCCTCGTCGCTGCCCGTCACCGGCCTCTGCCCCAAGCTCCGCAACAAAGCTCCCCCTCGCACGCCGTTGTGCGCCAGCCACCGCGCAATCCCCGCCGAGCACCCCTGGCGCAGCTCGGGCGCCGGGGACGCCGGTCAGTAAACGCCACCCGTTGCCGAAGCGCCACCACGCGGACGGAAATTCAGTCGTTGGGAGTCGGGGCGCTCGCGCGGGTGTCAGGTATGCAGGACGCATGACTGAGAAAGAAGCCCCTGCGGTCGCCGGCCTGCTCCTCGCGGCCGGCGGCGGACGACGCCTCGGCGGACGCCCCAAGGCCCTGCTCCCGCACCGCGGCCGACCGCTCGTCGAGCACGCCGCCGGGGTGCTGCGCACGGCCGGCCTGACCCGCGTGCACGTGGTGCTGGGGGCGCGCGCCGCCGACGTACGCGAACAGGCGGAACTCGGCGACTGCGTACTGGTGGAGAACCCGGACTGGGCCGGCGGGATGGGCTCTTCGCTGCGCGCCGGGCTCGATTCGCTGACCGGCACGGGGGCGAGGGCGGCGCTCGTCTCGCTCGTCGACCAGCCCGGCATCGGACCCGGGGCCGTGGCGCGGGTACTCGCCGCGTACGAGAACGAGACGTCACTGGTCTCGGCCGCCTACGACGGGGTACGCGGGCATCCGGTCCTGTTCGGCGCGGCCCACTGGGCCGGCATCGCGGCGACCGCGACCGGCGATCAGGGAGCACGCGCCTACCTCAAGGAGCACCGGGAGTCGATCACGCTCGTCGAGTGCGGGGACGTGGCACAGCCGTACGACATCGACACGGAGGCCGACCTGAGCCACCTTGAGTGAGCGGGGTGGCACCGAGCGCCACCTTGCCTCGACTCAGAGAATCTCGATATCAACAAACCATTGAACTTCCACCATGAGGAAACTAGTATCCACTGCTCAGAAGCGCCTGACCGCTCCAAAGGCGCCATCAGCCGTTCCCGGGAAGACTGGCACCCGGTGCCAGAAGCTCGACAGCTCGTCCACGTAGCTCGCTGAAGGAAGTGACAGCTCATGTCCGCACCAGCGCCGTCCCCGCTGGCCATCGTCGACGCCGAGCCCCTGCCGCGGCAGGAGGAGGTCCTCACGGAGCCGGCCCTCGCCTTCGTGGCCGAGCTGCACCGCCGGTTCACGCCCCGGCGTGACGAACTCCTCGCCCGCCGCGCCGAGCGCCGCGCCGAGATCGCCCGCACCTCCACGCTCGACTTCCTCCCGGAGACCGCCGCGATCCGCGCGGACGACTCCTGGCGGGTGGCCCCGTGCCCGCCCGCGCTCCAGGACCGCCGGGTCGAGATCACCGGCCCCACCGACCGCAAGATGACCATCAACGCCCTCAACTCGGGCGCGAAGGTCTGGCTCGCCGACTTCGAGGACGCTTCCGCCCCCACCTGGGAGAACGTCGTCCTCGGCCAGGTCAACCTGAGCGACGCGTACACCCGGAACATCGACTTCACCGACGAGAGGTCCGGCAAGTCGTACGCCCTCAAGGACGCCGACGAGCTCGCGACCGTCGTCATGCGCCCGCGCGGCTGGCACCTGAACGAGCGTCACCTCCAGGTCGACGGCGTGCCGGTGCCCGGCGCCCTCGTCGACTTCGGTCTGTACTTCTTCCACAACGCCCAGCGCCTGCTCGACCTCGGCAAGGGCCCGTACTTCTACCTGCCGAAGACGGAGTCGCACCTGGAGGCCCGCCTCTGGAACGACGTGTTCGTCTTCGCGCAGGACCATGTCGGCATCCCGCAGGGCACCGTCCGCGCGACCGTCCTGATCGAGACGATCACGGCGGCGTACGAGATGGAGGAGATCCTCTACGAACTGCGCGACCACGCCTCGGGGTTGAACGCCGGCCGCTGGGACTACCTGTTCTCCATCGTCAAGAACTTCCGTGACGGCGGCGCCAGGTTCGTCCTGCCGGACCGCAACGCGGTCACGATGACGGCCCCGTTCATGCGGGCGTACACCGAACTCCTCGTCCGCACCTGCCACAAGCGCGGCGCGCACGCGATCGGCGGCATGGCTGCGTTCATCCCGTCCCGCCGGGACGCCGAGGTCAACAAGGTGGCCTTCGAGAAGGTCCGCGCCGACAAGGACCGCGAGGCCGACGACGGCTTCGACGGCTCCTGGGTCGCCCACCCCGACCTGGTCCCGATCGCCATGGAGTCCTTCGACAAGGTCCTCGGCGACAAGCCGAACCAGAAGGACCGGCTGCGCGAGGACGTCCACGTCGAGGCGGCCGACCTCATCGCGATCGACTCCCTGGACGCCAGGCCGACGTACCCGGGTCTGATCAACGCCGTCCAGGTCGGCATCCGCTACATCGAGGCCTGGCTGCGCGGTCTCGGCGCGGTCGCCATCTTCAACCTCATGGAGGACGCGGCCACCGCGGAGATCTCCCGCTCCCAGATCTGGCAGTGGATCAACGCGGGCGTCGAGTTCGAGAACGGCGAACACGCCACGCCGGAGCTGGCCCGCAAGGTCGCCGCCGAGGAACTGGCGAACATCCGCGCCGAGATCGGCGAGGAGGCCTTCGCGGCCGGCCACTGGCAGCAGGCCCACGACCTGCTCCTGGAGGTCTCCCTCGACGAGGACTACGCGGACTTCCTGACGCTGCCCGCCTACGAGCGGCTCAAGGGCTGACCTACTCCTGAGACGCCTTGTCCGAGTGGCCCAGGGACTTTCCCGGGGCCACTCGGTCGCGTACGGCCCGCTTGACCGCCGTCGGCTCGGGGAAGCCCTGCTCGCGGCGGTCCCAGACCGTCTCGCCGTCCACCCGGACGACGAAGATCCCGCCCTTGCCGGGCTTCAGCGCCAGTTCGTCCAGCTCCGCCTCGAAGGTGGTGAGCAGTTCCTGCGCCAGCCAGGCCGCGCGCGGCAGCCACCTGCACTGGGTGCAGTACTCGATCTCGACACGACCGCTCATCCGAGGTGCACCGCCCCGTCCTGTTCCGCGGCCGGCCTGCCGTGCAGGTCGGGGACCTGCTTGAGCCAGTTCGGCCGTCCTTGCTGAGACTTCGCCGCCCTGCGGGCCTCCTCGGCGGCGAGTTCCTCCCGGGTGGGGAAGTCGGTGGGGAGCCAGGCGGCGGAGGCCCGCACGCGCGCGTGAAGGTGCTCCACGTAGGCCCCGCGGGCCGCCTCGGGCGTCGCGTGGCCGGGCTCGTCGGCCAGCCAGGCGTCCGGCACCTCGTCCACGATCGTCCGCAGCAGTTCCCCGGTCACCCTGGGCGCCAGCTCCGCGTCGGCGGCACGCACGTCCGGGCTGTAGTGGCCGAGGGCGTGGTGGCGGAAGTCGTAGGACTTCTCGGGGTCGGCGCCGTCCCAGCGGTGGTGGAAGATCAGGGCCGCGCCGTGATCGATCAGCCACAGGCGCGGCGGGACCGTGCCGGACGTCGGCCAGATCATCAGGTTCGAGCTGTGGACCGTGCGGTCGACGTTGGCGGTCAGCGCGTCCAGCCAGACGATCCGGCCGGCCTCCAGCGGGTCCACGCGGAACGTCTTCGCGACCTCCGGGGTGAAGTCCCGCGCGCCCGGCAGGAAGTCCATGCCGAGATTGACGCCGGCGCTCACGGCGTGCAGCTCGCGCACCTCCTGGTGCGGCTCGCTGTCGGCGACGGCCGGGTCGAAGTGCACCAGGACCAGCTCGGGGAACCGCAGTCCCAGGGCCCGCGCGAGCTCCCCGACGATCACCTCGGCGACCAGCGCCTTGCGGCCCTGCGCGGAGCCGGTGAACTTCACGACGTAGATGCCCAGATCATCGGCCTCGACCACACCCGGCACGGAACCGCCGGACCGCAGCGGCTCGACGTAGCGGGTCGCGGTGACCTCTCTCATCATCTTCCAAGGCCCCGCATCTCGTTTGCCTCGCATTCCACCATTCCAGGATCAGCTCCGCCCGGTGCGATCCAGAAAACCTTAACCAGGCGAGACGGCCGGGTCTTCCCGCGACGGCCGGGTACCTTCCTTGCACGCGACCGACACGGGAGAACGAGTGCTGATGGACGTCCTGGGTGTCGATGCCTGCGGCAAGCAGGGCTGGGTCGGGATCAGGGTCATGGACGGCAGGTATGCCGGGAGCCTGGTGGACGTCCGGCTGGAGACGTTGGTCGAACGCGCCGGTGAGGTCTCGGTGATCGCGGTGGACATGCCGCTGGGGCTGGTCGAGCGTGGCTGGCGTGCCGCGGATCTCGGGGCGCGGGTGCTGCTCGGGCAGCGGCGCAGCACCGTCTTCCTCGTGGCGCCGCGGCCCACGTGGCTGGAGTCGGAGTACGTGGCGGCCGGCGACCGGTGCCAGGAGCTGACCGGGCAGCGGCTGAGCCGGCAGGCGTGGGCGCTGGCTCCGAAGCTGCTGGAGGCCCGGGCGTGCCGGCTCGCCGACGAGCGGATCCACGAGGTGCACCCGGAGCTGTCCTTCCGTGCCCTGGCCGGCGGGATGCCGCTGGAATGCGCGAAGAAGACCTGGCGCGGCCAGAACACGCGCCGCGCGCTGCTGGCCGCGGCCGGCGTCGTACTGCCGGACGAGCTCGGCGAGGCGGACCGGGTGCCGGCCGACGACGTGCTCGACGCCGCCGCGGCGGCCTGGTCGGCGGACCGGATCGCTCGGGGAGTCGCGGAACGGGTCCCGGAGGTGCCGGAGTTGGATGCGGAAGGACGTGCCGTGGAGATCCGGTACTGACCGGCGGGCGGTGCGGCCCGCCTGCCGCCTCTTTCCGCACTCACCCGGCCAGCGGGTTCGGCAGCGGCAGATAGCGCGCCGCCGCACCGTCCGCGCCCGTCCAGCGCAGGAGCAGGTTGGTCTTGCCGGGCAGGGTCGGGGACGACAGGAGGGCCGGGAGCTCGGGGAGGTCGTGGCGGGACAGCTCACGGCGGAGCGCGGGCCAGGGGTCCAGGGCCGGGTGGTGTGCGACGAGGGCGCCGGCGATCTCCACCAGGTGGTTGACGACCAGGCAGTACACCAGGCGCTCCCAGCCGGCCTCCCGTGACACCTCCGGCAGCAGCTTGACGCCCTCGGCGTCCCGGAACAGCGCCTGGACCGGCGTACCCGCGGCGTCGACGGCGACCAGGGTGTTCTGCAGATGTGCCTCCAGGACGACGCCGTGGTCGGCGAAGGCCGCGAGGGCGGGCGGGACGACCTGGGCCAGATACGCCTCCCACCATGACTCCGGATCCTCGGCGCCGGCCAGTGGGCTGCCGTCGAAGCCCTCGACCAGTCCGGCGGCGAGCAGGGGCGTCGCGCCCGGGAGCACCCTCCCGCGCAGCCCGTCGCGGACCAGGACCGCGAGTTCCTCGAAGGCGAAGCCGGCGGTGCGGTAGCCGTGGTCGGCGAGCCAGGCGGCCGGGCCGTCCTGAGCGGCGAGGGCGGCGGCCGCGGCGGTGTCGGTGCGGCGCAGTCTCAGCAGGTCGTGGCGCCACAGCCGGCGGATGTCGTTGGTGATGCGGACGTCCAGGCTGAACTTCAGGAACAGGTCTCGCTCGGGGGCGTACAGCGTGCGGATCGCGGCCGTCGGCCAGGCGTCGAAGCCGGTCGTGCCCAGCCGCAGCAGGCGGCCGTCCGCGAACGCGGCCGCGAGCTCCCGGCCGGCCAGATCCAGCTGCCAGGGGTGCGCCGGAAGCAGGCGGTAGCCGGGCGGGGCCTCGCCGAGGGCGTCCAGGGCGGTGGTGTCGCCCTCCTCGACGACCGTGTCCTCGCGCACGCCGAGCAACGTCAGCGGGAAGCGGGCGTGCGCCTCGGGGGCGTAGGGCAGCCAGGTGGCGACCGGGCCGCCGCCGCGCGCCTTGGGTGCGGGGTGGTAGGGGTGGCCGGTCAGGAGGGACTGCTCGGAGCGCAGGTAGCGGTCGTCCGGCGGCGTGGCACGCGCGCGTGCCGTGAGCAGCGCGGCCACCGCGTCCCGGCTGTCGATCATCTCGGCGGGCAGTTCGTGGTTGGAGAGCCCGGTGTGGCGGCGCAGCTCGTCGGCCACGAGTTTCACCACTTCGGTGTGGCCGACGCGCCGCCAGGCGCCGTCCACCCGCACCTCCGGCTCGGCGGGCCGCCGCTCGCCGAGCACCCGCACCAGCCGGCCCGTGCCGCCCAGCCGGTACACCCGCCGCTCGCCGTCCGCCCCGCCGGACCCTGTGCACGGTTCGGCGACCTCGCGCAGCAGGCAGTTGAGCAGGGGCGCGAGCGCGCGGGCGTCGGCGCGGTCCGCGACGTCGGCCGCGGTCGGAGGGGTGAGGTGCACGTGATCCACTCGTTCTCTACGGTCCGTTCAGGTGGGAAGACGATCAGTATGTCTGTCGTCGGCGCCTGCCCGACGCCCTACTCGTACCCGAGGAGCCCGCCCGTGCACCGTCCTCAGAGCGCAGAGGCCGAGGTCGCCGCCGAACTGGCCGAAGTGCGCCCCGACCTGGTGTCGCGCTACACGGCCGAACTCCCCGGAGCCCGGGCGGCCGTCCTGACCCGGCTGTGGCGTGCGCTCGCGTACGAGCCGCTGCCCTGGGTGACCGCGCGTGAGCGGGGCGGCGAGGGCCTGACCCTGCGTCTTTCGGACGGCCGCCGGCTGCACGGCCCGCATGCCGACCCGTACGCGACCGCCGGGTACGTCACCGACGTACGGCTCGACGGCACGTCGTACGACGATCCGGCCCGGCTGCTGGCCGAGCTGTCCGTGGCGCACGGGACGTCGTTCGCGGCCGAACTCGGCCACAGTGTCGCCTCGTTGGCGCTGTCGCGGGCCGGGCAGGTGGCTCGCTCCGAGGAGTGGCCGTCGCCGGAGTGGGAGTGGGAGTGGGAGCAGCGGGTGGTGGACGGGCATCCGTTCCACCCCAACTGCCGTTCCCGGCCCGGCTTCTCGGTCGCCGAGCAGCTGGCGTACGGGCCCGAGCACCGGCCGGTGGTGACGCTCGGGCCGGTGCCGGTGCGGGCGGCGGAGTGCCTGGTGACGGGCGCGTGGCCGCAGGATTTGCGGGACGGCGGGCGGCTGCTGATCCCGGTGCATCCGTGGCAGGCCGAGCACGTCCTGAAGCGGCCCCGCGCCCCCTACGACGACGGGATCGCCGCGCATCCGCTGATGTCCCTGCGCACGCTCGCGCTGCCGGGAGGGCCGCACGTCAAGACGGCGCTCAGCGCCCGGCTGACGTCGTCGGTGCGGGACATCTCGGGGTACTCCATCGGTCTTTCGGCCACCCTGTCGTCGTTCGCGGAGATGCTCGCGGCCCGTATGGACGGGCTGCTGCACGTCACGCGCACGCTGGGCGCGGCCACGGCCGGCTCGCCCGATCTGGCCGCGGTGGTGCGCGAGTCGCCGCGGGCGTACGAGGGGCCGGGCGAGCGGGTGGTGCCGGTGGCCGCGCTGGCGACCACGCAGCTGCCCCGGTCGCCGCAGTGGTTGGCTGAGTTCACTCGGCTCGCGCTGACCGTGGGGCTGCGGCTGCTGGAGCTGGGCGTGGCGCTGGAGGCGCACGGGCAGAACCTGCTCGTGGTGCTGTCGGCGGACGGCTCGCCGGTGCGTCTGGTCTACCGCGACCTCGCCGACATCCGGGTCGGCCCGGCGCGGCTGGCCCGGCACGGCGTCCCGGTGCCGGAGCTGACCGGGCGGATCGTCACGGACGATGTGACGGCCCTGCGCCGCAAGTTGTTCGGCTCGCTGGTGGCGGGGGCGCTCGCGGGTACGGCCGGCTCGGGCCCGGCGTTGCGCACGGCGCTGGAGGCGGTCGTACACGACCTGCCGGACACCGCGGACCTGGCGGCGCTGCGTACGCAGCCGCTGCCGACGAAGGCGCTGACGCTGATGCGGCTTTCGCCGGGGACGCCGGGGGATCGGTGGGCGCGGCTGCCCAACGCGCTGGTCAGCGAGGTGTTCTGACCTCGTTTTGAAGCAGGACACCTGAGATCAATAGGATCCGCCGATGATCAGAACACAACGGCTGGCGGCAGGGGTCTGTGCCCTGCTCGCCGCGCTCACGGCCGGGATAGCCTTCCCGGCCGGGGCGGTCGCCGACGAAACCACCGCCACCGCCCCGAAGGTCGATCTCGTGATCGACGTCAGCGGCTCGATGCGGGCCAAGGACATCGACGGCCAGTCGCGGATGGCCGCGGCGAAGCAGGCCTTCAACGAGGTGCTGGACGCGACCCCGGAGGAGGTCCAGCTCGGCATCCGCACCCTCGGCGCCAACTACCCGGGCGACGACCGGAAGACGGGCTGCAAGGACACCGCCCAGCTCTACCCGGTCGGCCCGCTGGACCGCACCGAGGCCAAGACGGCGGTGGCGACGCTGACGCCCACCGGCTGGACCCCGATCGGCCCCGCGCTGCTGAAGGCCGCCGACGACCTCGACGGCGGCGAGGGCTCCAAGCGCATCGTGCTGATCAGCGACGGCGAGGACACCTGCGCCCCGCTCGACCCGTGCGAGGTGGCCCGCGAGATCGCCGCCAAGGGTATCGGCCTGACCATCGACACACTCGGCCTGGTCCCCAACACCAAGCTGCGTCAGCAGCTCAGCTGCATCGCCGAGGCGACCGGCGGCACCTTCACCTCGGTCGAGCACACCGACGAGCTCGCCGACAAGGTCAACCAGTTGGTGGACCGGGCGGCGGATCCGGTGGTGACGCCGGTCGCGACGACGGGCGCCGATCGGTGCGCGAAGGCGCCGACGCTGAAGTCCGGCCTGTACACCGACCGTGCGGAGTTCGGGCAGCAGCGCTGGTACCGCGTGGACGTCGAGCCCGGTCAGGAGCTGCGTACGTCGGTGAGCGTGTCGGCCGACCGGGCCGTGAACCCCTCCTACGGGGTGCTGCTGCGGGCGGTGACCGAGCGCGGCCGGGAGATCGTGCGCGGCGAGGCCGCGGGCAATGGCCGCACGGACATCGTGTCCACCGGCCTTCGCTACCCGAAGGCGGAGGCCGACGGCGACGACGAGGACACCGCGCCCGCCGAGACCGTGTGCCTCCAGGTCACCCAGTCCTTCTCGGCGGGCTCCGGCGTGCAGAGCACGCCCGGTCTGCCGCTGGAGCTGACGGTCGACGTCGTGGACGGGCCGTCGGCGTCGAGCGACGTGGCCTCCTTCGGCCTCGGGCGCGGCTGGTGGCTGCTGGGCGCGCTGATCCTCACCGGCTTCCTCGCCGGTGTCGTCTGGGGCTGGCTGTCGCGCTGGCGGTTCGCGGTCTGGAGGACCAACTGATGCGGATCACACGAGTGCTGAGCGGCGCCCTGCTGGCGCTGGGGCTGGCGGCGGGTCCCGCGGCGGCCGACTCCTCGCCGTCGCCGAGCGCCTCGGAGGAGGGTGGCGCGCCGACCACGGCGGGCACCTCCTTCCGTACGGCGACCGAGGTCGACCAGGGGCGGACGGCCACGGCGAGCGCCTCCACCGGCGACTACCTGTACTGGTCGTTCCCGGCTGACGCCGGACAGCGCCCCACCGTGAAGGCGACGGTGAAGCTGCCGGACACGCACGCCGCCGAGACCTGGCAGATCGACGTGTACGACGGACTGCGCCGCCGTCAGGCCTGCCAGTACGGCGCCCAGACGCGCACCGCCGCGGCGAACAGTGCCTCGGTCGAGCTGACCTGTGTACTGCGCACCGTGCGGGCCTGGTCGGAGCAGTGGGCCGACGACCCGCTGCCGGGCACGTACTACATCCGGCTGACGACCGTGGAGGTGCCCACCTCCGACCTGGGTCTGCCGGTCGGTGCCGAGGTCCGCGTCGACTCCGAGGACATCGGCGGTTCGGCCGCCGTGGACGGGTCGCTGGCGGAGCCGCTGGTGCCGGGCGTGGCCGTCAAGCCGCAGGAGGACGAGGAGAGTTCGTCCGCCTCCGCGGTGCTCTCCAGCATCGAGCCCGACGACGGCTGGGCCTCCGGCTGGTGGTCGGACCGCTGGGTGTGGACCGCGATCGGCGGTGTGCTGGCCGCGCTCGCGGGGATCGGCGGTTACGCGCTGACCCGTGGCACGGGACGGCCCTCGCGGGTGCCGCCGGGCGCCTGACACACCATCACAAGGGGCTCATCGCACAGGCGGTGGGCCCCTTGGGCGTTCACGCCTCCTTGAGCGCCTTCGCGAGCGTGCCCTCGCCGGTCACCTCGATACGGCCGCCCCGCACCGCTTCGGTGACGCTCAACTCCCCGCGGGCCACGGCCTCGCACGTCCCGGAGTCCAGGACCAGCCGGGCGTCGGGCTCCCCGGGGGCGGGTCCGTCGCCGTAGACCGGTCCGTCCTCGGCGCCCACGTGCAGATGGAAGTCGCCCTCATCCAGGCGGACTTCGACGAGACCTTCCCCGTCCAGCGCCCGCAGCAGCGGCAGCGCGAACCAGTGCGCGCGCACCGCGTCGGTGGGTCGCCGCTCGCCGAGCTCGGCCTGGCCCCACTCCCCGAGCGCCTGGAGCACGGGCAGCAGCTCCCGGCCGCGCGGGGTGAGTTCGTAGACGTAGGCGGCTCCGGGCGGCTGCAGCCGGCGCCGGGTGCCGATGCCTTCCCGCTCCATGTCCTTCAGCCGGGACGCCAGGACGTCGGTGCTGACGCCGGGCAGGTCGGCGTGCAGGTCGGTGTAGCGCCGCGGGCCGGCCAGCAGCTCCCGGACGATCAGCAGGGTCCAGCGGTCGCCGACCGCGTCGAGCGCCCGGGCGGCGGAACAGTACTGGTCGTAGCTTCGGCGAGGTGACATGCGACGCAGTCTAGACATGTTGTTGGACTTTCCAAGCTCGAACTTGGTAAAACCAAGCAACACACGAAACCGGAGGGGCGAGCGCGCATGGAGTTCCGGCAGTCGAGCAAGCTGAGCGAGGTCTGTTACGAGATCCGCGGACCGGTCATCGAGCACGCGAACGCGCTGGAGGAGGCGGGCCACAGCGTGCTGCGCCTGAACACCGGCAACCCCGCGCTCTTCGGCTTCGAGGCGCCGGAGGAGATCCTCCAGGACATGATCCGGATGCTCCCCCAGGCGCACGGCTACACCGACTCCCGCGGCATCCTCTCCGCCCGCCGCGCCGTCGCCCAGCGCTACCAGACGCTCGGCCTGGCGGTCGACGTCGACGACGTCTTCCTCGGCAACGGCGTGTCCGAGCTGGTCTCCATGGCCGTACAGGCACTGGTCGAGGACGGCGACGAGATCCTCATCCCCGCCCCGGACTTCCCGCTGTGGACCGCCGTGACGACACTCGCCGGCGGCAAGGCGGTGCACTACCTGTGCGACGAGCAGTCCGAGTGGTACCCGGACCTGGACGACATGGCCTCCAAGATCACGGACCGCACCAGGGCCGTGGTCATCATCAACCCGAACAACCCCACCGGCGCGGTCTACCCCAAGGAGGTCCTTCAGGGCATCCTCGACCTCGCCCGCCGGCACGGCCTGATGGTCTTCGCCGACGAGATCTACGACCAGATCCTCTACGACGACGCCGTGCACCACTCGGTCGCCACCCTCGCCCCCGACCTCGTCGTCCTCACCTTCTGCGGGCTGTCCAAGACGTACCGGGTGGCGGGCTTCCGCTCCGGCTGGCTGGTGGTCACCGGTCCGAAGCAGCACGCGAAGGACTACCTGGAGGGCCTGACCATGCTGGCCTCCATGCGACTGTGCGCCAACGCGCCTGCCCAGTACGCCATCCAGGCGGCGCTCGGCGGCCGCCAGTCGATCCGGGACCTGACGACCCCCGGCGGCCGTCTGCACGAACAGCGCGACGTGGCCTGGGAGAAGCTCAACGAGATCCCCGGCGTGTCCTGCGTGAAGCCGAAGGGCGCGCTGTACGCCTTCCCGCGCATCGACCCCGAGGTGCACAGGATCCACGACGACGAGAAGTTCGTCCTGGACCTGCTGCTGCGCGAGAAGATCCAGGTGGTCCAGGGCACCGGCTTCAACTGGCCGACGCCCGACCACTTCCGCATCCTGACCCTGCCGTACGCGGAGGACCTGGAGGCGGCGATCGGGCGGATCGGGCGATTCCTGAGCGGATACCGGCAGACATGACCGCCCGGGGTGGGTAGGACCCCTCCATGAGCACCCGCCCCTTTCTGCTGCTCGACGTGGACGGCCCCCTGAACCCGTTCCGCGCCCTGTACCTCGGCCATCGCGGCTACGTCACACGCCGGCTGCACCCGGCGAACTGGTCGCAGCGGCAGCGGCCCGGTTCGCTGCGGCAGCGCCGCGGGCTGCGCGTGCGGCTGCATCCGGAGCACGGGGCGCGGCTGCAGGCGCTGCCCTACGAGCTGGCGTGGGCGACGACCTGGCAGCACCAGGCCAACGAGATGATCGCGCCGGTCATCGGGCTGCCCCGTGATCTGCCGGTCATCGAGTGGCCCGAGATGTTCACCGCGGATCCCGACGGGCTGTACTGGAAGACCCGGCACGTGGTGGCGTGGGCGGCCGGCCGGCCCTTCGTCTGGGTCGACGACATGGTCACCGACCGCGACGTACGGCATGTCGCGGCCCACCACGGCGGCGCCGCGCTGCTCCTCCCGGTCGACGCGCGCAGAGGGCTGCGCGAGCGGGATTTCGTGGAGTTGGAGCGCTGGGCTCTTAGCCTGAGGTCATGAGTGATCTCTTTCTCGTCCGGCACGGCGAGACCGAGTGGTCCCGCTCCGGACGGCACACCGGCTGGACCGACGTACCGCTCACCGAGCACGGGCGGGAGGAGGCGCGGCGGCTCGTGCCGCTGATCCGCTCGCACCGGATCGGGGCGTCGTTCGTCAGCCCGGCGCAGCGGGCACGGGAGACGGCCGAGCTGATCGGGTTGCACGACACACGGGTCGACACCGATCTGCGGGAGTGGGACTACGGCGGCTACGAGGGCATCACGACCGTGGAGATCCAGGCCGGACGGCCCGGCTGGTTCCTGTTCCGCGACGGTGTCGCTCCGGGGCCGCCCGACCATCCCGGGGAGACACCGGAGGAGGTCGGGGAGCGTGCCGACCGGATGCTGGCCAAGGTGGACGCGGCGTTCGCGAACACCGAGGGATGTGTGGTGCTGGTGGCCCACGGGCACTTCCTGCGCGTGCTCACGGCCCGGCGGCTCGGGCTGCCGCCCGCGGACGGGGCGCTGTTCCAGCTGGCCACGGGGACGGTGTGCCGGCTGAGCACCGAGCACGGGCGGCCGGTGATCTCGGGGTGGAATGTCAGACCCGGGCCGTAGCCTTCCCAGCAGATGAGGTCGCCGCCCCGGGGAGGAGCACGCCGTGACCAGACCACCGACCGCGGCCCAGCGGCGTGTCATCGACGCCGCCGATCCCGACACGGGACGGATCAGGGGCACGGAGACCCAGCTCGCGGCACTGGTGAAGCGGGGTCTGGCCTTCCGGCATCCGCGACCGCCGCACGATCACTTCCTGACACCGGCGGGACACCGGATACGGGAGACCGAGCAGCCGGCGCCCGCACAGGCCGAGGCGACCGGTGCGAGGGGCGTGTTCGCCGCGCGGATCGGCGGTGAGGAGGGCGCCCCGCGGTCGGGTCCGGCACGGCTGCGCGAGGTGCGCGGGGCCTGGCAGGGCCTGCTGGAGATGCGCCGGATGACCAATCCGGACGGAGCCCCGGACCGGCCCTGCGGCTGGGAGCGCACGCATCTCGTGCAGGCAGCCGCGCTCGCGCTGGAGGCGGCCGGCCACCCACCGGCCGAGCCGGACTCCGAGGAGGGGTACCGGGTGCGGGCCACCCCGCAGCCGGAGGCCGTCGCCGTGCAGGTCGGGGACCCGGACGACGGCGAGCGGCTGCGGGCCTGCGCGGCCACACTGGAGGAGGCGGGCTGGCAGGTCGGCGAGCACACCGAGCCGCGCAGCAGAGCGCGCTATCTGCTGGCGTCCCCACGACGGGCATGATGTGCGTGCCAAGATCGGTGCACTGAGCACCGAAGGCGAGAAGGGGAAGCAGTGAGCGAGCAGTTCTCCGTCCGGGTCACCGTCCGCGGCTACGAGACCGACGCCCAGGGGCACGTCAACCAGAGCGTGTACATCAACTACGCCGAGCACGCCCGCTGGTCACTGCTGCAGGCCGCGGGCATCACCCAGACGGGGCTCATCGGCAAGGGCGTGGGTCCCGTCGCCCTGGAGACGACGATCCGCTACAAACGCGAGCTGATAGCCGGTGACGAGATCGAGGTGACGTGCGCCTTCGAGTGGTCGGGCGGCAAGACGTTCCGCATCCGGCAGCTCGTGCGCAAGACGGACGGCACCGTTGCCGCCGAACTCACGGCGGTCGGCGGCCTGCTGGACCTCCAGGAGCGCAAGCTGGTGGCCCGTCCCGACGAGGTCTTCAAGGAGCTGTCGTCGGACCCGAGCATGTTCGGGCTGTAGTCACACCCGCTCCTTGTCGTGCTCGACGCCGTGGGCCGCGCGTGACTCGGCGGTGCAGACCCTGTTGCGTCCGGCGGTGCTGTCGGCACTGGCGAGGAGGAGACGGCACTCGTCCGTACGCCGTCTGCGGGCCCGCCTCCGGGCCCTGCTCCATGCTGGGCATCGGCGCGGCGGTCGCCGGGGTGCAGGACGGCGACGGGTTCACGGCGGACGGCCCGGAGGAGTACACCTTCTCCGGTGAACTGCGTCCGATCGGCGAGGAGTTCGTGCCTCAGGCGCCGGCCGTGAGCGGGCTGGACCGGGAGCGTCTCCTGGCCGAGGGCAGTGAACCGGCGGTCGCGCTCACGGAGTTCAGCGCGTGGGTGCGGGCGGTGAGCGCGGGGGCGCAGCCGGTGATGTGCGGCTGTCCGGCCTCGTACGACTGGACGTTCCTGTACTGGTACCTGATCCGGTTCACCGGGGCGAGCCCGTTCGGTCACTCCGGCTGTCTGGACATGAAGACCCTGTATGCCACGAAGGCGGGCCTGCCCCTGCGGGCGGTGGCGAAGGGCTCGATGCCGCGTGAACTGCTGTCGCGGCGCCGTCACACGCACCATGCGCTGGACGACGCCGTCGAGCAGGCCGAACTGTCCGCCAACCTCATGGAGTGGCAGGGGCCCGGGTCGCCCCGGTGATCTCCTCTCCCGCTTCCATGGGATGAGTGACGTCCTGGGCGTCACTGCTCCCGCCCAGGTGGTTGAAGACGAGGTTCAGGGCGACCGCCGCCACACAGCCCGTCGAGATGCCGGAGTCCAGGACGATCCTGACCGTCTCGGGGAAGGCGTGGTAGAACTCCGGCGCCGTGATCGGGATGATGCCGACGGCCAGCGAGACGGCGACGATCAGGATGTTGTTGTCCTTGTCCAGGCCGGCCCGCACCAGGGTCTGGATGCCGCTCGCGGCGACCGACCCGAAGAGGACCACGCCCGCGCCGCCCAGCACCGGGCGCGGTACGACGGCGATGAGGGAGGCGGCCATCGGGCACAGGCCCATCAGCACCAGGAAACCGCCGCCGACGGCGACCACGTACCGGCTGCGGATCTTCGTCATCGCGACCAGACCGATGTTCTGGGCGAAGGCGCTGCACATGAAGCCGTTGAACATCGGGCTGAGCGCGGAGCCGAGGGTGTCGGCGCGCAGGCCGGCCGCGATGGTCTTCTCGTCGGCCGGGCGGTCGACGATCTCACCCAGCGCCAGCATGTCGGCGGTCGATTCGGTCATCGACACCACCATCACCACGCACATCGAGATGATCGCGGCGAGCTGGAACTGCGGGGCGCCGAAGTGGAACGGGGTCGGGAAGCCGACCGCGGCCGCGTCCGCCACCGGCCCGAAGTCCGTGACGCCGAACGGGATCGCGATCAGGGTGCCGGCGACCAGGCCGAGGAGTACGGCGATCTGCTTGACGAAGCCGCGGGTGAAGCGGCGCAGGAACAGCACGATGAGCAGCGTCCCGGCGGCCAGGCCGAGGTTCGTCGCCGAACCGTAGTCGTGGGCCGCCGGGTTGGGGCCCTGGGCCCAGCCGAAGGCGACCGGCAGCAGCGAGATGCCGATCAGCGTGATGACCGTGCCGGTCACCACCGGTGGGAAGAAGCGCACCGCCTTGCTGAAGAAGGGGGCGGCGACGAACCCGAGGAGGCCGGCGACGATGACCGCGCCGAAGATGATCGGCAGGGCGTCGGACCTGTCGTCGGTGGAGGCGACGATCGCCGTCATGGGGGCGACACCCGCGAAGGTGACGCCGTTGACGAAGGGCAGGCGGGCGCCGATCTTCCAGATGCCGAGCGTCTGGAGGAAGGTCGCGATGCCAGCGGTGAACAGGCAGGCGCCGGTGAGGAAGGTCAGTTCGGCGGGGGTCAGGCCTATGGCCGCGCCGACTATCAGGGGTGGGGCGACGACTCCCGCGTACATGGCGGCCACGTGCTGAAGGCCGGTCGTCGCCATTTTCAGGGCGGGGAGTTTCTCATCGACAGGGTGGGCGGACACTGCGGCTCTCCTCCGGTCGGTTAAACGCGTCGACTCTGACGCGGGTTCAAGGAGGTGGTGCGCGGTCGTGCGGGACCGGGGACGGGCCGTTCCGGGGGAAACGGAGACCGTTCCGGGGCGCACGCGACACGCGCGCCCCGGAGACGGTCGCCGTGGACCCCGCTCGGGTCCACGGCCACCGGTCGGGAGCCGTCCCTCCCGACCGGAGATCTGCGGTTGCTCAGCCCTGCGCGGCGATCTGCGCGAGGCGCCGGGCCTGCTCGCGCGTCGAACGGGCGATCGCGTCCTCGTCGGCGGTGAGCAGCCTGCCGTCCTCCACGATCTGCCGGCCGTTCACGAACGACGCGGTGACCGGGGCCGCCGCACCGAAGACCAGCGCGGTCACCGGGTCGGCGATGGAGGCGTGGGCGAGTGTGTCCAGCTTCCACAGCACCAGGTCGGCGAGCTTGCCGGGCTCCAGGGAGCCGATCTCGGCGGCGCGGCCGAGCACCTGCGCGCCGCCGAAGGTGCCGAGGCGCAGCGCCTGCCGGGCGTTCAGCGCCGCTTCCCGGTGCGCGCCGAGGCGGTTGATGAGCAGGGCGTTGCGCAGCTCGGTGTGGAGTTCGCCGGACTCGTTGGAGGCGGTGCCGTCGACGCCGAGGCCGACCGGGACGCCGGCCGCGAGCATGTCGGGGACGCGGGCGATGCCGGCGGCGAGGCGGGCGTTGGAGGACGGGCAGTGGGCGACGCCGGTCTTCGTGCGGGCGAAGGCGGCGATGTCGGAGTCGTTCATGTGGACGCAGTGCGCCATCCACACGTCCTCGCCGAGCCAGCCGGTGGACTCGAAGTAGTCGGTCGGGCCCATGCCGAACAGCTCGTGGCAGAACTTCTCCTCCTCCACGGTCTCCGAGCCGTGGGTGTGCATGCGCACGCCGAGGCGGCGGGCCAGCTCGGCGCCCTGCCTGAGGAGTTCGGTGGAGATGGAGAACGGCGAGCAGGGGGCGACGGCGACCTGGGTCATCGCGTCGAAGGAGGCGTCGTGGTGCTGCTTGACGGTCTCCTCGGTCGCGGCCAGCGCGCCTTCGAGGGTCTCGACGGCGAAGTCCGGCGGCAGCCCGCCGTCCTTCTCGCTGCGGTCCATGGAGCCGCGGGCGAGGGTGAAGCGGACGCCCATGTCGCGGGCGGCTCCGATGATGGCGCCGGACAGGTCGCCGGAGCCCTGCGGGTAGACGTAGTGGTGGTCCATGGCGGTGGTGACACCGCCGCGGGCCATCATGGCCAGGGAGCCCTGCGCGGCCGAGCGGACCATCGGCTCGTCGATGCGCGCCCAGGTCGGGTAGAGGGCGACGAGCCAGTCGAAGAGGTTGTGGTCGGTGGCCAGGCCCCGGGTGATCCACTGGTAGAAGTGGTGGTGGGTGTTGATCAGGCCGGGGGTCACGAGATGGCCGGTGGCGTCGATGCGGCGTACGACGTTCTCCAGGCCCTCGGGGGCCCTGCCCGCGCCGAGCGACTCGATGCGGTTGTCCGCGACGACGATGTGGCCGGTGGCGTACTCGGTGTCGTTCGCGTCCACCGTCGCGATCGAACAGTTCTCGATGACGATGCGCTGGGCTGCTGCCATGATTCGTCCTTTGCGCTGTTGTGGAGAGGGCACGGCAGGACCCTGGGGGATTTGAGTGCCGCGGCCGGGTCGGGGACCTCACCGGCCGCGGGTGCCGATATGTGGGGTTACTACAGGTTGGTGAGGTCCACCGGGATCTTCGGCTCGCAGCCGTCCCGCAGGATGGTGGCCTCGATCAGGCCGTAGGGCCGGTCGGCGGCGTAGTACACCTCGTTGTCGTTCTTCAGCCCGAACGGCTCCAGGTCCACCAGGAAGTGGTGCTTGTTCGGGAGGGAGAAGCGGACCTCGTCGATCTCGCTGCGGTTGTTGATGATCCGCGAACCCATCTGGTACAGGGTCTGCTGGAGCGAGAGGGAGTAGGTCTCGGCGAAGGCCTGGAGCATGTGCTTCCTGGTCTGCTCGTAGGACTTCTCCCAGTTGGGCATCCGCTGCTCGTCGTCGGTCCAGTTGAACCGCCAGCGGCCGGATACCTGGGTGGCGAGGATGCGGTCGTACGCTTCCTTGAGCGTCGTGTACTTGTCCTTGACGTAGCCCCAGAACTCGGAGTTGGTCGAGTTCATCACGACGAGGTCCTTGAGGCCGGAGACGACCTCCCACTTCTCGCCGTCGTAGGTGATCTGCGTGAGCCGGGTCTCCTGGCCCTTGCGGACGAAGGAGTGCTTGACCTCGTCGGAGCCGATGAACCGGGAGTTGGCGTCGGACGCCTCGATCCGCTCCCAGGCGTACTCCTCGATACGGATCCGGGCCGTCCGGATGGGCTCCTGGCTGGTCACGAAGTGCCGGGCCAGGTGGATGCCGAACTGCTCGGCCGACTCGATGCCGTGCTCCTTGGCGAACGCGAACACCGTGTTCTTGGTGGTGTCGGTCGGCAGGACGTTGGCATTGGAGCCGGAGTAGTGGACCTCGTCCATGTCGCCGGAGAGGGCGACCGAGACATTGAGGTCCTTGATGTGGTGGGTGGCGCCGTCCCGCGTGATCTTTACGACTCGGTTCTCGGCCTTGCCGTACTGGTTCTGTCCCAGGATCGTGGGCATGGTGTCTGCTAGCTCCCTCGGTATACGGAGTAGCCGAACGGGTTGAGCAGCAGCGGTACGTGGTAATGCTCCCCGGGCTTCACGGCGAAGGTGATCGCCACCTCGGGGAAGAACACGGCACCGCTGTCCCGATTCGCGGGGGCGTCCTGCTGCGCATCGGCTTGCTTCTTCTCGGAGTACGGCTCGACGGCGAAGTCGAGCCGTACGTGTGTGGTGCCCTCCGGCAGCGCCGGGAGGTCCTTGCACCGTCCGTCCGCGTCGGTCGCGGAGCCGCCGAGCGCCTGCCAGTCCGCCTCGCGCCCGGCACGGGCGGAGAGCTGGACGGCGACACCCTCGGCGGGGCGGCCGACGGAGGTGTCCAGGATGTGCGTGGACACGGAAGCGGTGGTGCTGGTGCTCATGGGGTCAGGCTTCCTCTTCGACGAGTCGGGCGAGCCGGATACGGTTGATCTTGCCCAGCTCGGTGCGGACGATCTCCCGCTCCTGCTCCGGCGAGTTGCCGGTCCGCTCCTTGACCGCGTCGCGCATCTGCTCGCCGGTCCGGCCGGTGGCGCAGATCAGGAAGACATGGCCGAACTTGTCCTGGTAGGCCAGGTTGAGTTCGAGCATCTCCGTCCTGAGCTCCTCGGAGGCGCCGGCCATGCCGCGCTGCTCCCGGGCCGAGGTCGGGTCGCCCGGCTTGGGGCGGCCGATCGGCGGGTGCCCGGCCATGGCCTGCGCGAGGTCCTCGGCGGTCAGCTCGGCCATGGCGGCGTCACTGGCGGTGCAGAGGGCGTCGAAGGTGGCGTAGGGGCGGCCGGCGAGCAGCCGGCGCACCCATGCCGTGGAGGCGCACGCCTCGTGGAGGGCGGCGTGGGCCGCGTGCTCCTCCAGGGCGTTGAACCGGGCCAGGCCCGGGGGCGTGGAATTCGACGTCACGGGAGCCTCCGTGGCCGCGAAGGGCCTTCGTACTGAACGGGCGTGCCGATAGCTAACGCCCTACGACGACGAGACGTCAACACTTTGTTGAAAATTCGCGATGTCGATACCGGGCGGGACGTGTCAGGTGTTCTTGTCCCGGTTCAGATAGTTATAGACCGTGAAGCGGCTCACGCCGAGCGCGCCGGCGACCGTCTCCACTCCGTGCCGCACGGAGAAGGCGCCGCGCGCCTCCAGTATCCGTACGACCTCCTGCTTGGCCTTGCGGTCCAGGTCGGCCAGCGGCTTGCCCTTGCGGCGCTCCATGGCGGCCAGGATGTGATCGAGGGAGTCGGCGAGCTGCGGCAGGCGTACGGCGACGACGTCCGCACCCTCCCAGGACAGCACGACGTCCTCGGGCCCCGCCTCGTCCGGCGGGAGTATCTCGCCGCCCATGGCGTCGACCAGCGGCTTGACGGCCGCGATGAAGGGCTCGTCCCCGGTACCGGTCACTCCTCGCCCTCCCCGACCACGTTGACCTGGAGCGAGATCCGGGTCGCGCCGGCCTCCAGGGTCCTGCGCAGCAGGGCGTCCACGGCGGTGAGCACGGCGTCGCCGCCGCCCTCCGCCGTGTTGCCGAACGGGCCGACGTCCACCGCGTCCAGCTCGGCCGCCTCGATGACCTGGCGGGCGACCAGCGCGTGCGCGGGTGCCTCGTCGAGGTCGAAGGGCTCGGTCGTGAACTCCACTCTCAATCGCACGCGCTCAACCTAACGCGCGCGCGATTGTTCGGGCAGCCCCTTCTTCACCGGCCCGACCCGCCTTGACAGGCCAGGATGAGCCACGACATGCTTCCGCCCAGCGAAATCAAATTTTCACTGGGCGGAATCGTGGTTGCGGGAGCATCCGAACCCGGAGTCCGGTTCAGCAGATCCTCGGCAGTTGCTCCCCCAGCGGCAGGTCGACCACGCGTGTGCCGCCCAGCCCTGTGCGGGCCACCACCATGCCGGGGTGGGCCTCGACCGCCTCGCCGATGATCGCGGAGTCCGCGCCCAGGGGGTGGGCCCGCATCGCGTCCAGTACGGCGTCGGCGTGCTCGCGCGGGACGAAGGCCACCAGCTTGCCCTCGTTGGCGATGTACATCGGGTCCAGGCCGAGGATGGCGCAGGCGCCCGCCACAGCGGGCGGGACGGGGACGTCGCGTTCCCGGACGACCACCCCCGCGCCGGAGGCCGCCGCGATCTCGTTGAGGGAGGCCGCGAGGCCGCCCCGGGTGGGATCGCGCAGCACGTGCAGATCCGGGGTGACGGCGAGCATGGTGTCGACGAGGCCGCCGAGCGCCGCGCAGTCGCTCTCGATCTCCACGCCGAACTCCAGGCCCTCCCGGACGCTCATCACCGCCACCCCGTGGACGCCGATCGCACCGCTGACGATCACGACGTCACCGGGCACGACCCGCTGCGGACGCAGGTCGACGCCCGCCGGGACGACACCGATGCCGGCGGTGTTGACGTAGATCCCGTCCCCGTGCCCGGCCTCCACCACCTTGGTGTCACCGGTCGCCACCTCCACGCCCGCGGTCCGCGCGGCGGCGCCCAGCGCCTCGGCGACCCGGGTGACCGTCTCCAGCTCGACGCCCTCCTCCAGGATGAACCCGCAGGAGAGATAGGCGGCACGGGCGCCGCCCATGGCGAGGTCGTTGACCGTGCCGTTGACCGCCAGGTCGCCGATGCTGCCGCCGGGGAAGAACAGCGGGCGTACGACGTAGGAGTCCGTGGAGAAGGCCAGCCGGGCCCCGCCGAGGGAGAGGACGGCCGCGTCGCCCATCTGCGCGAGCACCTCGCCGCCGAAGGCCGGGGCGAAGATCTGCTGGACCAGCTCGGCGGAGAGGGCACCTCCGCCGCCGTGGCCCATGACCACGCGCGGCCGGTCGCGCAGCGGAGCCGGGCAGGTCCACGAGGTCAGATCGAGGTCAGACAACGGGGCTCGCCTCCCGGGCCGTGGCGGCGGGCACGTCGAGCCGCCGGTACAGGTAGTACGCCGCGCAGGCGCCCTCGCTGGAGACCATCGTGGCGCCCAGCGGTGTACGAGGGGTGCACAGGGTGCCGAAGGCGGCGCACTCGTGCGGCTTGAGCAGGCCCTGGAGGACCTCGCCGCTGCGGCACTCGGCCGGCTCCTCGGTCCGGATCCCCTCGACCGAGAAGCGGTGCTCGGCGTCGTGGTCGCGGTACTTCGGCGACAGCCGCCAGCCGCTGCCGGGGATCACGCCGATGCCCCGCCAGGCCCGGTCGGTGACCTCGAAGACGTCCTCCAGCATGGCCCGCGCGGCCGGGTTGCCCTCGGGCCGTACGGCGCGCGCGTAGGCGTTGTCGACGGTGTGCTCGCCGCGCTCCAGCCGGGCCACGGTGCGGCGCACGCCTTCGAGGATGTCCAGCGGCTCGAAGCCGGTCACCACGATCGGCACCCGGAAGCGCTCCGCCAGCTCCGGGTACTCCCCCATGCCCATGACGCTGCACACGTGCCCGGCCGCGAGGAAGCCCTGCACCCGGCAGCTCGGCGACGACATGATCGCCTCGATGGCGGGCGGGACGCGGACGTGGGACACCAGCATGCTGAAGTTCTTGACGCCGTGCCTGCGGGCCTGATGGACCGTCATGGCGTTGGGGGGCGCGGTCGTCTCGAAGCCGATGCCGAAGAACACGACCTCGCGGTCCGGGTTCTGCCGCGCGATCCGCAGGGCGTCGAGCGGCGAGTACACGACGCGTACGTCGCCGCCCTCGCCGCGTACCTGGAACAGGTCCCGGCCGGTGCCGGGCACCCGCAGCATGTCGCCGAAGGAGCAGAAGATCACCTCGGGGCGGGAGGCGATCTCCAGCGCCTTGTCGATGACCTCCAGCGGGGTCACGCAGACCGGACAGCCCGGTCCGTGGATCAACTCGACCTCGTCGGGCAGGAGCTGGTCGAGACCGTGCCGGATGATGCTGTGCGTCTGTCCACCGCACACCTCCATCAGGGCCCACGGCCGGGTCACCGTGGCCCGGATGTCGTCGAGCAGCCGACGGGCCAGCTCCGGGTCCTGGAACTCCTCGATGTACTTCACTGGTTGCCCACCTCTTCCACCGTTGCCACGCCCGCCTCCGCCGCCGCCATCTCCCAGGCGTCGCCGAACTCCTCCTGGAGCATGCCGAGTTCGGCGAAGAGCTCCAGCGTCTGCTTCGCCGACTCCTCGTCCAGCCGCTGCAGGGCGAAGCCGACGTGGACGATGGCGTACTCGCCGACCTGAAGGTCCGGCAGATACTCCAGGCACACCTCCTTGACCACGCCGCCGAAGTCGACGGTGGCCATCCGGGTGCCGTCGCGTTCCTCGATCTCCAGCACTCTGCCGGGTACCGCAAGGCACATGGGCCTCTCCTGTGGGGTCGGGTGTCGTTCAGTCGTCGGTCGTCGTGCGGGCGGCCACCATCAGCTGGCCCAGCGCCAGGCCGCCGTCGCCCGGTGGCACCAGGCGGTGGCGCAGCACCGTGAAGCCGTCCTCGCGCAGGGCGGCCGCGCAGGCCGAGGACAGCAGCGTGTTGGCGAACACGCCGCCCGTCAGGGCCACCGTGTCCGGGCCGTGCCGCTCCCGCGCCCGACGGCACAGGGCGTGCACGAGCGCCGCCACACCGCGGTGGAAGCGGGCCGCGACCGTGGCCGCTGTGCGGCCTTCCCGCAGGTCCCGGACGATCGCTCCGATGACGGGCGCGGCGTCGGCCCGGACCGGCTCGCCGTCGCCGAGCGCGAAGGCGTACGCGGTGGTGTCGTCGGCGGGTGCCTCCAGGGCGGCGGCCTCCAGCTCGATCGCGGCCTGTGCCTCGTAACCGGCGCGGTGGCAGACGCCGGCGAGTGAGGACACGGCGTCGAAGAGCCGCCCCATGCTGGAGGTCGGCACACAGTTCAGATCGCGCTCCAACTGCCGCTGGAGCAGGCGCAGTTCGTTCGGCGGGCAGGCGGCCGTGCAGGGCAGGTCGCCGGACCAGTCGAGGCCGGCCGCGCGCAGCTGGGCCAGTGCCATCCGGTACGGCCTGCGCACCGCGGTGTCGCCGCCGGGCAGGGGGACGTACGCCAGGTGCCCGAAGCGGGTGAAGCCGGCGTAGTCCGCGAGCAGGAACTCACCGCCCCAGACCGCGCCGTCGTCGCCGTGGCCGGTGCCGTCGAAGGCGACGCCGATCACGGGCCTGGTGCCGTCCAGGCCGTGCTCGGCCATCGCGGCGGCGATGTGCGCGTGATGGTGCTGGACGCGTACGACCCTCCGGCCCGCCGCGTTGCGGTCGGCCCAGCGGGCGGAGCGGTAGCCGGGATGCCGGTCGCCTGCCAGCCTGCGCGGCCGTACTCCGGTGATGGACTCCAGCTGCTCAACGGCGCGTTCGAAGGCGCCTTGGGTCGCGAGATCGTCCATGTCGCCGATGTGTGCCGACAGCCAGGCCTGCCGTCCCTCGCCGAGACAGAAGGCGTTCTTGAGGTCGCCGCCGGTGGCGAGGGCGGGGCGGACCGGCAGCGGCAGGGTGAGCGGCAGCGGGGCGTAGCCGCGGGAGCGCCGGAGCACCAGCGGCTCGGTGTCGCAGACGCGGACCACGGAGTCGTCGCACGGCACATGGATCGGCCGGTCGTGCGTGAGCCAGCCGTCGGCCAGGTGCGCGAGCCGCTCCAGGGCCTCGTCGTCGTCGGTGACGATCGGCTCGCCCGAGACGTTGCCGCTGGTCATGACGAGCAGCCGGGGGCCGTCCGGGTCGCCGGGCAGACCGAGCAGGAGATGGTGCACCGGCGTGTACGGCAGCATCACCCCGAGGTCGGGGCTGCCGGGCGCGACGGCCTCGGCGGGGCGCGGTCCCCCCTCTGCGTACGACGGGTCCGGGCGGCGGCGCAGCAGGACGACCGGCCTGACCGGGCCTTCGAGCAGCCGCCGCTCCTCGGGGCCCAGCCGGACGAGGTGCTCCACGTCGCTCACGGCCCTCGCCATCACGGCGAAGGGCTTGTCGCCGCGTGCCTTGCGGCGGCGGAGCAGAGAGACGGCGTCGGCCTTCGTGGCGTCGCAGGCCAGGTGATAGCCACCGAGCCCCTTCACGGCGAGGATCGCACCGCGGGCGAGCATGGCGCGGGCTTCGGCGACCGGGTCTGACCCGGCGGTGCGGTCGGCAACCGGGGCCGGCCCGGCGATACGCTCGCTGACCGGGGCCAGCCCGGCGACACGCTCGGTAACCCCGTCACCCCCAGAGGTTCGCTCGGCAGCCCGGTCCGGCCCGGCGATACGCTCGGTGACCCCACCACCCCCAGAGGTTCGCTCGGTAACCCGATCCGGCCCGGCGACACGCTCGGTAACCCGGGCCGACCCTGAGGTTCGCTCGCCCCCCGGGGCGATCAGCCGCAGTCGGGGTCCGCAGGACGGGCAGGCCACCGGCTGTGCGTGGAAGCGCCGGTCGGCCGGATCGCCGTACTCGCGGGCGCAGTCGGGGCACATCGGGAAGGCGGCCATCGTGGTGTTCGCCCGGTCGTACGGGACTCCGGTGACGATCGTGAAGCGCGGACCGCAGTGGGTGCAGTTGACGAAGGGGTGGCGGTGGCGCCGGTCGGCCGGGTCCGCCAGTTCGGCGAGGCAGTCGGCGCAGGTGGCGGTGTCCGGGGAGACCAGCGTGCGGACCGGACCGCCACTGCGGGAGGCGAGGATGATGAATGCCTCGCCCCCGGCGGCGGGCAGCTCCTGGTGGTCGACGGACTCCACCCGGGCCAGCGGAGGCGCCTGGACCGCGAGCCGGTCGCAGAAGCTGGCCACCGCCGCGACACTGCCCTCCACCTCGGCGACCACGCCCTCCGGAGTGTTGGTCACATGCCCGACCAGGGCGAGTTCGGTGGCGAGGCCGTAGACGTACGGCCTGAAGCCCACGCCCTGCACCACGCCCCGGACGAGCACGCGCCGCCGGTGCGGCGGGTCCTGGGCGACGGCGGCCGGCCGCGGCGGGGCGCTCACGAGTGCGTCGGGGCCGCGGTGGCTGCGGTGTCCGCCGCGACCATGTGGGAGTGGTCGTGGGAGGGACCGTGGTCGTGGCTGTGGCTGTGGCTGTGGTCGTGACCATGGCCGTGGTCGTGGTCGTGGCCACGGTCGTGGGAGGGACCGTGGTCGTGGTCGTGGCCACGGTCGTGGTCGTGGTCGCGGTCGTGACCATGGCCGTGGTCATGGTCGGCCTCCGGTCGGCGGGCCATGACCGGTGCGTGCGGGGGCGCGCCCTCGGCCGCGGCGAGAGCCCGGTCGAGCAGGGTGCCGACACCCCGGTCCCGGCGGGCCGAGGTCAGGACCACCTCCACGCCCGGGTTGACCCGCTGCACGTTGGCGCGGAACGCGTCCTCGTCGAACTCCACCGCCCGAGCGATGTCGGTCTTGGTGACCACGACGAGATGGGCCAGGCCGAAGGCGGTGGGGTACTTGAGCGGCTTGTCCTCGCCCTCGGTCACGGAGGCGAGGACGACCCGCAGGGTCTCCCCCAGGTCGTAGGAGGCGGGGCAGACCAGGTTGCCGACGTTCTCCACGAACAGCAGCCGGGTGCCGTCGGGCAGCCATCCGTCGAGGTGCCCGGCGAGCATCGCCGCCTCCAGATGGCACAGCCCGTCGGTGAGCACCTGCTTGACCGGGACGCCGGACCGCGCGAGCCGTTCGGCGTCGTTCTCGGTGGCGAGGTCGGCGGTGAGCGCGGCGACCGCGACGGACCGCTCCCGGGCCAGCAGCAGTTCGCGTTCCAGCAGCGCGGTCTTGCCGCTGCCGGGGCTGGACAGCAGGTTGACGACGGTGGTGCCCCGGGACTCCAGGTGCGTCCGCAGGAGATGGGCGGTCGCGTCGTTCTTCGCGAGCACGGCCTGTTGCAGGTCGACGACACGGCACATGGTTCAGCACTCCTCGGGGATCGGTTCGCGGGCGTCCGCGCGCGGCGGACCGCCGTCCTCCCAGCGCACCTCGGCGATCTGGAGCTCCCGGCCCGCGAGCAGCTCGACCTCGGCGCCGCCGCACTCGGGGCAGGTCAGCCGGGGTGGCATGCCGACGGCCCACTCGTGGGCGCAGGGCGTGCAGCGGGCCCGGCCGGGCACCGGTTCGGTGACGAGTTCGGCGCCTTCCAGCAGGGTCCCGGCGCAGGCGAGTTCGAAGCAGAAGGCGAGGGAGTCGGGCACGACGCCCGCCAGTTCGCCCACGCGCAGCCGCACCGCGCGCACCGCGGTGACCTCCCGCGTCTGTGCGGCGGCCGTCTCCACCTGGTCGATCACGGCCAGCGCGACGGACATCTCGTGCATGGGTCCTCGTCCTTAAGGGGCCGGCCTTCATTAGAGGCGAGCCCCCGGGGCCCGGGAGCCAGGCACGCCGTGGCCGGTGCGCCGGGTACGCCGTTCGACGCAAGGCGGCGCACCCGGCACTCGCCCGGTGGGGGTGGGTTCACATCCGGCGGATCCGGAGGTAGCGCCGCAGGTCGGGCAGGACCTGGGTGGCGACGGCGGCCGCGGCGGCCAGCGCGGCGCCTGCGGCCCCGGCGGCGAGGATCTTCTTCATCCCGTCTCTCCTCCTGTGGAAGCTTCGGCGGTCGTGGTCCGTACGGGGACCGGCATCCCGCCTGCCAGCAACTCTTCGATCAGGCGCACGGCCCGGGGTACGGCGTCGGACACCTGCGGGCTGAGCCCCATGCCCTCCTCGGTCGAGGCCGGTTCGCAGCCGACGACCAGGACGCGCCGCGGTGGCTGTCCGCCGGTGCCGGCGCAGAGCGTGTCCAGCAGCGCGAGCACGGTGTCGGGCGTCATGCGGTGGCCGTCGATCGCGGGGACGGCGTCGCCTGCCTCCCGGGGGCCGTCGTGCTCGATGACGTACAGCGTGCCGGGGGCCTCGCCGCGCGCCGTCGCGTCGACGAGGACGAGGGTGTCGTAGCCGTCCAGGAGCTGGTAGGCGAGGTGCACCCCGCGCACTCCGATGTCCGCGACCTCGACGTGGGACGGCAGTTCCCGTTCGGTGAGCCGGCGTGCCGTCTCCACGCCGAAGCCGTCGTCGCCGAGGAAGACGTTGCCGATGCCGGCCACGAGGGTGCGCTTCATCGGGGACCCTCCGGCACCACGACCTCGTCCGGCTGGAAGTACAGATAGCGGCCCTGCTCCCGGCGGATGTCGGCGCCGGGGTCGCCGTCGACGGTGACCGCGAGGTGCACCGCGCCGTCGACATCGTGCAGCACCGCCTCGACGGTGGCGGTGCGGCCCTGGAGGAACAGGTCCTGGGCGTCGGTGTGCCGCAGGCCGGGGCGCAGTTCGACACGGCTGCCCCTGCCGACGGGCCGGCCGTCGACCATGACCCGGTCCTGCCCGGGGTCGAAGCCCGCGTCGCTCGCCGGGTCCCACCAGGGCGTCTCGGGGCGGGTCACGCCGAACTCGTCGGGGAAGCCGTCGGGCTCGCCGGTGATCTGACGCAGGCCGCGGACCGCGCCGTGCAGGCGTTCCAGTACCTCGGCCGGCATGGAGTCCGCGAGGTCGATGACGGCGGCGGCCCGTGCGTCGGTGCCGCGGGCCTCGCGTTTCTCCGCGTCGGTGAGGGCGGCGGTGCGCAGGGCGAGGATCTCGTCGATCTCGGTGGCGTCGTAGAGGGCACCCAGGCTCTCGGGGGCGATGGCCGGGTGGTCCTCCAGGATGATCGGCGAGGACAGCACGAGGTCCGCACGGTCGGGTTCACCGGCGAGCACGGGCCAGGTGTGCAGGTTGCGGCAGGCTGCGACCGCGCCCTTGGCCCACTCGGGCGGATCGGTCATCGACAGGAAGGAGCCGGCGCTCAGGGCCATGAGGAGGTGCGTGGCCACGAGGGAGTGCGGCAGCGCCGCGTCCCGGTCCGCGGCACGGCCCTGCGGCGGCGTCCAGGCGGTGGTGTTCTCGACGACGGCGGTGAGCCGCGACACCCGGTAGGGACCGTCGAGTTCGCTCGCGGAGAGCCGTACCACCCCGGTGACCTCGGCGCTGCGCCGGACCAGCCGGCCGACGGTCCGGCCCGTCGTGTCCAGGACGGGCTCGGTGTCCTCGACGGCGCGCTTGCGGAAGGGGAACTCGATCCCTTCGCCGGTCAGTCGTGCGACCGGTGCGACCAACTCGACGCGCTCCTCGGCCCCTTCGTCCCAGGGCACCAGCACCCGGTCGTCGAGGTGGAGTTCGGGCACGGTCTCGAAGCCGCCGCCGGGCAGGGCGCGTTGCACGGTGCGGCGGCGGGCGTGCAGGAAGCGGACCTCGACCGCGAGGCTCGCCTCCGCTCTCGGCTCCATCAGGCACTCGGTGTGCTGGAAGTCGTGCTCCTCGCACTCGGCGCCCCAGGCGGGCGGCACCAGGACGCCGAACTGCCAGCGCAGCCGGTTCTTGGCCGCCGAGGCACGGTAGGGGTAGAGCACGTAGCCCTCGAAGAGCACGGCGTCGGCCACCTGCCGGGCGAGGGCGAGGCGCTCCTCGGTCTCGGGGGCGAACGCGGGGGCGGTCAAGGCCGGGTCCTTCCGGTGGTGCCGGTGAGGGTGCGCAGCGGGTCGCTCGCCGGTGGGGCGGCGCCCGCGAGCAGGGCCTTCAGCGTCGCCTCCCAGGAGGGCAGCGCGTGCCGGGAGCGGTAGGCGAGGAGGGCGTTCATGGTGTCGTCGGGCAGCCGGATCCAGCCGCAGCCGGGGAAGTGCTGCTCGATCATCGCCCGCCAGGTGGCGACCGGCATCCTGAAGGACGCCTCGCGGTCCCACGGGACGGGCTCCACACGGAAGCCCCCGGTGCCGGTGAACGCCGTGCCGGAGAACAGCATCAGCAGCGGGACCTCGCCGTCGGTGAGGGCGTCCAGGTAGCGGGTCGCGGCGATGTCCATGTCGTAGGTGCAGGGCACGACGAGGTCGGTCTCGGTCTCGCCGGTGAACGCGGAGACCATCACCGGGACCTGCGCGAACTGCACCGGCTGGAGGGTGCTGCCCCAGCGGGCGCGCTCCCCGAACAGATCGGTGAGCCCGTCGGCCTCGGCGGGCGCGTAGCCGCGGCGGGCGGGCTCGATGCGCATCTGGCAGCGCAGGGCGACGGCGTGCACGGGGACATCACCGGAGGCGGTGACCCGCAGCCGGAAGACCAGAGTGGGACCGGCGGCGTAGCGGTCGGCACGGACACCGACACAGGAGAACGAGAACTCGGTCATGTGCGCTCCGCCTCGTCCAGGGGCCGGACACGACTGCGGACGTCCTCGAAGAAGACGTCCAGCGCGGCCCGCGCCTCCGCACCGCCGTCGAAGCCCTGCCACAACAGCCGCATCCGGCCGACGAGTTCGTAGCAGACGTCGATCGGGACGAGGTGGCACTCGAAGGCGTCGCCGTCGCGGCGCAGCAGGAGTGCCTCCACGTCGGGTTCGAGGAGGGCTGCGAGCCGGCTGCCGCCGAGGACCTCGTCGAAGGCGGCCGGTTCGAGTTCGCTCTCGGTGGCGCCGGCCGGGCTGGGGTAGAGGGCGACCAGCCGGCCGAGGGCCGCGTTGCGGAAGAAGAAGACGACGCCGACCGGGATCCGCAGCGCCTCCCACGCCCGCTCGTCGAGGCGGTGCCCGGGGTCGGTGAGGTAGCGGGCCGGGACCGCGCGGAAGCGGCCCGCGGCGGCGCCCGGCTGCTGCATGAGCAGCGCGCAGGCGCCGCAGGCGCAGACGAGGGCGCGTCGTTCGGTGTCGACCAGGTGGCGGTGGTCCTCGGGCACCACGACCGCGCACAGCTCGCATCGCTCGGGCTGCGGCGGACGCTCGGTCAGGAACCGCCGCAGGCCGACCGTGGCCGCGGTCACCGGGTCTTCGTCCCGATCTGCAACAGGGCGGGCGCCGACTCCACCTCGACGGCCCTGACCTCGGGCGCGAAGCAGGCGAGCGCCGCCTCGGCGGCCTCCCGGGCGCCGCTGCCGGAGCCACAGCCGCAGCCGCCGCTCGCGGCCGCCCGCAACCGCAGGGTGCCGGTCTGCTCGTCGAGGCCGGCCACCTCCAGGTCGTGCTGCCGCACGCTGTCCAGGGCCCGGCCGATGCGGGTGTCGCGGTCCTCGGGGTGCAGGTCGTGCAGGACCAGCAGGCTCGCGACGAGTTCGTCGCCGAGGAGCCGCGGCAGCGGATCGCCGGGGGCGGCCGACAGCAGGTGCAGGACGCGGGCCAGTCCGGAGCCGTAGAAGTCCATCAGGCACCGGACGAGTTCCTCGGCCGCGGCGGCGCCGGCCGGCTCGCCGCTCGCGCTCAGCCGGTCGAGGATCTCCTCGATGCGGCGGCCGGTCTCCTCCGCGCTCGCCGGCCGCGCCGTCGTCGTCGCGCTCATCCGCCCAGCCCGCTCAGGCCGGTGGGGACGTGCAGGCTCTTCACGGTCTTGCCGCCGCCGACGTACATGTGGACGCCGCAGGGCAGACAGGGGTCGAAGCTGCGGACGGCGCGCATGATGTCGATGCCCTTGAAGTTCTCCGGGGAGTTCTCCTCGAAGATCGGGGTGTTCTGCACGGCGTCCTCGTACGGGCCGGGGGTGCCGTAGCTGTCACGGACGCTGGCGTTCCACGGGGTGGGCGGGTACGGGTGGTAGTTGGCGATCTTGCCGTCGCGGATCACCATGTGGTGCGAGAGCACACCGCGCACGGCCTCCGTGAAGCCGCAGCCGATGGCCTGGTCCGGGACTTCGAACTTCTCCCAGGTCTGGGTGCGTCCGGCGCGGACCTCCTCCAGGCCCTTCTCGGCGGCGTGCAGCGCGACAGCGGCGGCGTACGCCTGGAAGTAGGTGCGGGCGCGGTTGCGCTCCAGGGCGTTGGACCACTGCGGGATCTTCCACTCGAAGGTGGTCTCCGGCTTGGTCATCGTGCGCGGCAGGTTGATGACCACGCTGTGGCCGGTGGCCTTGACGTACCCGATGTCGACGAGCCCGGACAGGGCGGTGGACCACAGGCGGGCGATGGGGCCGCCGCCGGTGTCGAGGGCGAGGTGGTCCTTGCCGTCGAACCAGCGCGGGGACATCACCCAGCTGTACTTGTCGTCGAAGTCGCGCTTCTGCGGGGCGGGGATGGTGTGCTGGTTCCACGGGTGGCGCGGGTCGACCGGGTTGCCGAGCGGGTCGTGGGTGACGAACTGCTCCTGGCCCTGCCAGTCCTCGTAGTAGGAGCTGCCGAGCAGGATGCGGATGCCGAGGTTGATCTCGGTGAGGTCGTTGGTGACCAGCTTGCCGTCGACGACGACACCGGGCGTGACGAACATCCGCCGGCCCCAGTCCGTCATGTTGGCGTAGGTGAAGTCGCAGTACTCGGGGTCGTTGAGCGCGCCCCAGCAGCCGAGCAGGACGCGGCGGCGGCCGACCTCCTCGTAGCCGGGGAGGGCCTCGTAGAAGAAGTCGAACAGGTCGTCGTGCAGGGGCACGACCCGCTTCATGAACTCCACGTACCGCATGAGGCGGCTCATGTAGTCGGTGAAGAGCTGTACGGAGGCGACCGTGCCGACGCCGCCCGGGTAGAGCGTGGAGGGGTGCACATGGCGCCCCTCCATCAGGCAGAACATCTCCCTGGTGTAGCGGCTGACCTGGAGGGCCTCCCGGTAGAACTCGCCCTCCAGCGGGTTCAGCGAGCGCATGATGTCGGCGATGGTGCGATAGCCGTGCTCGGCCGCGTGCGGGGCCTCGGTGCGCTCGGCGAGTTCGAGGACGCCGGGGTTGGTCTCCCGGACCATCTTCTCGCAGTAGTCGACCCCGACCAGGTTCTCCTGGAAGATGTTGTGGTCGAACATGTACTCCGCGGACTCGCCGAGGTTGATGATCCACTCACCGAGGTGCGGGGGCTTCACGCCGTACGCCATGTTCTGCGCGTACACCGAGCAGGTGGCGTGGTTGTCGCCGCAGATGCCGCAGATGCGGCTGGTGATGAAGTGGGCGTCGCGGGGGTCCTTGCCGCGCATGAAGACGCTGTAGCCGCGGAAGACGGACGAGGTGCTGTAGCACTCGGCGACCCGCTTCTGCTTGAAGTCGATCTTCGTGTGGATGCCCAGGCTGCCCACGATCCGGGTGATGGGATCCCAGGACATCTCCACCAGGCCGCTGCCGTCGCCGGCCGCCTTCGTCTTCGCTGCCATCGTCGTTTGCCGTGCCCTTCGTTGCGCGGGAGGTTCGGGTTGGGTGCGGGGGGGGGTGCACGAAGCAGGGGCGGATCAGGGGTGACGGAGCGTCACCACGGCGGCCGGTAGCCGGTGGTGATCTTCTCTCCGGTACGGCGCCACTTGGGCTCCTTGTCCACCGTCTTGCCGGTGACCTGCCGCAGCTTGCGGACCACGGCGCCGTAGACGGAACTGCCCGATACGGACAGCTTGGCGCCGGGGGGTTCGTCCATGAACGGCATGAACTTGTCGGGGAATCCGGGCATGGTGCAGGCGATGCAGATGCCGCCGACGTTCGGGCAGCCGCCGACACCGTTCATCCAGCCGCGCTTGGGCACGTTGCACTTCACCACCGGGCCCCAGCAGCCGATCTTGACCAGGCACTTCGGGGAGTCGTACGACTCCGCGAACTCGCCCTGCTCGTAGTAGCCCGCCCGGTCGCAGCCCTCGTGCACGGTGGCGCCGAACAGCCAGGTCGGACGCAGCTTGTCGTCCAGCGGGATCATCGGGGCGGCGCCGGTCGCCTGGTAGAGCAGGTAGGTCAGCGTCTCGGCGAAGTTGTCGGGCTGGATCGGGCAGCCGGGGACACACACGATGGGGATGCCTGCCTGGGACTTCCAGTCCCAGCCGAGGTAGTCGGGGACACCCATGGCACCGGTCGGGTTGCCGGCCATCGCGTGGATGCCGCCGTACGTGGCGCAGGTGCCGATGGCGACCACGGCCAGGGCCTTCGGGGCGAGCCGGTCGATCCACTCGCTGGTGGTGATCGGCTGGCCGGTCTCGGGGTCGTCGCCGAAGCCGCACCAGTAGCCCTCGGGCTTGATCGCCTCGTTGGGGATGGACCCCTCGACGACCAGCACGAACGGGTCGATCTCGCCGCGCTCGCCCTTGAAGAACCACTCGATGAAGGTGTCGGCGCCGCCGACCGGGCCGCACTCGAAGTCGATGAGCGGCCAGTGCACCTGGATCTTCGGCAGCCCCGGCAGGACGCCGAGGACGATCTCCTCGATGCTCGGCTGCATGGCCGCCGTCAGCGCGACCGAGTCACCGTCGCAGCTCAGGCCCGCGTTGATCCACAGGACATGGATCGTGGGTGTCTCGTCGGCGGGCGCACCTGTGGTGTCCGCAGCGCCGACGGTCTCCGGCGTCGCCTCAGTCATGGGACCGCCTCCAAGGGAGGTAAGGGATGAAGGACCGCATTTCGGTCCATCGGATTCTTGGTATCAGCGGTTCGGCCGGGGTGAAACACACCGTGGGCCATTCGTGTGACACGGACGGCACTGGTGGTGGGGCCGCTTCACGCAACCGGGGGCGCGGTGAGGTGCGGCGGGGTGCACGGGGGCCGGCGCTTGTGGACGAACGCGCGGCGCAGGGCGTGGTACGGGGCGTCCGGGTCGTCGAAGGTCCGGCGCATGCGGGCCAGCTCCCGTTCGCGGAAGCCGGCGAGCGGGGTCGTGGCCTCGCGGCGGTCCAGCTCGGCCTTCTTCGCGGCGATCTGGGAGGCCGTCGCCGGCAGTGCCGCGAGGCGTGCGGCCAGGGCGCCGGTCTCCCGGGCGAAGTCGCCGGGGCCGCAGTCGATCACCCGGTCGGCCAGTCCGAGGCGCAGGGCGCTCGCCGCGCTCACGGGCAGCGCCTCCCGCATGAGCCGTTCGGCCAGGGCCGGCCCCACCCTGCGGGGCAGGGTGCAGGTCCAGTACTCGGAGCCGTACAGGCCCATCAGGCGGTAGTGCGGGTTCAGCACGGAGCCGGAGCGGCACCACACCTCGTCGGCCGCCAGGGCGAGCATCGCCCCGCCCGCGGCGGCGTTGCCCGCGACGGCCGCGACGACGAGCCGGTCGGTGGTGGTCAGGACCGCCTCCACGAGGTCGTCGATGGCGTTGATGTTCGCCCAGGACTCGGCGGCGGGGTCGGCGGCGGCCTCGATGACACCCAGATGGATCCCGTTGGAGAAGAAGTCCCGCTCGCCGCCCAGCACAAGGACCGAGGTGGGGCGGGCGCACGCCTCCCGGTAGGCGTGCAGGAGGCGCCGGCACTGCTCGGTGCTCATGGCGCCGCCCGGGAAGGAGAACGTCAGGAAGCCGGCGCCGCCGTCCTCCCGGTAGCGGATGTCCGTCCAGGTGCGCTCGCGCGCGTCGGGCAGCACGGGTGGCGCGTGCTCCGGCAGGGGCGGCAGCCGGTCGCCCAGGGCCCGCACGGCGGGGAGCTTGAAGGTGGGCGGCCGGCCTGGCAGGCGGCGGGGCCGCAGTTCCGGGATCCACACGGCGCCGTCCGCGGTGGCACGGCAGATCGCTCCGGCGCGGGTGGCGAGGAGTTCGCCGGGGCGGCCGCGCAGGGTGCCCTCGGGGTGGCCGCCGTGCAGGTACCACTCGCCGCCCGGCAGCAGGTCCAGCACGCCGGGCTGCGAGTCGGCCGCCCGCAGCTTGCGCACGACGGTCTCGGTGGAGTCGGCGGCCCAGTCGATGCGCCGGACGCTCTGGTCCAGGTACGGCCGGACCCGCACGGGCACGCCCGCGAGTCCCGCCTCGTCCTGGGCAGCGGGGACGTGGGTGCCGCCCGCGAAACGCTCCACGGCGAGGAGTACGGCGGTCAGCGCCGCGTCGGCGACCTCGCCCCGGTACAGGTCGCTCTTGGCCACCGGAGGGACCCGGCACGGCACCGAGGCCCACACGTCGCCCGCGTCCATCTCGGCGGCGGCCTGAAGGACCGTGACGCCCCAGTGCTCGGCGCCCTCGTGGATCGCCCAGTCCAGGGAGGACGGCCCGCGGTCGCCGAGGGGCCCGGGGTGGACGATCAGACAGGTGTGGGCCGACCACACCTCCTCGGGGATGGCCGTCCTCAGCATCGGCGCCACGACGAGCTGCGGGGCGTGGCGCCGTACGGCTTCAGCGAGGGAGCGGTCCGGCAGGGCGAGTTCCACCGCCACGTGGTGGCCGCGGTCGCGCAGCTCGGCGTGGACGCGCTGGGTGAGGCTGTTGAACGCGCTGGCGACGAGCAGGATCTGCACGGCTGCCTCCGGGCGGACGACCGGCGGCCGGGAGTGACCGCCGACCGCGATCCTCGGTCACGCCGGCGTGCGGTCCGCGGTGACAGACGGTGGGGTCATCCGAATGACAGACGGTGGCATCGTCCGAACGCGCGGGGCGGGTCGCCGGCCGATGCGGCCTGGGCGCGGGTCATGCGCCAGGTACGGGCCGAGGCGCCGGCCGGTGTCACCAGGCGCGGGTCATGCGCTGCCACAGGGAGCGCGTCCGGCCGAACCCGGTCTCGTGGGTGAAGACGTGGGTGCACGACCGGCACTGCAGGTGCAGCAGGCTGCCGGTGTTGGAGAGCAGATAGCGCCAGTGCCGCGAGCAGGTGCGCTGCTCCTCGCAGTCGCCGCAGCCGCGGCGGTCGTCGCAGTTCGGGCAGGCCACCCAGGCGCGGCGCCCGATGTCCGCCTGCGGGTCACGGGGCAGCATGCCCGCCTCCTCGCGGCGGGAGCACGCCGGCCGCGACCAGCTCGTCGTAGACGCGCTGCTGGTCCGCGTCGAGGCCGGAGTACAGCAGCTCGTACGCCTCTTCCTCACCGCGCAGGGCGGCGAGGGGGTCCCAGTCGGGGCCGAGGGCGTCCAGTACGTGGGCCCGCCGGAGCATCTCGTGCGCGCTCAGGTCGACGGAGAACTCGACGGGTGCGGGGCCGTGGGAGGACATACGACCGAACGTAGGTAAGCCTTCCCCGCCCGGGCAAGGGCGGGTGGGAGAAGTCACAGCAGGTCAGAGCCGACCGTACACCCCCGCTCACTGCCCGGCGTCGGCGTTTTTGCCTGGCCCTCCTCTTGACAAGGCACGGCCGCGAACGGCAATCTTCCATTAAGCAGAAACGAACTTCCGCAATACGGAATCTCGACACGGAAGGGAGCGCCGACCCCCATGGGATTCGCAGAGCAGCGCTTCAACGTCAACCTGTCGATCCTCTTCACGGAACTCCCGCTCCTGGAGCGCCCCGCGGCCGCCGCCGCGGCGGGCTTCACCGCGGTCGAGCTGTGGTGGCCCTGGGTCGACTCCCCCACCCCCGAGCGCGCCGAGCTCGACGCCCTGAAGAAGGCGATCGAGGACGCGGGCGTCCGGCTCACCGGCCTGAACTTCTACGCAGGGCAGCTGCCCGGACCGGACCGCGGCGCCCTGTCGGTCCCGGGCGAGGAGTCGGAGAGGTTCCGCGCCAACATCGACGTGGCGGCCGACTTCGCGGCCTCGCTCGGCTGCACGGCGCTCAACGCCCTGTACGGCAACCGCGTCGAGGGGGTGGACCCGGCCGAGCAGGACGCGCTCGCGCTGGAGAACCTCGCCCTCGCGGCCCGGGCCGCCGACCGGATCGGCGCGATCCTGCTGATCGAGGCGCTGAACCAGCCCGAGTCGCCGCTGTACCCGCTGGTGAGCGCACCGGCCGCGGTGAGCGTCGTCGACCGGGTCAACGAGGCCACCGGCCTGGGCAACGCCCGTTTCCTCATGGACCTCTACCACCTGTCCATGAACGGCGAGGACCTGCCGGCGGTGATCGAGCAGTTCGCGGCGAAGACCGGTCACGTCCAGATCGCCGACAACCCGGGCCGCGGCGCTCCGGGCACGGGGACGCTGCCGCTGGAGGAACTGCTCGGCCGGCTGACGAAGGCGGGATACGAGGGCTGGGTGGGCCTGGAGTACAAGCCCGGCGACCGCCCGAGCGGGGAAGCCTTCGGCTGGCTGCCGGTCGAGCAGCGCGCCGCCCGCTGACGGCACCGCCCGCTGACGGCACCGCCCCTGGGGGCCGCCGCCCCCAGACCCCCGCTTCGGCCCCGAAGGGGCCTCGTCCTCAAACGCCGGACAGGCCGACTGTCGCCGACCGGCGCCAATTCGTTGACGTACCACAGCAGTTCAGAGAGGTACCCCCATCATGAGCACCCTCCCCAACATCGCCTGGATCGGCCTCGGCATCATGGGCTCCCCCATGTCCGAGAACCTGATCAAGGCGGGTTACCAGGTCACCGGCTTCACGCTGGAGCAGGACAAGCTGGATCGCCTCACCGCGGCGGGCGGCACCGCCGCCGGCTCGATCGCCGAGGCCGTGCGGGACGCCGACGTCGTCATCACGATGGTCCCGGCCTCCCCGCAGGTCGAGGCCATCGCCTACGGCCCCGAAGGCATCCTGGAGAACGCGAGGTCCGGCGCGCTGCTGATCGACATGTCCTCGATCACCCCGCAGACCTCGGTCGACCTGGCGAAGGCCGCGAAGGACAAGGGCATCCGCGTGCTGGACGCCCCCGTCTCCGGCGGCGAGGCCGGCGCCGTCGAGGCCGTGCTGTCGATCATGGTCGGTGGCGAGCAGACCGACTTCGACCAGGCCAAGCCGATCTTCGACGCCCTCGGCAAGACGATCGTGCTGTGCGGTCCGCACGGCTCGGGTCAGACCGTGAAGGCGGCCAACCAGCTGATCGTCGCCGTGAACATCCAGGCGTGCGCCGAGGCCGTGGTCTTCCTGGAGAAGTCCGGCGTGGATCTCCAGGCGGCCCTGGACGTCCTCAACGGCGGCCTGGCGGGGTCGACCGTGCTGACGCGGAAGAAGGACAACTTCCTGAACCGGGACTTCAAGCCGGGCTTCCGGATCGACCTGCACCACAAGGACATGGGCATCGTCACGGACGCCGCCCGCAACGTCGGTGCCGCACTTCCGGTCGGCGCCGTGGTCGCCCAGCTGGTCGCGTCCCTGCGTGCCCAGGGCGACGGGGGCCTGGACCACTCGGCCCTGCTGCGCGCCGTGGAGCGCCTCTCCGGCGCGCAGCTCTAGAGACTTCCGGGCGGCGCCGCCGCTGACACCTGTCCTGTCGCGCCCAGGCGTCGGCGCCGCCCGGAACCCACTTCAACAAACTGTTGACGTACAGATCGCCCCAAACCTAGGCTCCACGAAGCGGAAGTCCCTTTCCGAAGCCTCCGCTGACTCTCGTACGGAAGGTCCACGATGTCGAAGCGCGTGCTCACGACCGAGTCCGGCGCCCCGGTCGCCGACAACCAGAACTCAGCATCCGCCGGCGTCGGCGGCCCGCTCCTGCTCCAGGACCAGCACCTGCTGGAGAAGCTGGCGCGCTTCAACCGCGAGCGCATCCCGGAGCGTGTGGTGCACGCCCGCGGCTCCGGCGCCTACGGCCATTTCGAGGTGACCGACGACGTCACCGGCTTCACCCACGCCGACTTCCTGAGCGAGGTGGGCAGGCGCACCGAGGTGTTCCTGCGCTTCTCGACGGTCGCCGACAGCCTCGGCGGCGCGGACGCGGTCCGCGACCCGCGCGGCTTCGCCCTCAAGTTCTATACGGCCGAGGGCAATTACGACCTCGTGGGGAACAACACGCCGGTGTTCTTCATCAAGGACCCGGTGAAGTTCCCCGACTTCATCCACTCGCAGAAGCGCGACCCGTTCACCGGCAAGCAGGAGCCGGACAACGTCTGGGACTTCTGGGCGCACGCCCCCGAGGCCACGCACCAGGTGACCTGGCTGATGGGCGACCGCGGCATCCCGGCATCGTACCGCCACATGAACGGCTACGGCTCGCACACCTACCAGTGGACGAACGCCGACGGCGAGGCCTTCTTCGTCAAGTACCACTTCAAGACCAACCAGGGCATCCGCTGCCTGAGCAGCGAGCAGGCCGCCGAGCTCGCGGGCAAGGACCCCAATTCGCACCAGACGGACCTGCTCCAGGCCATCGAGCGGGGCGTGCACCCGTCCTGGACCCTGTACGTCCAGCTCATGCCGGCGGCCGAGGCGGCCGACTACCGCTTCAACCCGTTCGACCTGACCAAGGTCTGGCCGCACAAGGACTACCCGCTGCAGCGCGTGGGCCGGCTGGTCCTCGACCGCAACCCGGACAACGTCTTCGCGGAGGTCGAACAGGCCGCGTTCTCCCCGAACAACTTCGTCCCCGGCATCGGCCCCTCCCCGGACAAGATGCTCCAGGGCCGCCTCTTCGCCTACGCGGACGCCCACCGCTACCGCCTGGGCGTCAACCACACCCAGCTCGCGGTGAACGCCCCGAGGGCGACGACCGCGCAGAACTACGGCCGCGACGGCCTCATGGCGGCCAACTCCCAGGGCCGCGGGGCGAAGAACTACGAGCCGAACTCCTACGACGGCCCGGTGGAGACCGGCCGCCCGCTGTCGGCGCCGCTGGCGGTGACCGGCTGGACCGGCACCCACGAGGCCCCGCTGCACACCAAGGACGACGCCTTCTTCCAGGCCGGCGAGCTGTACCGGCTGATGTCCGCCGAGGAGAGGTCCCGTCTGGTCGCGAACATCGCCGGTGGCCTGTCCCAGGTCTCCCGCGACGATGTGATCGAGAGGAACCTGGCCCACTTCCACGCCGCCGACCCCGAGTACGGCAAGCGCGTGGAGGAGGCGGTCCGCGCCCTGCGCGAGGACTGAACCCCCAGACTGCGTCCGGCTCCTGACGGGAGGTCATGAGCCGTACGCACCGCCCGCGCACGACGCCGAGCGACCCGGATGAGGGGTGGCCGCCGGCGTGGGGCGCGGGCAACGCGAGGACCGCGGCGGCGTGCGAGCCAGTGCGGTGGTGAAGGTCCGGCCTCCTTCTTCGACCAGAGGGAAGGAGCCCCGGTTCCGTCGCTGCCGCCGCGGTCCCGAGCCCCAAGGCCCCGTCCGGCGGCGCGAACGTCCTGTCGCGCCCAGCCTCGCACCGTCGGGCGGCCACAACCGAAGAAAGCCTCACCGGCCCAAGAGCGCCGGGTACGGACGGTCCCGTACCCGGCGCTCTCCGGCGTGCGCGGGGGCGGCATCCGCAGGAGGCTGAAGGCATGGCACATCCAACGGAGCATCCGCATGTCGTGGTGCACTCGCCGGCGCTGGACGGCTCCCGGCGGGTCACCGAGGGCGACGAGACCCTGGGCATCGCCACGCACGTGGACGACGTGAGCGAGATCCTGCGGCTCGCCGACCTGTATGTCACGGACATCTCGGAGAGCGACTTCATCGAGTGGCAGGGCGGCGGCCCCGACGACTGGCCGGGGCTGTCCGAGCATCACGAGGAGGCGTAGCGGGCCAAGGCAAACCTCAAATCAAGCTCTGAATCTTGTTCAAGAGGCTTCAACCACCGCCGCACGCGGGCACATTGTCCTCAACACGGGGCCCGCCGGCACGGGGGCGGCGGGCCTCGGCGGGGGAGCACGGAAAAGGGGCGGTCCAGCCTTTCGGCTGGACCGCCCCTTCTGCGAGCGGACCGTCAGACCTTCAGCGTCCTGATCGAGGTCGGCGCGTGGCCGGGCTCCGTCGCGATCTCCTCGAACTCGACGACGTTGCTGATGTCGTTGGTCGTGGACATGGAGATATTGGTGACGCGCTCCAGGATCGCCTCGACGACGACCGGGACCTGGTAGTCCTGAGCCAGCTTCTTGGCCTGCTCCAGGGCCGCGCCCAGGTCGGCCGGGTCGGTCACCCGGATCGCCTTGCAGCCGAGGCCCTCGGCGACCTTGACGTGGTCGACGCCGTAGACGCCCAGTTCGGGCGAGTTGATGTTCTCGAACTCCAGGTTGACCTGGAAGTCGATCTCGAAGGCCCGCTGTGCCTGCCGGATCAGGCCCAGGTAGGAGTTGTTCACCAGGACGTGGACGTACGGGATCCGGTGCTGGGCGCCGACCGCCAGTTCCTCGATCATGAACTGGAAGTCGTAGTCGCCGGACAGGGCGACGACCTGGGCCTCCGGGTCGGCCTTGGCGACGCCCAGCGCGGCCGGGATCGTCCAGCCGAGGGGGCCCGCCTGGCCGCAGTTGATCCAGTGCCGCGGCTTGAAGACGTGCAGCATCTGAGCGCCGGCGATCTGCGAGAGGCCGATCGTGGAGACGTACCGGGTCTGGGGGCCGAAGGCCTTGTTCATCTCCTCGTAGACGCGCTGCGGCTTGATCGGGATGTCGTCGAAGTGCGTACGGCGCTGGAGGGTCGCCTTCCTCTCCTGCGCCGAGGCGGCCCACGCGGAGCGGTCGGGCAGCCGGCCGGCCGCCTTCAACTCCCGTGCCACCTCGACGAACAGCTCCAGGGCGGCCTTCGCGTCGGACGCGATGCCGTAGTCCGGGGCGAAGATCTTGCCGATCTGGGTGGGCTCGATGTCGACGTGGACGAACTTGCGGCCGGCCGTGTAGACGTCGATCTTGCCGGTGTGGCGGTTGGCCCAGCGGTTGCCGATGCCGAGGACGAAGTCGGACTCCAGGAAGGTCGCGTTGCCGTAGCGGTGCGAGGTCTGCAGGCCCACCATGCCGGCGTTCAGCTCGTGGTCGTCGGGGAGCAGGCCCCAGCCCATCAGGGTCGGGACGACCGGTGTGCCGGTCAACTCGGCGAACTCGACGAGGAGTTCGGCGGCGTCGGCGTTGATGACGCCGCCGCCCGCGACGATCAGCGGGCGCTCGGACGCGTTCAGCATCCCGATCGCCTTCTCGACCTGGGCACGGGTCGCGGCCGGCTTGTAGACCGGCAGCGGCTCGTACGTCTCGGGGTCGAACTCGATCTCGGTGAGCTGGACGTCGATCGGCAGGTCGATGAGGACCGGACCGGGGCGGCCGGAGCGCATCAGGTGGAACGCCTGCTGGAAGACGCCGGGGACCTGCGCGGCCTCCAGGACGGTCACGGCCATCTTGGTGACCGGCTTGGCGATGGACGCGATGTCGACGGCCTGGAAGTCCTCTTTGTGGATCACGGCGGTCGGGGCCTGGCCGGTGATGCACAGGATCGGGATGGAGTCGCCGATCGCGGAGTACAGGCCGGTGATCATGTCGGTGCCGGCCGGGCCGGAGGTGCCGATGCAGACGCCGATGTTGCCCGGGTGCGTGCGGGTGTAGCCCTCCGCCATGTGCGAGGCGCCCTCCACATGGCGGGCGAGGGTGTGATGGATGCCGCCGGAGGCCTTGAGCGCTGCGTAGAAGGGGTTGATCGCCGCGCCCGGCACGCCGAACGCGTTGCTGACGCCCTCGCGCTTGAGGATCTCGACTGCCGCTCGGGCAGCGGTCATACGTGCCATTGAGTACTCCTGCTTCGGCTGTCGGATTCGCACTCCCGTCGCGCCCCGCGGTGAGCAATTCCGTGACGATGTCGCTCCCGCTCGCGGACTCCGAAGGACAATCCCTCGACTTCCGTATTACGGAAACTCTTTTCTGCTATCTGGAAGCAATGTAGGCGTGCGGGTGAAGACCGTCAAGAGCCGGACAACCGGGCGCCGCCTGGAGGACGATGGGAGCGCTGTCCCGATGCGAGGTCGTCCTGGAGTGGGCCATGTCCGAGAGCGTGCCGGTGCGCTGCCCGGCCTGCCGGCGCGAGCATCTGTACGCGGCACCCGCCTATCCCTGCGAGTGCGGGGCCCCTGTGGTGCCGCCGCTCGACCCGGCCGGCACCGCGACCGCGGTCGCCCATCGGGCCTGGGACGACGAGTGGATCAGCGTCCGGTGCGCTGCCTGCGGCCGCGAGGGCGAGTGGCCCCGTCCCGAGCTCGGCTGCTCCTGCGGCACGCTGCTGCGGGTGCCGGTGGCACGGGCGAGCGCGGACGACGAGGAGGCGGAGCCGCCGAAGGCGCCCGCCCCGCGCCGTGCCTTCCAGCCCATCACGATCCGCACCGCCCGCGACGCGGTCACCGCGGCCGCCGTGTATCTGCGCTGGCTCGGCTACCGGGACATCCGCCGCGCCGACCAGCGCCCCACGTCGGGCATCGGCATCGCCGCGCACGGGCTGCTCGCCCAGGTCGACCCGACCGTACGGCCGGCCTCACTGCGGGACGTGGAGTGTCTGTGGCTGACCGCCATGACGGAGTCGGCGGCCTGCGTCTACTTCTCCCTGTCCGGCTACGCCCCCGACGCCCGGGCCCGCGCCGACAGCCTCGGCGTCCCCCTCTTCGTCCTGGACCTCACGGGCACGCCCCAGCCGGTCAACACCCTCGCCGACGAACTGGACTCGACGGGCGCGCGGTGATGTGTCCTCGCCCCGAGCAGGGGGACCCCCAGGGGGCTGCCGCCCCAGGACCCCCGCTTCGGCCCTGAACCGGCCTCGTCCGCAAACGCCGGACGGGCTGAAGGCCCACGAGCCGGAACGGCCTCGACCGCCGGCCGCAGGTGTGCGTGCGCCGCGACCAGGGCCTGGTGCGAAAGTGGCGTCGCCGCCCGAAGGGCGGCCGCGCGGCGTTCGGTGCGTCCTCTCGGCGTGCCGCCCGGAAGCCCTCGTACCGGGCGTACTCGGGCTTTCGGGCGGTGCGGCCGGAGGACGTGCCGGGCGTCGCCCGGCAGGCGCCACTTCCGCACCAGGCC